>JANXXC010000226.1 GCA_025350765.1 Holophagaceae bacterium | reverse complement strand
CGCTGCTGAAGCTGGCGCATGGCGGGGCTCTCCACGTAGAAGACGCCGATGCTGTCGCCCCTCGCCAGCAGGGCCTGGGTCTCGGGATCTTTGCGGGAATACTCGCCGATAGGCTGGGGCACGCGATCTCCGAGCACCTGGTAGGCATCGCGGATGACGGCCAGGCTGCGGTTGCCCAGGAGATCGATCTTCACGAGGCCGTAGTTCTCCACGCCCTCCTTGTCCCAGGATGTGGTGCTCACACCCGCCTTCGCGGGCGCCGGCTGGAAGGCCGCGTGCTCCCACAGGGGCCCCGGCGTCACCACGATGCCGCCGGGATGCACCGAGAACTGGCAGAAGTGGCCGTCCAGCGCCGCGGCCTGCCGCAGGATCGCAGACCAGGCGGGGTTTTCTGACGCCTGATCCATGCCGCCATTCCAGCCACGGACATAGTGGGCCAGCTGCTTCAGCTCGGATTCCGGCCGCCCGTGGGCCATGGCCACGGCGCGCAGGGCGGAGCGGTCCTTGAAGAAGGTGTGGTTGGCCACCATGGCCACGCGGTCCCGGCCGTAGCGCTCGAAGACGTTGAGGATGACCCGGTCCCGCTCATCCCAGGCGAAGTCGATGTCCATGTCCGGCGGGTCCTTGCGCTCGAGGGTGAGGAAGCGCTCGAACATCAGGTTGGTGCCCACGGGATCCACGTTGCTGAGATCCAGGGCGAAGCTCACCAGGCTCGCCGCGCCGCTGCCCCGGCCGCAGATGCTGGAGGGGAGCTCGGGTCTCAAGGCATTCACCAGATCCTGCACCAGCAGGAAGTAGCCCGCGAACTTTTTGACCCGGATGAGGTCCAGCTCCCGCTCCATGCGGCTTTCGATGTCGCCGCCGATCTCGGGATAGCGGGCGCGGATGCCAGTCTGGACTCGCTGGCGCAGCACCGCGTCCAGGTCTTGGCCATCCAGCCCCAGCGGGCCGGTGCTGATCCATTCGCCCCAGTGGATCTTCCAGCCGGAGATGCGCTCGAGCAGCGCTTCTGTGGCCCTTTGCACGGCGATTTCCCCAAAGGGAAAGCGGGCCTCCCATTCCCCACGGGGCACGGCGGCATCTCGCGAGTCCCATAGCGGCTCCGTGCGCGGCAGGGTGCTCTGCTGCGCGATGGCGCGCTTGAGGCGATGCAGTTCGAGGCCCGCGTCCGTGCGGAAGCGCAACACCTGGGGCGCCACCACGGGCAAGCCCAATTCCAGGGCTCGCCGCGCCTCCTGCGCCCGCCGGGGATGGGCCAGGAGCGAGGCGTAAAGGCCTTCGCGCAGCAGGGCGTCCAGGCCTGCCAGGTCGTCGGCCAGCAGCACGCAATCCTGGGGCGGCTCTGAAGTGCGGCAGCTCTCGGGGATGGCTTCACCCGCCAAGCCTTTCAACCGCCGGGCTTCGTGGGCTTGGGCGGTGAGCAGGCGGTTGAGGGCCGCGTAGCCTTTATCTGAGAAGGGCAGGGCGCCGTACTCATGGCCCCGCCAGCGGAAACGGCAGCCGATGTGGATATTGAATTCATCGGCGATGGGGCCAGGCCCGCCGGGCTTTTCAATGGCCCCGTGAAGCCCCCCGAGTGTGTGGACTTCCCGGGCCCATTCCAGTTCCTCCCGCAGCTTCGGGTAGCCCTGCAGCCCCCGGTCCCAGAGGACCAGGTCCCGGTAGCCCAGGTGGCGGGCGAGCTTCAGCAATTGGCGGGGAATATAAATTCCTTCGCCGATGCTGAAATCGGAGATGCCGAAGGCGAAGCTCATGTGTGAGCCTTAAAGAAAGGGCTTAGATTTAGGCGCTGTGATCAAAAAGCTGGATCACCACAAAGGCGAGGCCACCTATGCTCCTTGCCGGGGATGAACAGGGCGTGCATCCGTGGCTGGGATGACATTTCTGATTTCCATATTTTTGCTTTTCATCCCCGTAAATCCCCGCGTATCCCCGGCCAAAAAAATCATTGCCGAGGATGAACGGGGATTTACGGGGATAAAGAAAAAGAAGAATCATTGGCTGTCCTTGCTTCATCTGTTATTTCTGCGAGAGCCATTCCCGGCTTGTTTTCTCGGTGCATGCCCAGGCGCCTTACCTCCACCGTGGCTGGGATGACATTTCTGATTTCCATATTTTTGCTTTTCATCCCCGTAAATCCCCGCGTATCCCAGGCCAAAAAAACCTTTGCCGAGGATGAACGGGGATTTACGGGGATAAAGAAAAAGAAGAATCATTGGCTGTCCTTGCTTCATCCGTTATTTCTGCGAGAGCCATTCCCGGCTTGTTTTCTCGGTTCATGCCCAGGCGCCTTACCTCCACCTTCGTCTTGCCAAATCTGAGCAGGAGGCAGGTTTGCAATCCCGTGGCCTTGAGGTAGTTCAGGCATTGGGCCATGTGGGCATCGTCGATGGCCTTCACCGATTTCAGTTCCACAAGGATGCGCCCTTCCACGAGCAGATCGGCGAAGTAGGTGCCGACCTTCACGCCATCGTAGAAGACCTGGATATCGGCTTGCTGCTGAACGCAGAGTCCGGCCTTACGTAATTCGTGGGCCAGAGCGTTCTCGTATACCTTCTCGAGGAATCCGTGCCCCAAAGCTCCATGGACCTTGAAGGCGCAGCCGATGATACGTTCGGAAACAGGATCATCAATGGCCATGATGTGATCTCCGTTGCCGTGTATCGCGATCGGTGCGCCCGGATGCCGTGGATTCTTTCCTACCTTTCCATTCAGCTGGGTTCATGTGATGCGTCCATGGCTGGGATGACGTTTCTGATTTCCATATTTTTGCTTTTCATCCCCGTAAATCCCCGTGTATCCCCGCCCAAAAAAGTTTTTGCCGGGGATGAACGGGGATTAAGAAAAAGAAGAATCATTGGCTGTCCTTGCTTCATCCGTTATTTCTGCGAGAGCCATTCGTGGGTCATTTCCCGGCTAAAAAATCGTGTTGGTCCACACTTCACCCTCCTTCCGCGCTGCATCCGTATTCATCTGTGGTGATCTTGTTTTTCAGGGGCGGCCAGCCTCAGCTGCTTTTGGCGTAGACGGTCTCCAGATGTTCCGCGGCAAGGTCCCATCCCGCCCGCACGGGATGGCCGGGGTAGCGCTTGCGGAGGCGGGCCAGGGCGGGCTCCAGGCTCTCCACCTTCTGGCTGCGGGGATCCTGGAAAAGGGCGCGGGGGCGGCCCAGGCCCCAATGGATGCGTAGTTCCACCTGGCGCACCAGCAGGCGGCGCGTGGCCCCATGGCGGAAGGCCTGTTCCACGGTGCGCGCCAGATCCAGGGGCGGCTGCAGCAGATGTTCGGGCTCGGCCTTCCAGTGGTGGGGTTCACCGTCCACGTCCCACCAGCGCAGGGCCAGCTTGCGGGGGCTGCGGGCGTCGGACCAAAGGCGATGGAGGGACCAGGAAGCCATCGTCACTTCTTCCGGCAGCCGTGGCGGATCCAGGCGCCAGGGGGTGCGCGTGGAGCCGATGGGCTCCGTGAGCAGCGGCAGGTGGGGCCGGTCCTCACCCCGCACTTGGGCCAGCAGCTTGGGCGCTTGGCGCTCGGGCATCAGCTCGCAGAGCATGGGCAGGGGCATGGGCTGTAGATCCTGGAAGGTACGCAGGCCCAGGCGATGGAAGCGCGAGCGGATGCGCGGCGCTAGGTCCGGCAGGCGGGCCAGGGGTTGGGGCGCCAGGAAGCTGGCTTCGGCGCCCTCGGCCACTTGTTGGATGCGGTGCTCCAAGCGCGCCGCCATTTGGGCGGCGGTGGCACTCAAGGAAAGGCCCCCGTGGCTCTGCCAGCCCACGCGTTCATCCAGCTCCCGCTGGATGCGCGCCGCCGCGTCCTGGGGCGGCCCGAAAAGACGGCCGGTGCCGCTCAGTTCCACCAGGGCTTCGCCCATGCGCCCCAGCATCCCCTGGGGCGTCCAGTGCTGCAGGAAATCCCCGAAAAAGGCCTGGGCCTCCCACCAGGTCTGGGGCTCGGGATCCAGCACCCGCAGCTGGGGCAGGCGGCGCAGGGCCAGATCGAGCGGATCGCCTGGGGCCAGTCCCTCCGCCTTGGCCCGGCGGTTGGCGAACCAGAGCACCGGGCTGCGCGGGCTTTCGGGATTCAGGAAGGCCAGGGGCCGGTCCTTCAAGGCCGCATCCCGCGCGCAGGCCAATTGGAAGGGCAGTTCGGGAACCCACATCGCCAGCACGGAAAGCCTCCAGGGCTATCAAGTATGGCGAATAAAAAACGAAAAACAAGAGCGAAATGTGAGGTACGAGGCGTGAGGTACGAGGGATTTTGCGCGGGCCTGCGGCCCGGCTGCCGACCTATGGTGCCCATGCAGACGGCGGGCTTTGGTCTTTAGGCGGAAATCCGGATAAGACGATTCATTTCGACGAAAATCGAACCTACTCGATGGGCAGACGCCCTTGGCTGAGGCGGATGATGGCGGGGACGTGGAGGTCGTCGGCCTGGCCGGCCATTTCGCCGCTGGGGGTGGGGCCCTGGGGCATGAGCCGCGTGGGGGTGGAAGGGGGCTGATGGCCGGGTAGGTGATGGGGGTTGGCATCCGGCGGAACTTCGCCATAGACGCGGCCGCTGGGCGTGTTGTGGGGCGCGGAGTCCATTACTGGAGCGATGGTGCGCTGGTAGAGGCTGAGGCTGGTGGCGGAGCCGGAGTGCTCGAAGCCCGAGGCCAGCACCGTGACGATGACGCGGTCCTCCAGCTCCGGCGCCAGCACTTGGCCGGGCTTGATCTCCGCGCGGCCTTCGAAACGCTCGTGGAGATAATTCATGGCGGTGCTGAATTCGCTGAAGCCCACCTGATCCGGGTGCGCCATCACCGATACGATGACGTTGGTAGCGTAGCCATCGGCGCCGCGGTCCAGCAGGGGGCTGTCCAGGGCCTTGCGGAGGGCGTCCATGACGGCTTCTTCGCCGCGCCCCATGCCCGTGCCGATGAAAGCCTCGCCGCCGTCTTTGAGCACCGATTCCACGTCCGCGAAATCTAGGTTGACGAGGCCCGGCCGCAAGATGAGGTCTGCGATGCCGCGCACGCCCTGGATCAGCACGCCGTCGGCCATCTGATAGGCGTCGGTCATCTTGGTGCCGCGCTCGCAAACGCTCATGAGTTTTTCGTTGGACACGACGATGACCGTGTCCGAGGTGTCCCGCAGATTGGCGAGGCCATTGAGCGCCTTCTCCGCTTTGCGCGGGCCTTCCCAGGCGAAAGGCGTGAGCACCACCGAAACCGTCAAAGCTCCCTGTTCCCGGGCGTAGGCCGCGATCAGGGGCGCCGCGCCGGTGCCCGTGCCGCCGCCCATGCCGGCGGTGATGAAGACCATGTCCGCGCCCACGAGCGCCGCCAATATTTCCTCGCGGCTTTCTTCCGCCGCCACCGCGCCACGATCAGGGTTGCCGCCAGCGCCGAGGCCGCCGCGCGAACTCGAGGGGCCCAGGGGCATCTGCACGTGGGCTTTGCTCTGGGCCAGGCTTTGGCGGTCGGTGTTCATGGCGATGAACTGCACGCCGGTGATGCCGCTCTGGAGCATGCGGTTGATGGCGTTGCAGCCCGCGCCGCCCACGCCCACCACCTTGATGTTGGCGCCGGGCAGGTGTTCAGGGGTGGGCAGGAAGGGGACTTCAGCCATGGGTGTTCTCCATCAAAAAAGCTTCTTGAAGAATCCGCGCAAGCCATCGCCGCCGCGCTTGGGGCCGCTGTCTTGCAGATCCCTCGCCAGGGCTTTCACCGCTCCCAGCGCGTTGGTGTAGAGGGGATTCGAGAGCACCTGGGGCAGGCCCTGCAGGCCATGGACCCGGCCCAGCACGACTCTCGGCCGGCCGAGAATATTTTGGGCGAGGATGGGCAGGTGGGGCAGCAGCGCGCCGCCCCCGACCAGATGCACGCCGCCGTGGATCTCGTGGATGAGGCCGCTGCGGCCGATCTCGGCCAGTACCATGTTCAGCAGTTCCACGGCCCGGGCATGCAGCACCTCCGCCAATTCGCGGCGGGGCACCTGGCGGCCTTCGTCCTCTAGTTCGATGTGCTCCTCGGGGGGAACCTGCGACGGCAATGCCGTGCCATAGACCCGCTTGATGCGCTCCGCGATGCTGATGCCGCCCAGATGCTTGGTGATTTCGAGATCACGCGTGAAGTGCCGCCCGCCGATGGGAATGACGGCGCTGTGGAACAGCGCGCCGCGCAGGAACACGCCGAGATGGGTGAGCTCATCGCCAATGTCCACCACCACCGCGCCGTTCTCGCTGTCCTCGCGCGTCAGCACGGCCTCAGCGGAAGCCAGCGGGGAGTACATGAGGTCCGCGCCTTGGAGCCCCGATAGCTGCAGCGCGCGGCTGATATTGCCGAGCACCGAGCCCGGCGCCACGATGATGCGCACTTCGGCTTCTAGCGTTTCACCCACCATGTTCACGGGATTGCGGATATCGCGCTGGCCCTTGATGTGGAACATCTGCGGAATGCGGTGGAGGACGGTTTCCTCCTTCGCCAGCTTGCAGCCGTTGGCGGCCTGCTCTAGCACCCGGTCGCGGTCCGCCACGGTGATGATTTTGTCCATGCTCGAAATCGTGATGGAATCGCGCAGGTTTTCGCCCTTGAACTGGATGCCATCCACGGAAACCCGCAGGCCGTCGAGCTTGGTCTGGCCCGCGGCGCGCATGGATTCCTCCACGGCCCGGTTGATGGCCCGGGTGGTGAGCTCCATGTCGTTGATCTCACCCATGCGGATGCCGCCCTCGGCGTTGGCTTGCGCCGCCCCCGTGATTTGAAGGGCGCCGTTCTCCTCTAGGACTCCGATCACCGAGACGACTTTGCTTGCACCTAGATCGAGTCCGAGAAGTACCGCAGGTTGAACCATGCACTGTCCCTTGTGTTACCCAAGCATAGCCGCGATCTGGCCGGATGGGAGGGGCCTCGCCCGAAAAAAATCGCCGCCCCTTGAGCGACTAAGCCGTCGTAACAAAACAACCTTGCTCTTCGCTCACGTTAGCCGACATTAGGGGCCGTAACGGAATCGCGATTGAGGCAAAGGATATTCCGTAATGGCCCCTAAAATCACTGGCCGGGTGGCAGCGCTTTCTGGGCGGGAGGTGAGGTGTCCTTGGGCTCCCCTACGGCAATCTCGTCATCCCATCTCAGGTCGATATAGCGGAGTTTCGAAAGGTTGGGACTTTTAGCCAATTGGTCCAAAAAGAGTCCCTGAAAATTGGGAATATTTTTCTGGATGTCGATTTTGGATAGATAAAGGGGCGCTGAAAGGCCCTCGATATAGGCCACGGGCCCGCGCTCCTCCCAGCGCAATTCCGCGAGCCGTCCATAAAAGCCCGCCTGCTTATCCCGTAGTTTCGCCGCGGCCCGGATGAGCTTCACAAGAATTTCATCCGTCTGGCTGGCGGGGTCGGACACGACGGGGATCGGGAACAGATTCGCTTCATTGATCCGGTCCAGGACCACGCCATCGTCCGAGAGAAGGAAGACGCCTGAGGGCTTCACTAACCATAATAAGGGCTTGCGCTCCTCAATGACCAGACTCAAGCGATCCGGGGGATCCCGGCGGATGAGCAGTCCCTTCACCCAGCGTTGGCTCTCGACCTTAGCGCGCAATTTCTCAGCGTCGAACCAGAAGAGCGGCTTGCCAAGGGTCAACGGCTCGGCGATGCGCTGGATCATGGCCTGCCGGTCGCCGCGGCAGCCGCTGATGCTCACCTGCTCGATGGTGAGTTTCTGCAGTCCGAAATAACGCTGGGCCACTTCCAGGATGCCCAAGGCGAGCCCGC
Source organism: Holophagaceae bacterium (assembly GCA_025350765.1). Lineage (GTDB taxonomy): Bacteria > Acidobacteriota > Holophagae > Holophagales > Holophagaceae > JANXPB01. The sequence goes on along the minus strand of JANXXC010000226.1, from coordinate 13,639 downwards.
CCACCAGCACCAGTACGATTCCCGCCTTAGCGAAGGGCAGCCAAGGGCGTTGGGGGCGCGTGCGATGGGTGAAGGCCATGGATACAGGCTATCGCTTCACCAGCTCTACCCGGCGATTCTTGGCGCGGCCCTCTTCAGTCTTGTTGTCCGCCACGGGCTTTTCGCTGCCCCAGCCCACCGCGCCCATGCGTTCAGCGCCGACACCCGCGGCCTTCAACGCCGCCACGACGCTTTGCGCACGCTTCTCGCTGAGACTCTTGTTGGCCGCGGCGTTGCCCGCGCCATCCGTGTGGCCTTCGATGCTCACCTTCAAAGTTGGGTTCTCCTTCATGAGCGCGATCATCTGATCCAGCACCGATTTGGATTCCGGCAGGATGTCGGCCTTGCTCGTGGCGAAACGCACGTCCAAGGCCACGCGGCCTTCGGATTCCAGGGCCTTCATAAGCCCCGAAGCGGTGATGTCCTGGGCCATGGCCTCCTTCTCGATCATGTAAAGGTGATATTCATAGCCCTCGCCTTCAGGGTTGATCTGGATCCAGATTTCCTTGCCAGCCTTGGAGGCCTTTAGCACGAGGACGGGGCTCCCCCCTTCATAGAGGCCATCGAAGACGACGCTGCCGCCCATGGCTTTCACGGCGTTGCTGTAGTTCCGTTTGATCTGCAGGACGCTGGCGCGCGTGACGCCCTCCTTGATGTGGTAGAGCCGGTCCCAGAGTTTGCCTTCCACCGAGACCTTGGCCTTGCCGTTCCAGAATTCGAAAGCGTCGAATTCCTTGTCGTTCTGGACGATGTCCTCGTAGTTCGGCAGCATGGACAAGTAGGGAATGGGCGGCGGTGGCGCGTCCTGGGCGCGGCTGGGCGCAGCGATCATGATCGGAAGGATGAGCCAGGCAAGGGCGCGAGCTTTCATGGTGGGTCTCCTGGAGTGTGCGCCATTATGGCCAGAACCTCGCTTGCGGCTCCAGGGGCTACACGCTTGCGCCTTGGGAGACGGCTGTCGAAGGCGGAATCGTGGTCCTCAAGCGGTAGGAAAAAATATATTTCTTTTCCTGCCATGTTTCTGATTTACAGTTGACCATCCCGGAGGTCCCACATGAAAAAATCAGCAATAGCGCTTCCACCAATCTTGGCAATTCTTGCCTTGTTTGGGTGTGGCGGAAACAGTCCAAAGGATACGGCTCAGAAACCTGACAGCGCTCCCCCAGCGCGAGTTCTGGCAATCGAACCTGTGGATGGCGACCGCGCCGTAGCTGAACAGACAAAGGTGTCCCTTAAGCTTTCAGCTCCGGTGGATTCATTATCCTTCGGCCCCGCCTCATTCATCCTGAAGGATGGAAATGGGAGACCAGTCAAGGGAACCGCGACATCGAAGGGTTTGACTGCCCGGTTCACGCCGGACGAAGCCCTGGATGCAGGGCAGACCTACACTTTCGGTTTTGGCGGTGGCGTCCGGGATATGCAGGGCCATGCTTTCGCGTCCTTCGCCAGCGCCTTTCTGGTTGCCAGCCCCCCCCCAACAGAAGGACCAGATCCCCTGCCCGCGATCATAGGGCCTGTCATCAATGACATGTTCCTTCAGGGCCGCTACGTGGAAATGGGCATCAGCCTCAACGGTTACTTCGGTACCACGGCCCCTGCCCCTACGGGCTACCACCCCATGCGGAGCGGGCGCAAAATGAGCATCGTCACGGACTATGACCAGAATGGCTGGGATGTGGGAACGCCTCCCCAATCTGGGGACTTTTTCCTGCCGGGCTCCCCGGAGCAGGGGTTCACCATTCAGTTTGGCCCAGCCCGGTATACCAATAACGGAAACAATCCCAAAAATGACATCACCCCCCTCAGCCTCGTCGACACCTCAACGCCCAATCTGCTGTCGGCGGTGTGGACCGGATCCATCAATGGCCTGTCCGTGCAGCGGACCGTGAGCCTCAAACCCAATGATTTTTCCATCAAGGTTGACATGGTCCTGACCAACAACACTGGACTTCCCGTACAGGGGGTCTGGTTTTTGGAGAATGGCGATCCAGATCAAGGGAAAGACATCGGCTTTGATTACGACACATGGAACTACATTACCCAGCAGCCCGGCTATGCCGGCAATGCCGATCAAGCCTGGGTCTATTCCTACCCCGATGGCGGGGGTGGGGTTGGACCTGAGCGGAGCGACATCCTGATGGGCCTGGGCACCAAGGACAACCGCGCCCGGGTCCACCGCGGCGGGTTCAGCAATCGCGATCCGATACAGTTCTGGAATGACAATCAGGCCCCAAACCCCAATGCCAAGATTTATGAGGACAATGCGACTTCGCTGGTCTACAACCTGGGAGACATGGCGGCTGGGGCTTCGACGCAATTTTCTTTCACCTATACGTTTTCCCAATACGACATGGTGTTCACCGATTTTGCCGGTGGATCCCGCCTCAAGATCAATAGCTCGAATGGCAATTATGTTTGGGAGTTTTTGAGCGGAGGTGTGTTGGTCAATTCCTACTCGGGCACCGGCGCGGTCACGATCACTCCCACCTCGATCTACCTGACGGATGGCACCACCCTGACGCTTTCGTCATCGCGTACGAGATCGTTCTCCCGGGCTACCTACGTTGCGCCTGATGGCGTGTATACCCTGGTAGACGTCGTATCGCGTTACTGATTCCGACCCTAACCATGCAAGCCCCCGGGAGTCCCCGGGGGCTTAATTGTTGTTTCGACCCAAACAAAACGCAGGTTGGGATTCTGCCATTAAATGGAATTCGCGATATTTAAATGTCAGGGAAAAATCATACTTGCTTTCCGTTTTTTTGATTTACATTGACCACTCCGGAGGTCCCACATGAAAAAAACAGTGATAGCACTTCCACCAATCTTGGCAATTCTTGCCTTCCTTGGATGCGGAGGCAACAGCCCAAAGGATACGGCACAGAAGCTCGAGAACTCGCCCCCAGCGCGAGTGTTGGTAGCCGAGCCCGCGGATGGCAGCTTTACCCCGGCTGGACAGACGGATCTGTCAGTCAAGTTCTCAACGGCGGTGGATCCGTCGAGTTTTGGCCCCGGTTCCTTCATCGTCAAGGATGGCGAGGGGAGGGTTGTCGACGGAACTGTATCTCAACACGGGAAGAAGGCCACCTTCACACCGATTGGAGATCTCGGTGCGGACCAAACCTACACCTTTAGCCTGGCGGTTAGCGTCCGAGACCAGCAGGGCCGGGCTTTCGCCCCCTTCACCAGCACCATCAAGACGAACCCCGCCCTAATTGTGGCCCCTGTGGTTGCGGTAAGCCCCTACGGCATGTTGGACAACACCCAACCCGGTGGCCCCGTTTACGCCTACGACGACATTTCCTCCACTGGCACCGAACTGACCGACCTTACCGGCCAGGATGACGAGTATCAAACCGTTCCACTCCCCTTCCCCATTTTCTTCTACGGTATCCAACACAACACCATGGACGTCAGTACCAACGGAAATATTAACTTTAATAGCGATTCTAGGTATAGTAACAAGATTTTTCCGAGAAATGATGGTACCCAGCGCATCGCGCCTTTCTGGGACGATCTATATCTCACAACGAATAATGCCGCCAGAATCTATTACCAAGTGAAAGGCACGTCACCAAACCGCCGCGTCATCGTCCAATGGTTCGATGTCCCGCATATTGATTGGGATGATGCTACTCCAGCTCCTGCGGTCCATTTGGATTTCCAGGTGATCATGTATGAAAACTCCACGAACATTCTGTTCCAATACCGTAAACCGGGGTTCTGGTCAGACGCCACGATTAATGCCGGTGCCTCGGCCACTGTCGGTCTGAACCTGGGCGATGGCATCAACAGCTCCCAATATTCCTACAACACGCCTACTTTGGCAGCCGGGCGGGCCATCCTGTTCTCGAATTACAACATGATCTTCACAGATTACTCCGGAGGCTCTCGGCTCAAGATCAACAGCACGACCGGTGCTTATGTCTGGGAGTTTTTGAGCGGCGGTGTGGTCGTCAATTCTTACTCGGGCACCGGCGCGATTACGATCACTCCCACCTCGATCTACCTGACGGATGGCACCACTCTGACGCTTTCGTCATCGCGTACGAGATCGTTCTCCCGGGCTACTTATGTTGCCCCTGGTGGGGTGTATACCCTGGTAGACGTCGTATCGCGTTACTGATTCCGACCCTAACTATGCAAGCCCCCGAGGGTTTCCTCGAGGGCTTGTTTAGTCCTGGCCAAGCCAAACAATGCGGCCCGTTAGGGCCATATCTCTACTTCCGGTTCCAACTCAATACCAAAAACATCACTAACCTTGGCGCGCACGGTGTTCATCAATTCCGCGAATTCAAGCGCCGTGGCATGGCCATGGTTGATGAGAAAATTCGCGTGTTCAGGGCTGACCTCCGCGTCGCCCACGCGGAACCCTTTGAGTCCGCATTGATCAATGAGCCGACCTGCGCTTTGGCCCGGCGGATTCTTGAAGATGCAGCCGGCGTTGCGCTTCGACAAAGGCTGGCTGCTACCGCGCTTACCCATGTTTTCCGCCACCTTCGCCGCGATGGTTTCGCGGTGACCTTCGGCCAATTTCACGGTGAAAGAAAGCCCGACATATCCAGCCGTGAGGAAGCTCCAGCGGTACTTGAACTCCCCGGGATCTGGGCGCTTCTCCACGATCTCGCCGTCAAGGTTCAGGAATCGAAAGGTGTCCAGAATGTCCACCAGCTCGGTGCCATAAGCGCCCGCATTCATGCGCAGCGCGCCGCCGGTGGTGCCGGGGATTCCGCTGGCGTATTCCATGCCGCCGAGGCCTTCGCTGGCGGCGCCTTGGGCCATGCGGATGTGGCCGAAACTGGCGGGGGCCTTGAGTTTCAGGCCTTCACGCTGGAGCTCGGCGGGAAAGCGCAGGCGCAGCACCGGGATTTCAATGTCTCCCAAGATGACGAGGTTCGAGCCGCCCCCAAGCACGCGATAGGGCAGGTCCTCTCGAACACAGGCGCGCACGAAAATCTGCGCCTCTTCTTCGGTCGTCGGTTCAAACAGCCAGCGGCAATTGCCGCCCACGCCCAAAGTCGTGAGCTTGGAGAAGGGCACGTCGGTGCGGTGGGGGAGCTTCAGCAGCTCATCGGGGAGGGCGCGCGTCATCCGTTCAAGTATGAGCTTTTTCCAGCTCCAATAAGCGCGCCTTGATCTCCAGCGACCCGAAGGCGCTCCAACCGCCGGGGCCCTTCCCCGCCACCACGCGATGGCAGGGAATGAGCAACAGGATGGGATTGGCCTTCACCGCGCGGCCCACCGCCCGCGCGGCGCCCGCTGAGCCCGCCATCAGCGCCAGCTCACCATAGGTCAGCGTCTGACCGGGGTGCGTGGAATGCAGCGCCTCTGCCACCTTCCGTTGAAAAGGCGTGAGGACTGAGGGATCCAGCGGGATGTGCTTCAAATCATGCAGGTCTCCCGCCAAATATCGGGTGATGGCGTGGGCGGCCTCTAGCACCCAGATGGGAGCTAGCTTGGCCTCATCTTTGGGCAGCCTACCTTCGCCAAGGAAGCGGAAGAAAGTGACCCCCTTCGTACCCCAGCCCAGGGCGCAAAGCCCCAGAGACGTCTGGAAATAGAGGGGCGGAACATCCACGTCGCTATCATCGCAGCTTGACTCGGGCCTTAGTCCCTCGCACGCGAAGCGTTGCCAGCGACGGGGCGGCAATGGCTTTGCGATTCCGTCCTATTCTCCTTTCGCTATGCTACGGTCGAAGGGTGAGATGGATGGCTTTGGACCACGGCACCAAGAAAATCGGCATCGCATTTTCGGACGAATTGGAGATCATCGCTTCGCCCTTCGAGGTCTGGCCCCAGGAAGGCGAAGCTACCTTGATTAAATTGGCGAAGCTCGCGAAGTTCGAAGGCGTCCAGGCCCTGCTTGTGGGCCTTCCCCGGCACAAGGACGGTGCGGAAAGCGAGACCGCACCCTTGGCACGGACCTTTGGCGAGGCCCTGGCCTCCCTCACGAACCTGCCCCTGCGTTTCGGTGATGAGCACCTATCATCCCTGGAAGCAGATCGCCTCTTGGCCCAACGCGGCGTGAAACAAAAAGATCGCAAGGCCAAGCTGGATGCCGCCGCCGCCGCGGTGATCCTGAACGACTTCATGGAACATCGCCGCTCCCAGAAAGTGCCTGCTTCCGAGTTATATCCTTGAATTTTCCGTCACGGAGCGCAGGCTAGGGCCATCCCATTCCCTAACCGAAGGAGGCCCCATGCGCCGTGTTCTGCTTACCCTTGCCGCTCTGATGCTGATGGTCCCGGCCTTCGCCGCAGACAAAGTCCTCACGCCGGACACCATCCACTCGCGCATCGGATTCACCGCCAAGACGCTCTTCAAGGTTGAAGGCTCGTTCGGGAAATACACCACGGACATTAGCGGCGATCCCGACACGCTGGACCACGCGAAAGTGAAATTGGAGATCGACGTGGCCTCCATCGACACTGGGAACAAGAGTCGTGATGGGCACCTGAAGACCCCGGATTTCTTCGACGCCGCCAAATATCCCAAGATCGTCTTCACCTCCTCCAAAGTCTGGAAACAGGGCGGTCAGGTGATGGTGCAGGGCAGCCTGGACATGCATGGTGTGAAGAAGGACGTGACCATTCCTTTCGAACTCACCACCGGAAAGAATGGCGCGGGCAATAACACCTGGAGCTATGAGGGCAGCCTCAAGATCAACCGCAACGATTGGGGTGTGGGCTCCGACAGCGTCGCCGCCAAGATTGGTCTGAAGGACACCGTGGAACTGAACCTCCAGTTGGTGGGTTTCTTCCACGAAAAGGACATGGCGAAGCCAGCTCCCGCAAAGCCTGCGGCCACCAAAAAGCTCAAGAAGGCCGCCTAGAGCGATTCCGAAAATGATTCAGGCCCGGCGCGGAGAACACTGGGGCCGGGCGCGCATCGCGGCAACCTGGGATACTCGCGCATGGCCATTTCCCGCTCTGCTCTGCGTTGGACTGCCCTTTTGGGGCTTTGGATTCTGGCGGGCTTGATCGCCTGGGTGCTCCTGGTGCAGGGCTTGCTGACCCTCTTCTCCCCTTTTGGGAACTGGCAATTGCCGAGAATCGCCGAGGTGACGGTCACGCAGGTGGAGCGGGACCAAGCCGGAAAACTCACCGGAAATATCCTGGCGACAGAGGGGAAGCGGGAACGGGTGCTGCGCATGGCCAAGGAAGAATGCGCAGACCTCGAGGCCGATATGGAAGTCTGGATCCTCGACAATTATTTCGCCAAGGGGCCTCGCCCCGATCAGTTCCGGCTGACACCATGGCGTCTTCTCATGGAGTATCCGGAGCCGCTTCTGGCCCTCATCCTGTGGGCGATCTGGCGTATCCGCAGATCCCAGGTCAAAGAGGGCCAGGAAAGCCCCACTCGGGAACGGACCGTGTGGCGGGACGATTTCCACACGCGGGCGGAGCGATTCGCTGTACCGAAAGATCCGGAAAGCAAAGAATGATTCGGATACTCAAGCCCTTCTCCTTCCATTTCAGGCGCACCCAACCATGACCCAAGCCCCCCTTCCCGATGAGCCGCTTTTGTCCTTTCGCCGGGCGGGTGGAGAGGCTGCAGAGGCTATCTCAAACCTAGTGAATTCGGCCTATCGCGGCGATTCGAGCCGGGCCGGATGGACCACCGAGGCTGACCTTCTGGAAGGGCAACGGACGGATGAATCGGACGTGAGGGCCCTCATCGAGGCCGATGATTCAATGATCCTGCTCTGTCTGCGGGATGATGAAATCGTGGGATCCGTTCATCTGAAGAAAGTGGACGAAGAGACCGCTTACCTGGGCATGTTCGTGGTCAACCCTGGCCTGCAGGGCGCGGGCATCGGCAAACAGTTTCTCCAGGCCGCGGAGACCAGCGCGCGGCAGGCCTGGGGCATATCGAAAATGACCATGACCGTCATCACGCTCCGCCACGAGCTCATCGCCTTTTACGAACGCCGTGGATATCGACGGACCGGTCAATTCATACCCTTCCCGGCGGAGAGTGGCGCCAGCGTGCCTAGGGTTGCGAATCTGCGTCTTGAAAAGCTGGAAAAGGATCTCGCCCCCCGCTCGTTCGCTTGAGCCGCGGGATCAAAATAATCAGCGGCGAAATTCCACGGGGCTCATTCCCAGTTTTTCAAGCCTTGAGATGAGGGTGCTGGGCGCCAATCCCGCGAGGGTGGCGGCCCCTCCATCACCGGTGATCTTGCCATTGGTGCCCCGCAGCAGGTTTTCGAAATAGCGTCGCTCTTGCTCCTCCCAACTTTGCGGAGCTTTGGCGGGACGGGCATCAGGGAGGGCCGCTTCCAGTTTCAGGTCACGGCCCGCCGTGAGAATGGCAGAGCGCTCCAGCACGTTGAAAAGCTCCCGCACATTGCCGGGCCAAGCGTAGCGCTCCAGCAGCTTCAGGGCCTCTTTGGTGAGGCGCGGCGCTGGGCGCCGATTCTCTTTGCCGAAGCGGTCCAGAAAGCCTTCCGCGAGCGCACGGATGTCCTGCAGCCGCTTGCGCAGAGGCGGTAAATGGATTGGAAAGACATTCAATCGGTAGAAAAGATCCTCGCGGAAAGCACCGCGACCCACCATTTCCACTAGGTCGCGGTTGGAGGCCGCGATGAGTCTTACGTCCACCTTGCGTGGCTTCTCTGAGCCCACGGGATCGATTTCTTTTTCCTGGAGGACCCGCAACAGGCGCGGCTGGAGTTCCAGAGGCAGCTCGCCGATCTCATCCAAAAACAGAGTGCCCCCGTCCGCCAGTTCGAAACGGCCCTTGCGCGAGGTGTTCGCGCCGGTGAAGGCGCCTCTCACGTGACCGAAAAGCTCACTTTCGATGAGGCCGCCGGGCAGGGCGCCACAGTTCACTTTGATGAAGGGACGATCTCGACGGGGCGAGAGGTGGTGGAGGGTCTGAGCGACCTTTTCCTTGCCCGTTCCGGTCTCCCCGGACAAGAGTACGGTCGTGTGTGTGGGGGCCACCTGGCGAAGCTGTTCCACCACGATCCGCATGGCCGGGCTATCGGCGCGGAGGGGCTCGGTCATGACCTCCCGAAGGGCCTCTGCGCGGAAAAAGGTGACCTCTTCAGCCAAGCGCTGTTCCCGCTCCGCCAAGAGCTTGAGATGCTCCGCCTGCTTCAAGGCCAGCGCCAGCAGGCTGGCGAAGGTGGAAACATGGCGCTCCACGCTTTCGGGGTACTGGTGGCACACGAGCGCATCCAGGGTCATAAGGCCGAACACCTCGCCACTGGCGCGCAGAGGCGCCACCAGACAGCTGTGGCTGTCGGGGAATTCCAGAATGCCGTGGAAAGTGTCCTCGCCTGCGTCCTCCTCTTCGAAGCTCTTGGCATGGCGGCTTTTCAGAGCCGCCACCAACCTGGAATTTCCGTGGATGGCGATGCGCGACCCCACGAGGTTGGGTGTCACCAGGGGGCCCAGGGCGTAGCGGACTTCCAAGTGGTCCTTCTCTCGAAGCAGCACCGTTGCCAGATCGAAGGGGACCAACTGCCCCAATCGCTGAAAGGCCCGCTGGACTAAGGCTTCAGGGTTGTCGCCGAGGGTGAGCAGGTCGCCGACCTCCTCGACGATCCGGGCGCCGGTAAGGGCGGCTTCCAGGGGATCCTTGGGTTTCGGCAGGGGCATGGGAACCTCACAGAATCATTCTCGGTATTTCGTGAGTCAATACAACGACATTCCGGGAATTTCTGCGAACGAAGATGGATCTGGCTCCTGGAAAGCCCAGGTTCAATGGGTTTCGGACATTGGCACGGCGCTGGCACTTGCCCACCAACCGATACCGCGGTCCACAACCAAAAGGAATCCCCATGAGCTTTCCCGCATCCAAGACCCACGAGAATTTGAAAGCCGCTTTCGCAGGCGAGAGCCAGGCCAACCGCCGCTACACCTGGATGGCTGCCGTCGCGGAGAAGGAAGAGCTCCGGGAAGTCGCCGATCTTTTCAGGCACAGCGCCGATGGTGAAACCGGCCACGCCCTCAAGCACCTGATGTTCCTCGCGGAATTGGCCGGGGACCCAGCCACGGGCATGAAGCTGGGCGATTCCATCACGAACCTCAAATCCGCCGTGGCCGGTGAGACCTACGAGTACACGGACATGTACCCGGATTTCGCTCGCACCGCCCGGGAAGAGGGCTACACGGAGATCGCCGCCTGGTTCGAGACCCTGGCCAAGGTGGAGCGCTTCCACGCGGGCCGCTTTCAGGAAGCACTGGCGAAACTCGAACAGTCCAGCCTCGAAAAAGCCGCGGTAGCCCTATGATCGTGGCGTTCGATTTCGCCACGGAACAGGCCCGCTACCTAGCCCGTAAACCCCTGCTGGACCGTCACTGGGCGCAACGATTAGAGCTGTCCGAAGGCATCGTTTTCCAGCCGGAAACCCGTGAAAGCGTCGAGGATCAGGTGGTGGAAACCCTCTGGGCCGAGGGCAAGACGCTGGATTCCATTTCCCCAGAGGAAGAGGCTGAAGTCCGAGCCTCCTTCGAATTACTCTCGCCCCGCCGTGAGGTGGAGGGCTGGAGCCTTGTGGCTACAGTGCTGCTGGGATTCCCAGAAACCTTTCGCGAACAGCAATTGGCGGCCCTCTCTGGTTTCCCAGAGCAGCTATTCCTGGAGTTGTCGGATGGCACCCTGTTGGCCCCGAAAGTGGATCGTGGCGCCGCGAAGGCCAAAGACCGCTTGCCCGCGGTCCTCGCGCTGCGATACTCCATTCCGGACGGCCTAGGCATCGCCGCCCTCGTCTGCAATCACGCCGAGGCCCGGGGCCGCTGGACCGCACCCGCTTCCTGGTCCTCCTGGCCTTCCTGAGGATCATTCCCAATGAGCAAAGCCCAATCTTCAACCGCCTCGCCGCGTCTGCACGCCACTTCGAGCAATGTCCAGATAGGCATTTCTGAAAAAGACCGCGGCTCCATCGCCCAAGGCCTGGCGCATCTGCTGGCTGACACCTACACGCTCTACCTGACTACGCACAATTTTCATTGGAACGTGACCGGGCCGATGTTCAACACCCTGCACCTGATGTTCATGGCGCAATACACCGAGTTGTGGAACGCGGTGGACCCAGTGGCCGAGCGCATCCGCGCGCTGGGATTTGCCGCGCCGGGATCCTACGCGTCCTTCGCCCAGCTCACCAAGTTGAACGACGTGCCGCAGGTACCACCCAAGGCCGAGGAGATGATCCGCATCCTGGTCAAGGGCCACGAAGCCGTGGCCACCACCGCGCGCGAATTGCTGCCCCTCACTGACAAGGCCGGGGACCAGCCCACCACGGACCTGCTCAGTGCGCGGATGGACATCCATGAGAAGAACGCCTGGATGCTGCGGAGCCTTCTCGAAAACTGAGGCCGATCCGCACCTTGGCCCTTAAGGAGCGCCTCCGTCGTCACGGCCGTTCTGCATGCCCATTTCAACTTTTCTCAAGGATCCCGACATGGACAATTCAACCCCCCTCAGCACCAAGTCCCTCACCTCCAATTTTGGCGAGCCGGTGCCGGACAACCAGCACAGCCTCACCGCGGGCGACCGCGGCCCCGTGCTGATCCAGGACCACCATCTCATCGAGAAGCTCGCGCATTTCGACCGGGAGCGCATCCCTGAGCGCGTGGTGCACGCCAAGGGCGCGGGCGCCTTCGGCTTCTTCGAAGTCACCCACGATCTCAGCAAGCACACGAAGGCCCAATTTCTTGGGCAGATTGGCCGAAGGACCAAGGTGCTGGCACGCTTTTCCACCGTGGGTGGCGAGCGTGGCAGCGCCGATGCCGAGCGAGATCCCCGGGGATTCGCCTTGAAGTTCTATACCGAAGAAGGGAACTACGACTTGGTCGGCAACAACACTCCGGTCTTTTTCATCCGGGACGCCTTCAAGTTTCCGGACATGGTGCATACCCACAAGCGCAACCCGCAGACGAACCTGAAAGACGCCAGTGCCTTCTGGGATTTCAATGGCCTTTCGCCCGAAACGACCCACCAGCTCACGGTGCTCTTCTCGGATCGCGGCATTCCGGCCAGCTTCCGGCACATGCACGGCTTTGGCAGCCACACCTTCAAGTGGGTGAACGCCGAAGGCAAGGCCGAGTGGGTGAAATACCACTTTAGGACCGAAGCCGGTATCAAGAATCTCACCGCTGAAGAGGCCACGGAGGTCTGCGCTCACGATCCCGATCACGCCACGCGGGATCTTTTCGAGCACCTTGCCAAGGGCGGCGAGGCGGCCTGGGAGGTGTCGGTGCAGATCATGCCCTTGGAGGATGCAGAGACCTACCGGTACGACCCCTTCGACGTCACAAAGGTGTGGCTCTTCAAGGACTATCCGCGCATCCCCTTGGGTCGCTTCGTGCTGAACCAGAACCCGGAAAATTATTTCGCGGAGATCGAGCAGGCGGCCTTCAGCCCCTCCAGTTTTGTCCCCGGCATCGAGGCCTCTCCGGACAAGCTGCTGCAGGGGCGCCTCTTCTCCTATCCCGATACCCAGCGCCACCGCCTAGGCCCCAACTACGCCCAGATCCCCGTGAACTGCCCCTATGCCACCACCGCCCAGAACCAGCAGCGGGATGGCGCCATGGTGGTGAACGGCAATGGCGGCGCCACCCCCAACTACTTCCCCAACAGCCATGGCGGCTTGGTGGAGGCTCCTGAACATACGGAAGTCCCCGCCCCCCTGCACGGCGCCACCACCCGCAGCGAGTACCCCCGCGCCGACGACTTCGAACAGGCAGGCCTGCTCTATCGGCTCATGAAGGCCGACGAACGACAGCGCTTGGTCACGAACATCGCCAACCACATGCGCCCCACGCCCCGCATGATCCAGCTGCGCGCCATCAACAATTTCTACCGCGCGGACAAGGAGTATGGCCTAGGCATCGCCCAGGTCCTGGGCCTGCCCCAGGCGGAGATCGAGGCCGTTGCCGCCATGTTTGGAGGGAACCCCTGATGCTCAGCCTCATGCTTGACATCCCCATTCAGTGGAAACTTAAGTGAAGTTCCACTGATTGTTGCGCCGAAGCGAGGATCCACGGGGCGGCTCACCGAAGCCCCGATGATTCGGTAAACTACTGATTCGTGATTCGCCGGTCTCGAGCGGACGCTACCTAAGGAGATTGACCATGGCCTATACCGCCAAATCCTATGACCACCTCAAGGGGGGCGCCGTGAAGGGCCTTTCGGACGCGCAGCTGGATCAGCATTTCACGCTGTACAAGGGCTACATCACCAAGCTCAACGAGATTGAAGAAAAGCTCGCCAGCGCCGACAACACTAAGCCCAACTACTCCTTCAACGAGTACACGGAACTGAAGCGTCGCGAGGCAGTCGCCTTCAACGGTTCTTTTCTGCACGAGCTGTACTTCGAGAACCTCGGCGCCGATGACACCATCAGCGCGGGGCTGCAGGCCGCATTGGACGCCTTTGGTGGCAAAGACAAGGTCACCGCGGATCTCAAGGCTTGCGCCATGAGCGGTCCCGGTTGGGCCCTGCTCACCCGCAATCGCCGCGACGGTAAGCTGCACACCTACTTCATCGCCGAGCACCACCTGGGCCTGCCCATCGAGCAGGATTTACTGTGTGTGCTGGACAGCTGGGAGCACGCATTTATGGTGGATTACGGCATCAAGCGTCCCGA
>JANXXC010000219.1 GCA_025350765.1 Holophagaceae bacterium | reverse complement strand
CTTTCTCAACCCGAATCCCTACTTCAAGCCCTGACCGGGCCCGCGCGGAACAAGCGCTGGCGGGCCTTCCAGGAGCTATTCATGTCTTCCTTCGATACCCTCGGCTTAGATGCCGAGCTGCTGCGCGCCGTCAAGGACCAGGGTTATGAGACCCCGACCCCCATCCAGGCCAAAGCCATTCCCGTGGTGCTGTCCGGACGCGATCTTTTTGGCGCTGCCCAGACCGGCACCGGCAAGACCGCCGGCTTCGTGCTGCCGATCCTACAACTGCTGAAATCCGAGCTCTCCAGCAGCACCAGCCCCGCCCGCCACCCCGTCCGGGTGCTTATCTTGACCCCGACCCGCGAGCTGGCCATGCAGGTGGAAGAGAGCGTCCGCACCTATGGCAAGCACTTGCCGCTGCGCTCCACCACCGTGTTCGGTGGCGTGAACATCAATCCCCAAATCAAGGCCCTCCAGGGGGGCATCGACATCCTAGTGGCCACCCCGGGCCGCCTGCTGGACCACCAGGGACAGGGCACCGTGAACCTGCGCCAGGTGGAGATCCTGGTGCTCGACGAAGCAGACCGCATGTTGGACATGGGCTTCATCCGGGACATCAAGAAGATCATCGCCCTGCTGCCCGCCAAGCGCCAGAACCTGCTCTTCAGCGCCACCTTCAGCGACGAGATCCGCGGTTTGGCCTCCGGCTTTCTGAAGGATCCCGTCAGCGTTGATGTGGCCCCGCGGAATTCCGCCATCGAATTGGTGAAGCAGATCGTGCATCCCGTGGACCGCGAGCGCAAACGCGAACTGCTCAGCGACATCATCCGCGAAGGCCGCTTGGAACAGGTGCTGGTCTTCACCCGCACCAAGCACGGCGCCAACCGCCTGAGCGACCAACTAGAGAAAGATGGCATCACCTCCGCCGCCATCCATGGCAACAAGAGCCAGCCCCAGCGCATCAAGGCGCTTCAGGACTTCAAGGGCGGCAAGGTGCGCGTGCTGGTGGCCACCGACATCGCGGCCCGCGGCCTCGACATCGACCAGCTGCCCCACGTCGTGAACTACGAGCTGCCCCAGGTGCCCGAGGATTACATCCACCGCATCGGCCGCACCGGCCGCGCCGGTTCCGAAGGCGAAGCCCTGAGCCTGGTCTGCGTGGATGAATCGCGGCTCCTCCGGGACATCGAAAAGCTCCTGAAGCGGGACATCGAAAAGATCGTGGTCCCCGGCTTCGCGCCGGATCCCAACATCCGCGCCGAGCCCATCGAAACCGGGCGCCGCACCGGCGCGGGCGGCGGTGGCGGAAGATCCGGCGGCAGACCCGGTGGAGCTAGGCCCGCCGGGCGTCCTGGTGCCCCAGCCCGTCACGATGGCGCCCATCACAGCCGACCGGGACAGCGCGGGAAATAACTTCCGCCCACCATCGCTGCTAGGCTTTCCGCATCATGTCGATGCGCATCAAAAGAGTGTTCGCGGTCGCGGGGATTTGGACCCTTATCGGTCTCTTCTTCGCGGCCCAGGAACACACCATGTACCCGGCCCTGTTCCAGCGGAGCATCGGCTGGGGCCATGCGCTCGCAGTCAATCTGAATCACTACTATGGCTGGGCCCTCTTCACGCCCGCGGTGCTCTGGCTGGTGGAGCGCGTGCCTTGGCGGAAATGGCCGCTGGCCTTGGGTCTGCACCTGGCCTCGGGCTTGGTCATCGCCACGGCCCAATTGGCCCTCACCAGCTTTCTGCGGCATCTCTGGATCGAGCCCGATGGCCGTTCTCTGACGGCACTACTGGCCTATACCTTCCGCCTGAACTTTCACGGCAATCTCGTCACCTATGCCTGCATCGTCGGCGCAGCGCTGGCCTGGGAATCCGCGCGCCGCGCCAAGCAGCGGGAGCTGCAGACCTCCCAGCTGGAGACCATGCTGGCCCAGGCCCAGCTTCAGTCCCTGAAGATGCAGCTGCATCCGCATTTCCTATTCAACGCGCTGAACGGCATTTCCGCGTTGATTCCATCCGATCCTGCTATCGCCGATGAAATGCTGGCTCGCTTAGGCTCCCTGCTCCGCTTTAGCCTGGAGCGGGCGGCCACACCGGAAACCACGCTGCGGGAGGAGCTGGACTTCATCGCGCAATACCTTGAGCTGGAACGGCTCCAGTACGCCGACCGCATGAAGGTGTTCGTGGACGTGCCCGATGCATTGATGGATGCCCGGGTGCCTACGCTGATCCTCCAGCCGCTGGTGGAAAACGCGCTGCGCCACGGCATCGCACCCAAAGCAGAAGGGGGACGTCTCCGCGTCCAAGCCGAGGCGCGCGGGCCTTCGCTGCGCATCGAAATCCTGGATGATGGCTATGGCCCGAAACCGGGATTCACCGAGCGCATCGGCCTCTCCAATGTACGGCAGCGGTTGCACCACCTTTACGGCGCCGATGGGCTCTTTGAGCTAAAGCTTCGGGAGAGCGGGGGCGCCTCGGCTTCCATCACCTTGCCCTTGAGCCGGGGTTCCTCATGAGGGTTCTCATCGTGGACGATGGCGCCCTGGCCCGCAAACGCCTGCGGGACCTGCTGCTGCCGGAATCCGATGTGCACATCGTGAGTGAATGCGCCAATGGCATCGAAGCGGTGGAGGCCCTGGAAAAGGGCGGCGTGGACCTGGTTTTTTTGGACGTGCAGATGCCTGAGCTGGATGGCTTCGGCGTCATCGAAACCGTCGGCGCGGCCCGGATGCCCCCCACTATTTTCGTCACCGCCTTCGACCAACACGCCGTACAGGCCTTCGAAGTGCGCGCCCTGGACTACCTGCTGAAGCCCTTCAGCGCCGCGCGCTTCAAGGATGCCCTGCAACACGCGCGGGACCGGATGCGGCAAGCGCAGCAGGGCAGCCTTCATCAGCAACTGGAAGGGCTGATCGAAGGCCTCAAGGGGCCTAAATATTTGGAGCGCCTGCTTATCAAGGGGCCCCATCACATGTTCTTCCTGGCGGTCATGGACATCACTCACCTCGAAGCCGCGGACAATTATGTGAAAGTTCATGCGGGTGGGTCGGAGCACCTAGTCCGGCAAACCCTATCGAGCCTCGAAGCCCAGATGGATTCAACGATTTTCGTGCGCATCCATCGCTCCTGCATCGTCAATCTCCGCTGCGTAGACAAGCTCCAGCCCTGGTTTCACGGGGACGTGGTGGTGGTGCTAAAGGATGGAACCAAGCTGGCGATGTCACGGAATTTCAGGAAGAATTTCCCCGAATTGGGCTAGGTTATTCCGATGCGCATCCTCCCCCTCGCCCCTTTCTTGGTTCTCCTCACCCTCGCTTGTGGCGGGGGCGGCGGAAGCTCCGATCCTGGCCCGGCCGGCTCTTCGGGATCCACTGCGGGGAATTTCGGGGCCAGCTTGGCCTCCCAAGTGAGTCGAAAAGGGGTAGCGGGCTGTTGGGGCTACACGGCCCCGGACGGCGCCCGCTATGGCCTTATGGGCACCGCGAAAGGAGTCTTGGTGGTGGACCTCCGCAATCCCGACCAGCCTCGCGTGGTGGACGAGGTGGATGGCCCCACCAACACCTCCGTGCCCGGAATCTACTGGCGGGAGATGCGCGTCTACGGCCACTACGCCTACATTTGCAGCGAGCACACCAACATGCGGGGCGGCGTAATGATTCTCGACTTGGCGGGCCTGCCCGGCAGCGTGCGATACGTGCGCAGCATCCTTCCCCATGATGGGCGATTGAACGCCCACACCGTGGACATTGATCCCGGGACGGGCCTCCTCTACCTCCAGCGCTATACCCAGGTTTCCGCCGCGGGCGCCGAGGATGGACCCGCCCTCCCCCACCATGACGAAACTTTCGGAACCGCCGGCCAGGGCTCGGTGGAGATATGGGACCTCAGGGCCGACCCCGAGCAGCCCGCCTACGTCACCACCTTCAACCAGGGGCACTTCGTTCACGACATGACGGCCCGCAACGGCCGCTGCTACGTGGCCGAAGGCTCAGACAGCGCCTATTCGGTTTGGAACGTCACCGATCCCCGCCACCCCACCCAAGTGGTCCGCTGGAACGTGGCCTCGGGCAACTTCGCTCACAACATCTGGCCTGCTGAGGACGGCAGCTTTGTGGCCACCACGGAAGAAGTGCCCCAGGGCCTCCCGATGCGCCTCTGGACCCTCAATGGAAGCCAGGCGCCCACCCCGAGAGGCAGTTTCAAATTCCAGGACGCCACCCCTCACAACGTCCAGATCGAGGGCAACCGCGCCTATCTGAGTCACTACAGCCAAGGCTTGGTGGTGGTCGACATCAGCAATCTGGACCAGCCCTCGGCCTTGGCCCACTGGGACACCAGCCCCTTCGCCGGAAGCGACTATGAGGGCTGTTGGGGAGTCTTCAAGTTCCCCGGGCAACCCCTTTTGCTGGGCAGCGATATCGACCAGGGCCTCCAGGTCGTGCGCATCACAGCGCCATAGGCAATTGATAAAATTCCCTCGGTTATCGGCTCTCCTTAGCTAAAAAACTGGAACACAGAAGACACGGGAAATTCGCCGAAGACCACGGAAACTCAAGCCCAGCGCCCCGTCCAGCAGGGGTCATTTGGATGTGGGCGCGATTCGCGGCACGACCCCTTCCGTGCCTTCCAATCTTTTTTCCGTGTCACCTGTGTCCTCGTTTTTCGATGGCGCGTGAGGTTTCGCTGAGAGATTTCGATAGCCGAGAAAATTTTTCCTGATTACCCATGAAACTCAGCCGACTGGCCAACCTCATCAAAATGCACCACGCGGAGGCAGCGGAGGAGATCAGAGGGAAGCAGAGGGGTGCGTCCGTTGCGCGCAGGGGCGCCCGCGTTTGCGGGCATCACCGCTTCGCGGTGAGGATTCAGGCGCGGACTTGATCGCCTTTTTGGGAGCGAGTCATCGGCCGCGCCCGAATCCTTGGCCTCTGCTGGACGGATCTCAAAAGGGGCAGCTCCGCGAGCCTCCGCTTCTCCGCGTCCTCCGCGTAGTGTTTTTCTGCCAACTTCATCTCAAACGCCGAATTTATTTGGAGATAAATGAGATGAGAATCCTTGGTCATCAGGAAGTTTTTTGTCTGCTTCGCGCCACGCACTTGAATCCTTCCCACCGGTCTAAAAATCCTCCTCGCCCCAATTCCTTCGCCGCTCCTGCGCACGACCCGCACCTTGGCCCTACACGTCGAGGTGGATCATGGGACGACTGCTCCGCACCAAACCGCTGCACCTGTTGTTACAGGAGTCGCAGGAATCCGGGGAGCACAGCTTGCGCCGCACGCTCGGGCCCTGGAACCTGCTGGCCCTGGGCGTGGGCGCCATCATCGGCGCGGGAATCTTCGTATTGGTGGGCACCGCGGCGGCGCAGCACGCAGGCCCCGCCATCGTTTTGTCCTTCGTCCTGGCGGGCATCGGCTGTGCCTTCGCAGGGCTCTGCTACGCGGAATTCGCGGCGCTCATTCCCGTGGCGGGCTCGGCCTACACTTACGGCTATGCGACGCTCGGCGAGCTCTTCGGTTGGATCATCGGCTGGGATCTGGTACTGGAATACGCCGTCAGTGCCGCCGGAGTCGCCTCGGGCTGGAGCGGCACCATCTCCTCGCTGTTGCGGGATTTCGGCGTCTACCTTCCCGCCCGCTGGGCCGCCACGCCGGGCACCCCCTTGGTGCTCTGGAACGGCCATTGGGAGCCGCTCGCCGCGGTACAGCCGTTGTTGGAGAAATCAGGATTCGTCATCTCCTCCCTACCCCACACATCAGCCTGGTTCAACCTTCCGGCCTTTCTTGTGGTGATGGCGCTCACGCTGTTGCTGGTAAGAGGTGTGAAGGAATCCGCCTCCTTCAATGGCGTCGTGGTGGTGCTCAAAGTGGCGACAGTGCTCACCTTCATTGGCATCGCGGCGGTGTTCTTGTTCCATCATCCCGAAGCGCGTGCCGCCAACTGGCATCCCTTCATCCCCAAGAACACCGGGACCTTCGGACAGTTCGGATGGTCCGGCATCGTGCGCGGCGCCGGGGTCATCTTCTTCGCCTACATCGGATTCGATTCGGTCTCTACGGCGGCCCAAGAGGCGAAGAATCCCCAACGGGACATGCCCATCGGCATCCTGGGATCGCTGGCCATCTGCACGGTGCTTTACATCGCGCTGGGCGGCTTGCTGACGGGCGTGATGCACTACTCGCGGCTCAACGTAGCGGCGCCAGTGGCCCTAGGCATCGACGCCACCGGCGTGGCCTGGGGCAGCCTGCTGATCAAGGTGGGGAGCCTGCTGGGGCTCAGCACCGCCATCCTCGTGACCTTGTTGGGTCAGTCCCGCGTTTTCTACTCCATGTCCAAGGATGGACTCTTGCCGCCTTGGGTGGGGACCGTGCATCCGCGTTGGCGCACACCCTGGATTTCGACCCTGGCGGTGGGATTCTGCGTGGCGCTTTTCGCGGCGCTGGTGCCCATCTCCGTCATCGGCGAACTGGTGAGCATCGGGACCCTGCTCGCCTTCAGCATCGTCTGCGCCGGCGTTTGGGTGTTGCGGGTAAAACAGCCGGATTTGGCTCGGCCCTTCCGCACGCCCATGGTGCCCCTGGTGCCGATCCTGGGCATCGCCATTTCTCTGTTGATGATGGTGAGCTTGCCCCTGGATACCTGGATCCGGCTCGTGGTATGGCTGGGCATTGGCCTCGCCATTTACTTTCTCTACGGCATCCGACATTCCCGCGTCCAGTCCATGAAGGCCTCCTTCCCGCTAGGAGAGGAACCCCCAGCGCGTTAGCATCGCTACCTGATTCTGGAGATCCCATGCGCACCCTGAACCTTTCCGCCATCGCTCTCGCCCTGCTGGCCGCGCCGCTCCCGGCTGCCCCGCTGCCACTGGCGCGCCAGGCCACCGCCACTCCAAAGCCCGACCCCCACAAGATCGAAAAGATCGCAGACAACGCCTATTGCATATTTGGCGAGGGCGGAAATATCGGACTTCTCGTCACGGTGCACCACGCGATCCTCATCGACGATCAGTTCGGGCCACTGGTGCCGGGCCTGCTCAAGGTCGTGAAATCCGTCACGGACAAGCCCATCAAGTACCTCATCAACACCCATCACCACGGCGATCACGTGGGCGGCAACATCGCGCTGGAAAAGCAGGTGCAGGCCATCGTGGCCCACACCAATGTGCGCCATCGCATGGAGATGGAGCAGGCCAAGCTGGAGCCCGCCAAGCGCGGCGGCCTGCCGGAAATCACCTTTGGCGACCGCGACCCCAAGGTCAGGTCCGTGCTTGCGATCAATCTGGACGGCACCGAGATCCACTTGGCCCATTTCGGCGCGGGCCATACCGATGGCGACGTGCTGGTGGGGATTCCCGGCACCCATGTCATGCACATGGGCGACATCTTTTTCAATGGCCTGACGCCCTATATTGACCTGAGCAGCGGCGGCAGCTTGGCGGGCATGATCGTTAATATCGACGCGGTTCTAGCCTTTCTTCCGGAGGACTCAAAAATCATTCCGGGCCACGGCCCCGTGGGCGGGAAGAAGGACGTGATCCGCGCCCGGGATTTTCTGAAGGCCGTGCAGAAGCATGTGGCGGACAATCCTGCCAAGACCGGCAAGGAGCTGGACGCGAGCTTTGACCACAAGACCTGGAGCGATGTCCACGATCTAGCGCCCTTCCTGAGCTGGGACAAGTTCTTTGACCTAGCCGCCGGGCGGGCGCTGAAACCTTAGGGGCCGTTACGGAATAACCTTTGTCTAAACTGCAATTCCGTTACGGCCCCTTATGCCGGCCAAAGGCTGGCGCGATGGGTGGTGCTGCGCTGCCAAATCGAAGGGCGTATTGGCCCCTTATACCCCAATGGGCACAAGTGCCGGCCAATGCGAGCGAAGGGGAAAATCGTTTTGTTACTACGGCTTAAGATATTTTTGCGATGGCATTCAGCAGGGCCCCAGCCTTTTCCACGGTGAGGGGGCGGTGCAGCAGGTAGCCCTGAAGGCTCTCACAGCCGAGACGCAGCAGCAGCTCTCGCTGGGCCTCGGTTTCCACGCCTTCGGCCACCACCGTCATGCCCAGATTGTGGGCCAGCGCGATGATGGTGCGGACGATGGGCGCCTCCTCACGGCCTTCAACGGGATTGATGCCGATCTCGCGCACGAAGGACTGGTCAATCTTCAGCGTGGTCACGGGGAGCTTGTGCAGGTAGCTCAAGGATGAGTAACCCGTGCCGAAATCATCAATGGCGACACCCACTCCCAGATCTCGCAGTTCGAACAGGTTCGCGGAGGTCACCATGACGCTTTGGAGCAGTAGGCTCTCCGTGATCTCCAGTTCCAGGGCATCGGGCTCCAGGCAAGTGTCCTTCAAGGCCCCGCGTACCGTGTCCACCCAATCGGCGCGCTTGAATTGGACCGCCGATACGTTCACCGAAATGCGCAAGGAGGGGTGGCCAGCCTTGCGCCAGGCCACCGTCTGGGAGCAGGCCTCCCTTAGCGCCCAATCCCCCATTTGGACAATGATGCCGCTCTCTTCGGCCAATGGAATGAAGCGGGCGGGCGACACCATTCCAAGGGTAGGGTGCTGCCATCGCATGAGGGCCTCGAAGCCCTGAATCTCCCCGTTCGCGCCGCATTGAGGCTGGTAGTGCAAGCTCAGCTGCCCCAGTTCCAGCGCATGGCGGAGCTGGCTCTCCAAGTCCATGCGTTCCTTCGCCATGGCGTTCATCTCTGCGGCGAACCACTGGAAATTGTCCCGGCCCATGTCCTTGGCTCGGTACATGGCCACGTCGGCATTGGCCATCAGGGCCTCGGCATCTAGTCCATCATCGGGATAAATGCTGATACCCAGGGAGACGCTGACGAAGAGCTCGCGCCCCTCCACCTGGAAAGGGACGCGCATCGTTTCGATGAGTTTCTTGGCGACCCGCATGGCGTCCTGGGAATCGTTGAGCTCCGTCACCACCACCGTGAATTCATCGCCTCCCAGGCGAGCCAGGGTGTCGCTTTTTCGGATGCAGTCATTCAATCGGCCGGCCACCTGGCGAAGCAGCTCGTCGCCCGAGGAATGGCCCAGGGTGTCGTTAATTTGTTTGAAGCGATCCAGATCCATATAGAGGACGGCCACTTGATGTTTCTTGCGCTGAGCCTGGGCCAAGGCTTGCCCCAGGCGATCCTGGAACAGCAGTCGATTGGGCAATCCGGTGAGCGCGTCGTGTTGGGCCTGGTGCGACAGCTGATCCGTGAGCAGACGGTGCTCGATGGCCACCGCCGCCAGCCGGGTGGCCGTGCCCATGAAATCCAGATCGCGGGTGGTGGGACGGCCTGGCACGGCAAGGTAAACCGCGAAAGACCCCAGCACACCGCCATCGCTCGATGGAATGGGCATGGACCAGCAGGCGCGCAGTCCATGAGGCTTCGCCAGCTCCCGATAGCCTTCCCAGAGGGGGTCTGTCGCAATGTCCTCGGTGATGACGGTTTCCCCCGTGAAGCATGCCGTACCGCAGGAGCCCGCCGTCGGCCCGATGGGCAGTCCGTCCAAGGATTGGGAATAGTCCTTCGGCAGATGGGGCGCGGCGCCAGCCCACAACCGGCCATCCTTCAACAGCAGGATGGAGCTGCGCGTTCCGGGGATCTGGGCCTCCAGCATGGTGACGAGGTGCGACAGAATCCCTGGGAGCGGCTGGTTCTGGGCCACCTGCTCCAGGATCAGGCCGCGGTCCAGCTCCAGCTGTTCCTCCATCTTGCGGTCCGTGATGTCGAGGCAGGCGCCGGCCATGCCCGTGGCTCGTCCCTGCGGGTCGAGAAGCACTTCACTTTGATCGAAAAGGGTGCGAATTTCGCCATCCGGCCGGAAGATCCGCAACTCGTAGCTGAAGGGTTTCAGGTCCACCAGCGCCTGGGCCACCAGGGCCTTCACTCGGTCTCGGTCTTCGGGGTAGACCCGGCTATAGAAATCCTCGAAGGTGGGCAGGTGGGAGCCGGGGTCCACCCCGTAGATGCGGCAAAGCTCGGCAGACCAGCTCAGGATGCGGGTGGAGAGGTCCCAGTTCCAGCTCCCGAGATGAGCCAACCGCTGAGCTTCCTCCAGCCGGGATTCACTCAATCGAAGCGCTTGCTCGGCCAGTTTGCGGTCGGTGAAATCAATGAGGGTGCCTTGGATGACTTCCGGCTCGCCCTGATCATTACGGATCAGATTGGCGGTCTCCATCGCCCAGACTTCACGGCCATCCTTTCGCCGGAGATGGGTGACCACATTAGAGATCGAACCCGTGGTGCGGAGCTCGTTCAGGTAGCTCTCCCGGTCGCCTTCCTCGATGTAGTAGGAGGACGCGATCTCACCCAGGATCTCAGCATTGGAAGTAAAGCCGAGCATGTGCGCCAAGGCGTTATTGCACTCCAGGATGCGGCCATCGGGGCGGGTGCGGAAAACGCCCGCCTGATTTTGCTCAAAGAGCAGGCGAAAACGGGCCTCCGAAGCCCGGATGGCCTCCTCCGCCTGCTTGCGCTCGATCGTAGCGGCCACCTGGTTCGACACAAATTCCAGCAGCGCCTTGTCTTTGTTCGTGTAACGGACATCTCCAGAATAACTCTGCACCACGAGCGCGCCGATGGTGCGGGATTTGAATTTGAGAGGGACCCCAAGCCAGTCTAGGGGTTTCGATCCGATGACGATCGCCAGCTCTGGATCGGAGATTTCGTTCCGAGTCTCAGGAGTCAGGAGTAGCGTTTCTCCCGTTCGGATCACCTTGCCGGAGAGAGTGCCATCGTTGAGCTTTCTCGATCCGGGAGCGACGTCTACCTCATCTACAAAATAAGGGAAGGTCAGTTCATCCGTGCGCTCATCGTAGAGGGCGACGAAGAAATTCCGCGCGGGCAGCAATTTGCTGATGATCTCGTGAATGCGCAGGAAGAGTTCGGGAAGCGACGCGGTCGAATGGGCCGCCTCGGAAATATCGCGCAGCGCGTCCTGGGTCTGCTCGGCGAGGGTCCGTTCCGTAACGTCCTGGACTACGCCCACAAGATGGGTCGCCCGGCCGGATTGGTTCAGGATAGTGATCGCCTCGGCGTGGACGTGCTTCACCTGCCCCCCGGGAAGGAGCAAGCGCATATCGTGGATGATGGATTCGCTCCCCTGAAGGACCCCGCCAAGGTTGGCTCGGACCACCTCAATGTCCTCAGGGTGGATCCGGTTGAGTAGGGTAGGAGCGTGGCCATCGAAGTCCACCGGCTCGACTCCAAAAATACGGAGAAGCTCCTCCGAGGCCACCAGCATGTTGGGCCCGATCTCCCAATTGAAGCTGCCCACCTTGGCGATGCGCTGAGCCTGCGCGAGGCTGGCCTCGCGCTCTCGTAGAGCATCTTCGGCGCGCTTGCTTTCCGTGACGTCCTGGCTGATGAAACAGAATCTGGGATTGCCTTCAGAGGTCCGTCCGATGAGGGAAACGACCACCGCAAACCAGGTTTCCCGGCCGAACCAATTCCCCCTCAGCTCGAAATGCACCGGGACGCCCGCGATTTCGGCCTCGCGGTAGCGAGCCAGCCAAATAGCGTGTTCCTCCTCGCCCATGCCAGCTTGCCGGGCGCTGATGTTCACCATTTCGGCGTCGGTGCGATGGAACCTCCGGGCCATCGTTGCGTTCACAGAAACGCCGATGAGGTCATCTCCGGGCGTGAGCTCCGTGACGCCCATCAGCAAAGGCGACCCGTCATAGAAGGCCCGGATGGTGGCTTCCCGTTCGTTCAACTCCAGGGCCATGCTGCGGCGCTGGGAGATGTCCTCCACCACGTAGGAAAACTGGGGCAGGCCTCTAGGGCCTTCACCGATGTAGGCCAAGGTCACGGCCCACCAGTCATTACTTCCAGGGAAAGGGCTCGGCTGCTCGAAATGCACCGGTTTCCGGGTCTTCTGGGCCTCCAGGTATTGGTCGACCCAAACGCCTTTCTGGGGACCCGGGAGGCTGAGTTCCCTAACCCGCTTGCCCTTGGCCTCTTCGGGTGTCAACCCCATGGAGGCCGCGGCCGAGGCATTCACGGAGACCAAGATTACATCCCCCGTGGCGTCCATTTCCGTGACCCCCATCTGAAACGGAGCCCCATCAAAAAAGGACCTGAGCGTGGCCTGGCTGGTTCGCAGAGATTCTTCCGCCTGTTCCCGCCGCACTTCTCCTTCCAGATGATCCAGCGCGAAGGAGATATCCGCCGTGGTTTCCCCTAGAAGCTCGATCTCCGGGGTTCCAAAGAAATTTTTATGGTCGGAATAGACCGCAAGCGAGCCGCGGACCTTGCCCCCCATTTTAATGGGGAATGCGCCGACGGATTTGAACCCGCATCGGGCAGCCTCGGCGTGCCAAGGCTGGGTATCGGAAGATTCCAGAAAATCATTGAGCACGCAGGGCTGGCCTTCCCGAATGGCACGGCCAATGGGCCCCCGGCCATTGGGGGTGTCATCGCTGCGGACGACAATTCCCGGCAGGTAACTATTCGAGTCTCCGCATTGACTTACCACCCTCACGGTCGAATGGACGGGATCATTCCAGCCGAACCAGACCATCTGGAACCCACCGAACTCCACCAAGACTTCACAAATGTTGGCGAAGAGTTCGTCCCGGGACTTTACTCGGATGATGTTTTGGTTGATGTGGCTGAGGGCCGCGTAGAGCTGGGTCATCCGCAGGATCGCCTGGGCCTGCTCCATCCGCTCGGTGATATCCCGGAAGCTCCAAACGCGGCCGACGGGCGCCCCCTCCACAATTTGAGGCTGGGAGTAGCGATCGAAGACTCGCCCATCCTTGAAATGCAGAACGTCCGCGCTGATATCACTTTCGTTGGCGTACAAGGACTCCACCATCTTGAGGAATGCCTCTGGATCCACCAACTGATCCAGGACAAAGCCCAGGAGCCGGGCATCGTCACGGCTGGCCATCACCTCATCGGGGATGCGCCACAGCTCCTGGAACTTCCGGTTGGCGCCCACCACCTTGTGCTGCTGGTCCACCACCAGGATGCCATCTGTGGTGGATTCCAAAGTGGCGTGGACCAGCGACAGGGATTTCTTTAGGTCCCGCTCTGCGCGAACTTTCTGGGAGACATCCCGGAAGCTCACCACCCGGCCTATTTTTTTTCCTCCCAGCATCTGTGGCTCGGAATGGCGCTCCACGATTCGCCCATCCTTGCATTCAAGGATGTCAAAGGTGCTGGCATCGGATTGGTAGACCTCATGCGCCCGGGAGAGAAAAAGTTCAGGTTCCACCACTTGCGTCTTGATGAATTGCAGCAGTGCCTCCAGATCCTTCGCGGCCAGCAGAGCTTCGGGGTAGTTCCAGATCTCACGGTACCTGGCATTGAAGCGGACAACTTTGCCTTCGTTGTCCACCACCAGGATTCCGTCCGCGGTGGCCTCCAAGGTGGCTTCCATCTCGGAGATGGATTTCCCCCGCTCTATTTCGAGGCGCCGATGTTCGATGGCCGCGCGAATCGTTTGGGGCAGCCGAAGGAGATGGTGGTCGCTCTTGATGACGTAGTCAGAGGCGCCTCGCTTCATGGCCTCCGCGGCGATCTCCTCGGAGCCGGTCCCGGTGACGATGACCACGGGAATGCCCGGATCCAGGTTGTGGACCGCCTCCAGAACCTGGAGTCCCAGGTAATCCGAAATATGAAAGTCGCTGAGCACCAAGTCCCAAGGGCCCTTGGGTAAAAGGTTCTCGAAGGAGCTGCGGTCTTCCGTCACCACCAATTCAAAGGCATCCATGTCCCGATCCAGCGCGCGGCGTACCATCTCACGATCGAATGGCGAATCGTCCACGTAGAGGATGCGAAACTTTTTTGCCGTCGGCAAAGCGGGTCTCCGTTACCAAGAAATTGAATCTACGCCATTTCCATGCCCTGCGCACCTCCGAAAGAAACGAAAAAGAACCTCGAGAAGGAAGTCGAGTTCAGAGCCACCTCCCGAGTCTCCGCAGGGAATTGCACCGGGATGATCCACTCCCGGTGATTTCCTAGGCCAAGCCTGGAGCCTGGGGTCTATTCCCCCTATTCTAAAAGGTCCGGGAGTCATCGATGAAGCTGGACCAGTTGGGCAATTTCTCGCGCAGCCACCGCAATGGCGAGCTGCGCCTGGAGCACGTGGGCCAGACCGTTCGATTGCTGGGCTGGTGCAAGCGTTCGCGCGACATGGGTTCCCTGGTCTTCATGGATCTGCGGGACCGCTGGGGCGTGGTGCAGATCAAGGCGGATGAAACCGAGATCGATCCCGACCTGCTCACCAAACTCAAGGCCGTTCGCAGCGAGTTCGTGTTGGGTGTAGAAGGCGTCGTCATCGAGCGAGAAGCCAAAAATCCACAGATGGCCACCGGCGCCATCGAGGTGAAGCTCACCGATCTAAAAATATTCAACACCGCCGCGACCCCGCCGATCCCCGTGGATGACGTCGCCGACGGTGGCGCTGACGCCGGCGAGGATCTGCGGCTGAAATACCGTTTTCTCGATCTCCGCCGGCCCAGCCTGCAACGCAATATGATTCTGCGCAGCGAGGTGGCTTCAATCATCCGCGACCATTTCCGAGATCAGGATTTCATTGAGATCGAGACCCCCATCCTCACCAAATCCACCCCCGAAGGAGCCCGGGATTATCTGGTTCCCAGCCGCGTCCATCCGGGTGAATTCTTCGCGTTGCCGCAGTCGCCGCAACTCTTCAAGCAATTGCTCCAAGTCTCGGGTTTTGAGCGCTACATCCAGATCTGCCGCTGTTTCCGGGACGAGGACCTGCGGGCGGACCGCCAACCTGAATTCACGCAAGTGGATGTGGAGATGAGTTTCGTCCGCGAAGAAGACGTCCAGGCGGTCATCGAGCCGCTGATGGTGAAGGTCTCCAAACTTGTAGATCAAGATGTGCGGGCGCCCTTCCAGCGTCTCGCCTATCGCGACGCCATGGAGTGGTACGGTTCCGACAAACCCGATGTGCGCTGTGAGGTGAAGATCCAGGATGTCACGGCGGTCTTCGCCCAAAGCGATTTCAATCTGTTCCGCGCCGCCGCGGAAACCCAAGGACAGCGCCGGGTTCGCGCGCTTTACTTCGCCGGGGATCAAGCCGGCGCCATGTCCCGCAAGCAGTTGGACGACCTTCAGGATGTGGCCAAACACCTCGGCGCGGGTGGCCTGCCCTACGCCAAGTGGGGCAAGGATGGGCTTTCGTCGAGCTTCAAGAAATTCATCACTCCTGAACTCGAGGAAGCTCTGAAAGCCAAGCTTGGTGCGGGGGGAGAAGGCCTTGTCGTGTTGGCCGTCGGCACCGACGCGCAGACTTCCAAAGTGCTGGGCGAGCTTCGCCTGCGGCTGGCGCGGGCTCTTGGCCAACTGGATGAATCGCGCTTCGCCTTCTTGTGGGTCGTGGATTTCCCGCTGCTGGAATGGAGCGAGGAAAATGCGCGTTTCGTGGCTTGCCACCACCCGTTCACCAGTCCCCATCCTGATGATTTGGACCTTCTGGAAACCAATCCTGGCGCTTGCCGCGCCGTGGCCTACGACCTGGTGCTCAACGGCTACGAAGTGGGCGGCGGCTCGATCCGCATCCACGACGCCGAAACTCAAAGCCGCATGTTCCGCACCCTTGGCATCGGCGAATCCGAAGCCCGATTGAAGTTTGGCTTCCTACTGGACGCCTTGGCTTTCGGTGCGCCGCCCATGGGCGGATTGGCGCTGGGTCTGGATCGTCTGGTGATGCTGCTGGTGGGCGAGACCAGCATCCGCGAGGTAATCGCTTTCCCGAAGACCGCCCAAGCCCGCTGCCTGATGACCGACGCGCCCAGCGAAGTGGACCCGCGCCAATTGAAGGAGCTGCACATTGCCGCCGCCGCCCCGGCCCAGACTTACCGCGCCGGAGTCATGTTCTTCGAAAGCGTGCCCGCGGAGCTCCAGGCTCCCTTCCGCGCCTTGCAGACCCTCAGCCACGGCACCAAACCCCACAGCGCCAGCACCATCACCATGGGTGGCGAAGTGCTGCGCGTGGAGACCAGCAACCTGGGCGGCCCGAGCTTTGATTTTGAATGAATAATCTGCGTTGCGTGGTCACTGGCGCTGACAGAAAATCTTACGGATGGGTTGGATGATCACCCTCCGCCATCGCACGGAATCCATCCTGCGGAAAGCGGGATGGGACTTGCCTTGGCTGCCGGTGGTTTGGTCTCCACGCATGACGCGGTGCGCGGGCTTGTTCGTGGTGGAACGGGATGCCCGGGGCATCTGGCATCCCGAAATTCGGCTTTCCATTCCGCTGCTGCGGCGGCGCGATTGGCCGTGGCCCCAAGTGGTGTGCGGTCTCAACTGCCACGACCCGGAAGGCATCCTGCAGCGCATCCTCGAACACGAGCTAATCCATTACAAGCTGTGGAAGGAAGGCATCAAGGATTGGGGGCATACCGAGCAGTTCCGCGTCACCGCTTGGGAACGCTTCGGGCATCAATCCGTGACCCACGGGATCGGCGTGGAGGAAGCCTAGACCTGTTCCAAACCCGAGTTCCGGCCCATTCGAAAATCAATAATCGAAAATCAACTTTCGCTGGGATTCAAAGACTCGCGTTGCATCTGTGATGGGATCCACGAACTCCAATCCTTTCGCAAGAAGTTGAAGCGGGCGCGTGAAATCCGGCGGGGCTTCGGGTTGAAGTTCGGGGTAGAAGGGATCGTGCAGGATGGGGTGGCCGATGGCGGCCATATGGAGGCGGATCTGATGTTTCTTCCCGGTGTCGGGCCGGATCTCGAAGAGGCCCTGCCCATGGTTTTCCGTCAGCAGGCGGACGGTGCTCCGGGCGTTCACTGGGCCCTCCACACAGGCCATGCGGAAAAAGGGTTCCCCTTTTTCGAGGCGATTCTCAACCCGCCATTCCCGCAAGGGTGAATCAGGCCCGGCCAGGGCCACGGCGTGATAAATCTTCGTGATGCGCCCGCTGCTGAAAAGCTGGCTGTAGTTGCTGCGGGATTCCCGGCTGGTGGAGAAGAGAACCAGGCCCGCGGTATCGCGATCCAGCCGGTGAAGGGGCGCGAGATCCGGGAGCCCCGTCTCCGCTTGAAGCCAGGCCAGCAGCGTGTTTTGAACGTAGTGCCCGCCCGGGGTCACCGGAAGGAAATGCGGTTTGTCCGCCACCAAGAGATGCGCGTCCTGGGACAGGATCCTCGCTTCAAACGGGACCAAGGGTTCCGTCTCAACCTCGCGGAAATAGAGGATCTGGAGCCCGGCACGGTAGGGGGAATCCACTCCTAGCGCACCGCCTCCTTCCACGCTCACCAAGCCCTTCGCCATGCGGGATTCCCAATCAGAGACCGAAGCGAAATGCGCACTAAGAAAGGCCAGAACGGAGGCTGGAGGCGGTTCCAGCTTCGGCAGAGTGAGACGGGAGGCCTTGGCCGCTCGGCTGCCACTCCCTGAGCCCTGCGCCCGATCCATCTCCATTACGCCCCTCCACGCCATCCCAGGGTATGCCACTGCCTGTATCCTCATCCAATGCCTTGGAACCCAAGCCTCCTGCCCGTACCCCGCTCCTGGGATCAAGAAGATGAAGATCGGCTGCCCCCAGCCCAAAAGCTTTACGCGCTGCAGACCTTGCCCCTACCCAGCATCAAGGCCGTGGGCTTTGACATGGACTACACCCTGGCGCGCTACCGCTCTCCGGAGATTGATGAACTGGCCTTCAAGAAGGCCTTGAGGCTGATGGTGCGGGAGCGAGGGTACCCGACCTGGTTGCTGGAATCGGAATTTGATCCCAAGTTCTCCATCCGCGGACTGGTGCTGGACGGCGTGCGCGGCAATCTGCTGAAAGTTAGCCGCGACCGCCGTGTGGTCCGGGCCACCCACGGCACCCGACCCATGGACCCCGCGGCCATCGAAGCCTGCTATGGCCGCCGTCGTCTCTCTGCGTCCGCCAAGGGGTTCCGCAGCATCGACACCATGTTCGAAATTCCCGAAAGCCACCTCTACGCCCTGCTCGTGGACCACCTGGATGGGGGCCGACTGCCGCGCAAGGATTTCGTGAGCCTCTTCCAGGACGTGCGGTGGAGCATTGACAGCGTTCACCGCAATGGCGACATGAAAGCGGAGATTCTGGAGCATCGGAATTTCTTCATCCCAAAAGACCCCCAGCTGGCTGCGGCGCTGGATCGGTGGATCCGTGCGGGCAAGAAACTTTTTCTGCTCACCAACAGCGAATGGAGTTTCACCAACGGTGTGCTGAGCCACCTGCTGAACGACACGGATCCCGCGCGGCCCCACTGGACGGACTATTTCCACACCGCGGTGGTGAGTTCGCAAAAACCCGGTTTTTTTGCCGAAGGCAGCGATCCGGTTCCGCGACAGGATCATGCGAACGTGTTCACTGGAGGCCGCGCGGACTGGCTGGAGACGAGGCTTGAAGCCAATGGCGAAGAGGTGCTCTACGTGGGGGACCACATTTATGGTGACATCCTCCGATCCAGGAAAACCCTCTCATGGCACACCCTGATGCTGATTCCCGAACTGGAGGCCGAGCTGGATCAGCTGGAACATCACGCCGAGGATACCCGTGAGTTGCTTCGCGTGGAAACTCAGCGGCGGCGGGGGTTGCGGAGGGCATCGATCCTCGCGGATCAGATCGCCCGCAACCGGGAACACCGGAAAGTCCTGGCGCCGCGCATCTCCCCCGAAGCCCTCCAGGCCATGGATCGCGAGGCCGCAACCCTCAAGGCGGAATGGGCGGAAGTCCAGCATCGGGCTAAGTCCCAGGGAGACCTGGTGCGGGAACTGAATCGACAGGTGGAGGCCTCCTTTAACCCGCTTTGGGGGCCCATCTTCAGGGATGGCGATGAACAGACTCGGCTGGCGGATCAGATCCAGCAATACGCTGGCGCCTATACCGGCAAGATCAGCAATCTCTACATGGTGGACCCGAACATCGCGGTTTATGCGCCCGCCCAGGCTCTGCCCCATGAGCGGCTGTAGGCGGCTCTTCGGAGCTGGCGCGAAATCAACTTCATCATCGCCTTCAATCGGGCCGTCATCGGCTTCCTCGGATTCCAGCCGAGCACAAGCCCTGTCAGCCTGAGTAAAGCGGGGGGCAGGTGGGCGAGGAATCCGGGAAGGTATCCAGCGGTGGCGAACTCCAGGGGCAGATGCTGGACCTCGCCCTGACGTGGGGCTGGGTGCAGGATCTGGATCTGCGGGAAGCCAAGGGGGCCGATCAGGGACCTGCGGGCACCTTGGCCTGGCTGAGCGCTGAAGGCCGCTTGCACTCCGATCAGATCGCGGCGCTGGAGCAGGAGGCCCGAGCGCTTGATTCGACCACCCATGGTGAAACCCCCACGGCTCGTTACCGGGAACTTCACTCCGGCGCCGCACGGCCCGACGTGCTGACGTCCGCCCGCCTTTCCCATTGGGGTCGCTTCGAGGGCCTGCGCCTCATCGGCGAAGGGGGTATGGCGCGCATCTTCAAAGCCTTCGATCCGCGCCTGCGCCGCCACGTCGCGCTGAAAATCCTGCGTGTGGACGATCCCGAGATGCTGCATCGCTTCATCCTTGAAGCCCAGGTCCAGGCGCTGGTAGATCACGAGCATGTGTGCCGTGTGTTTGAAGCCGGCAACATTGAGGGCCAGGCCTACATCGCGATGCAGCTCATTGAGGGTGAAACCCTGAAGGAAGCGCTGGAGAAGCTCTCGCTGAAGGAGATGGCTGGGCTCATGGTGCAGGTTTGTGAAGGCGTTCACGCCGCCCACCGCCACGGCCTCATCCACCGGGACATCAAGCCTTCGAACCTAATGATGGAGCAGGACGAGGAAGGCCGCGCCAAAGCCTACGTCCTGGACTTCGGCCTAGCCCGCGGCGCCGCCACCGAAAGCTTGACCGTGACCGGTTTCGTGATGGGCACCATGACCTACATGCCCCCCGAGCAGGCCCGGGGCGAGGTGCACAAGATGGACCGCCGCGTCGATGTCTACGCGCTGGGGGCCACGCTTTGCCATCTGTTCACCGGCGCTCCACCCTTCGGCGACGCCCAGGGCATGGAGGCCATGCGCAAGTGCATCTACGAAGATCCGCCGCCGCCCCGCAAACGCAATCCAGAGCTCCCGAGGGATCTCGAAACCATTATTCTCAAGTGCCTGGAAAAAGATCCCGCCCGCCGCTACGACACCGCTCGCGCGCTCGGAGACGACCTCCAGCGCTGGGTTTCCGGCGATCCGATCCTGGCACGATCCATCTCCACCCGGGAGCGGGCCCTGCGTTTCACCCGGCGTAACAAGCTCACCGTGGGCGTGGCCGCCGTCGCTCTCCTGGCCGTATTCACCACCTCCTGGTTCGCCATCACCAGCCGCCTCAACGCCGCCGCCCAGGCGAGATGGGCTCAGCACTTCGGTCAGGAGGCCGAACGCCTGGAATCCCTCATGCGCTACGGGAAGCTTCTCCCCGCCCACGACCTCCGGCATGAACGGTCGGCGGTGGAAGCGCGGCTTCAGGCCCTGGAGCGCGAGATCACCGGCGCGGGAAGCCTGGCTAGAGGGCCGGGAGCCTATGCCCTGGGACGGACCTGGCTCGCCTTGAGTGATCCCGGAAGAGCACGGCTGCACTTGCAACGGGCCCTGGATACCGGCTTCCGAGAGCCCGGCGTGAACTATGCCTTGGGACGAGCCTGCGGCATGTTGTACCAGAAGGAACTTGAAGAAGCCCAGCGCATTCCCGAACCCGATGCGCGGCAAGCCCGGATCAAAGAGCTAGAACGGGGGCTGAAGGCCGAGGCGGTGGCGTTCCTTCGGGCTGGCCGGGGCTCAGAGCTCGAACCCCCGGAATATCAGGAAGGCCAGCTCGCGCTTGTGGATGGACGCTACCAAGAAGCCATCCGCTCCGCCCGCTCCGCTTTCGGCCGGGCGCCCTGGTTTTTCGAAGCCAAACGGCTGGAGGCCGAGGGACAACTGGCGGCGGCCAGGGTGGAAACCGGGCCAGGGGCAGCTGAAAAACACCTTGAAGAAGCCGCTGCGGCGATTGAAACCGCCCGAACAATTGCCCCCAGCGATCCGGCGATTCTCGAGCTCGAATCCAATCGATGCCATGAAAAGCTGGGGCTCATAGTTCGCGCCGCCTCCGATCCCAAGGCCGTGGTCGAGGAACAAAATTCTGCCTGCCGGAGCTGGGAAATCGTCGAGCCCTACAGCTCGAAACCGAGCATTCGCATCGCGATCGCTGCCTCGGAAATGAGCCGATTCAACACACGGAATCCAACTGAAAGACAGCTCTGGATGGACATCGCGAGGAAGAGGCTAAAGGTAGCGCAGGAATCGGACCCATCCAACGCCGAGGTCTTGGCAGCGGGTGTATCTCTCTTGCGGATCGAGGCCCAGCAGGAGGAACAGGCCGGGAAGAACCCGCTCGATACCTTGACCCAGGCGGTGCAGCTGGCACGTAGAGCCCGGGATCTTTCGACAACGTCCATCAATTTGAATCTCCTGTTGCTGCGGTCCTACACCACGTTGCTTCGGGTGCAGATCGGTCGCGGTATGGATCCAACCGGGGTTTTTATAGAGGCAAAAAAATTGGCTGAGGACTTGATGGGCCGATACCCGAACGTGGCTACGTATCCAGCCGCGTACGGGCTGCTTCAAGTGGAATTGGCCGATGCCGAAAGCCAGCGAGGGGGGGACCCTCGGAAGCTCATCGCCGACGCGATCCCGAAGCTTGAACTGGCGCACCGGCTCAACCCGCAGGACCCGGCGCATACCTACGGCATCGCGAATGCTCGGCTGGTTCGAGCGGAATATGAAGACTCGATGGGCCGCGATGCCGACCAAGATGTCCAGAGTTGCAAACAGCTGTACATCGAACTGGTCAACCGAGCGGAGGGATTCCCTCACTACCACACGGGGTTGGCGATGGCTTTGGAACTGGAAGCCCGGGGGATGTTTCAAAAACAGCTCGACCCGACAGGACGGATTTCGGAAGCGCGGGCGAGGCTGAGAGTCGTTGATCGCATGCTTCCGAACTACTGGATGTCCGATGTCCTTCGAGCTCGCCTCGATATCCTTGAAGGGCGCCTCTTGCGAGACAGGACTTCTTCAGGCCATCTCCATTTTGACAAGGCGGAAAAAAGCCTGTTGCGACTGGCGAAGATAAGGCCGGGTCAGCCCGAAATCAGGATTGCCATGCACCTCCTCAGACAGGCCCGGGAGGAGGCAAGGCACCCATGGCCCTCAGTCGCCGAAAAATGAATTGGGGACTGAGGGGCCTTGGGCAATCTCTCGCGGTCGGATGCTCAATGAGCGACCCCTGATCAGGGCCAGCCGCTTGGCTCACACTGCGGCTTTGTCATGGCGGCGGGCAGCACGCCTCCGGCTTCGAGGATGTTCCAGCTACCCCCAAAGGCGAAGCCCAGCCCAATGACGGGCAGCACGCCGCTGGCGTCGGGTGTGTTCCAGCGGTTCTGGACGGTGTTGGAGTTGGAGCGCAGGCCCGGCCTGGCGTTGTAGAAGGGCACCAGGGTGGCCTGCACCATGGGGTCGCCCCAGACCAGCACGCCGTTGATGGGGTCCTCCAGCATCTTGAAAGGCATGCTGCGGGTGGTTCCATTGGAGAGGGTGATGCCCACGGAAACGAGCTTCGCGCGCTGGGTGCGGACGCCCGGATGGGCGGCGCCCAGGGGCGTGAGGTTACCCCCTACCACCAGGAAGGCCACGGGCCCATCGGCATCAGCGGGGGGCGACCAGAGGTTCCAGATCGCATCTGGGGAGTGGGGGTTGTCGCCGCGCCCCCACAGGTAGGCCATTGCGATCTGAGTTACGCCGAAGCTGTTCCACACGATGAAGCCGCCGTCAGCGCCGCCCAGCTCGCTCGCTGAGAGGGTCAAGATGCTGCCGTCGTCGAGGGTGAGAAGCAGAGACTGCACCGTGGGACGCCGCATTGCCTGGCTGGCGGCCAAAGGGGTCAGGGGTGTCGAGGGCGCAGCCCAGGCGCCGGAAAAGCTGCACATGGAAAGGGAGAGGAGAAGGGGAGACAGACGCATAGGAACCTCCAGGGAAGGGGAAAGGAGCCGATCAACTGAAGGTCGGGTGCGCACTCAACCGGTTGCATAGTGGCAAAACCGATACCACGGAGCCGCTGGGGGGTCCCGATGGACATCATGGGTTGTCGGATCCTGGTCGTTTCTCTTG
>JANXXC010000292.1 GCA_025350765.1 Holophagaceae bacterium | reverse complement strand
GCCCACTTTCTGCACCAAGCCCAATGGCGAGATGACCGAGATCACCACCATCTGCGTGGACCAGAAAGTGGGCAGCATGTTGCCGGCGGCGATGCTGTGCAGGGCGGTGGCGACCATGACGACCATGGTGGCTTCGTTGGTGTGCTTGCGCATGGCGGCTTGAGCTTCTAGCGCGTCGGTGATGGTTTCGGGGATGGGGCCGTCATCGCGGATGGAGCCCGCCAGCACGTAAGGCGTGTGGGTGACGGTGAGCGCGTGCATGATGCCATGCTTCACCGCGCCGCTATCCACCAGGGCCTTGATGGAGCCCGCCTTCTTTACCTCGTTGATGGCGCGCATGTGGTAGGCGTGGCCGCCGGTTTCGGGCGTGCCGTCGCTCTTCA
Organism: Holophagaceae bacterium; assembly: GCA_025350765.1. Classification (GTDB taxonomy): domain Bacteria; phylum Acidobacteriota; class Holophagae; order Holophagales; family Holophagaceae; genus JANXPB01. Next base: position 22,965 of record JANXXC010000292.1, on the reverse strand, counting down.
TGCCCAGCGTTGATCCAAAGAGCGCGGCTTCAACATCGTGGACACCCACGGCGTTGCCCGCGAACACGCAATGGGCGAAGCCGTTGTGGATGAGCCACTCCATGGCCTCGCGGCCCCGGGCGTGCACCAGCGCGGGTCCGATGACCCAGAGGATGCGGCCCTTGGCGCCGCGGTTCTCCATGAACTGATCGAAGATGGCGCCGTAGTTCACGGGCTTTTCACGGCTCACTTCGCTGCTCATGAAACTGAAGGCTTCGGCGTGGGTGGCGTCGGTTTCTTCCGCAAAGCCCTTGTCCCAGACCAGCACGCCCTCGCTGCCGTTTTCCTTGGTCGCCACGGCCACCAGATCGCCCTTCTTCACCAGCCGGAATTCCTTGATGAGCAAGCGTTCCGTGCTGGGGTCCCACACGAGATGCGAATCCATGCGGGGCATTTCGGGCATCCGCCATTTGCCGCCCACGTTCACGTAGGTGGGGAAGTTCGTGGTGGACATGAAACCATCGGGCAAGGTGGTGTCTTTGGGCGCGGGCTCAAAGCGACACGCGGGCGCGTTCTCAAGACCGAGGGCTTTGAAATCGGGATGACGATAGGGCACAAGAACTCCGAGGGATGAGTCTAATTTACAGGGAATTGATGCCCCTTTTCGCGGGGATCTGCAATAGGGTGGGAGTCGAGGTGAATTTTCAAAATGTCCACGCGGCAAATGTCGGTTCCATTGCTTCTCCCGATCATTTTGATGGCGGGCCTTCTGCGCGCGCAAGAGCCCGATGGTTCCCAGCCCGTGGGAGCGGTTCCACCCATCCACGCTGAGCCCTCGCCACCAGCGTGGTTGCGGTCCGTGAGCCACGCCACGGCCTTTGTGGACACCCAACATTACCTTTACGAAGTGTATGCTGCGCCGGTGGGCGGAGACGCGACGTGGATCGTGCGCTACCTGATGTTCCCCGAGGGCAACGAGGCTTTCCGGGAAATCGAGCAGGTGTTCCTCTTCGACAACAATCCCAAGCACAAACCAAAGACGCTGAAACCCACCGAAGTCATCCTGGAATCCAAGTCCGCAGGATGGAAGGGAAAGGCCTTTAAACTTGTGGATCGCCGCGACCTGAAGGCTCCGTAATGCGGTTCTGAATCCGCGATAGGGCCAGCGCCGAGATCATCCCAAGCAGGCCCATCACCGGCCACAGAATCAAGCTGCCCCAGGCATCCAGCATCCAGGTGCCCAACCAGGGACCGATACTGAAGGCCACGCTGAAGGTGAAGGTGAAGAGCCCCATGTAGGCGCCGCGGCGATCCTTCGGCGCGATGGAGGCCACGTAATCCGCCATGCCGGGGAACAAGATCATTTCGCCGAAGGTCCACACCACCACCGTGGCGATGATGGTGGCGGGCGTGTGGGCGATCACCATGGCGCCGAATCCGATGGCGTAAAGAAGACTTCCGAGCATGAGTGTTCGTGTATGGGGCCAGTGGCTTGTGGCTAGATTCAACCGCACTTCCAAAGCCACGATGAGCAAGGTGTTGATGGTGAAGAGCGAGCCGTAAAAACTTTCTGGCAATTTGAGATCCCGCACCAAGTAAATCGGCATCGGGCCTTCGTGCTGAAAAAACACGATGACCACCGGAATGATCGCGAGCAGAAAATACCTTAGGATCGGATCTCGCAGCGCGGAAAGGGGGCCAGGGCGCGGGCCTTCATGATGGGGATGCGGGACGTGGCGCACCATCAGCGCCAGCACTACCCAGGCTGCCAGGGTGGTGACACCGTCCACCCAAAAGAGCCCGTGATAGGAACGCGTGGCGATGAATCCACCCAGGGCGGGGCCCACGCTCATGCCCAGGTTGATGGCCAGGCGATTGAGGCTGAACACCGCCTTGCGAAGGTCTGGCGGTGCCAGATCCGTGAGGATGGACATGGATGCAGGACGGAATCCTTCGCTCACCAAAGCCCAAAGTCCGATGAGCAGAAAGAAGCCGCGGACCTCCTTCACCAGAGGGATTGCGAGCATCAGCAATCCCGAAAGCAGCAACGAGGCGCGCATCACCTTCAACGGCCCAAAACGGTCTGCCAGCCAGCCTCCGAGAGGTGCGGCGATCATGGCGCCCAGCCCGTACACGATGAAACCCTGGCCAGCTTTCGCAGCGCCGAGGCCCATTTGCTTCATCAGGTAAAGCGCGAGAAAGGGTAGTGCCATGGTGCCCGCGCGGTTGATGAACGTGGCCGCCGAAAGCACCCACACATCGCGAGGAAGGCCCCCCAGGCCGCGCCAGGGATTCAACCCCGGCTTTCGGGAGACAGGGTCAATGGAGATCTCCCTTGGCTTGCGGTTTTCCGCTCCGGCACCATTCGCTCCAGCTGCCCACGTAGAGCCCGGAGCCGCCCAGTCCGGCGTGCTCCATGGCCAGCAGGGTGTGGCAGGCGGTCACGCCGGAGCCGCAATGGACCACCAGGTGATCCGGTCGCAATCCACACAGCAGTTGGGTATAAAGGGCCCGCAATTCCACCGTGGATTTGAAGCGTCCCGCGGAATCGAGGTTCTCGGTGAAGGGCAGATTGAGGGCCCCGGGAATGTGCCCTGCCACCGGATCGATGGGTTCCGTTTCGCCGCGGTAGCGCGCTTCGGATCGCACGTCCAACACGCGCCACTCCCGGTGCTTGGCGAGGCTTTCCACCACCTCCATTTCCACCGTGGGCAGCAACCACGCGGAGGCCGGGTAGTGGCTGCGGGCTTGAGCCGGGGAGGCTTCGGCGGTGACTTCGAGACCTATCTGCAGGGCGGCCTTCAGCCCGCCATCCAGAACGCGGACATCCTCGTGGCCCACGGCCCGCAACATCCACCAGGCCCGGGCCGCGGCATTGGCACCGCCCTGGTCGTCATAGATCACCACCGGGGTGTCGGTTCCGATGCCCCACAGTCCCAAATTGGACCGCCATGCTTTCAGCGGGGGCAGGGGATGGCGTCCGCCTTGGGCAGGATCGAAGTCCGGCTCCGAAGCCCGGCTCAGGTGGAAGCCTGGATCCGCGTGAAGGGCGCCCCGCAAGTGCCCTTTGGCGTAGTCCGCCAGAGCGCGCGCATCCAGTAGCACGGCGCCTGCGAGCGCACGAAGTTCTTCCGGAGAGATCAGGGGAGATGCCATCCTTCAGTGTAGCGGAGGCCTGCCATGGATGAGGACACGATGGAATCCATCCGGGATGGCTGGAGCCGCTGGGGCTGTTTCGTGACCGTGGGCCTGGTGGTATTGGTGGGGCTTTTGGGGATCTGGATAGTGAAACGCGACAACGCGCCGAGGGTCGGCGCGGAGGTGGGTTCCGTGGCCTTTCTGGACGCCGAAGGCCGTCGCCACACTCTGGCCGAATACGCCGGAAAGGTCGTGGTGGTGGACGTCTGGGCCACCTGGTGCCCGCCCTGCCAGGCCAGCCTCCCGGAGATCGCGCAGCTCCAGTCCGCCGCCGATGGCCGCTACGCCGTGCTACCCATCTCCGTGGATGCGGGCGGATTCAAGGACGTGGATGTTTATTTAAGTGGCCAACTGATGCCGCTCAAGGCCCTCAAAGCCTATGTGCAGGCGGGCCGAAGCTCGCTGGAAGCCTTCGGTCCCATCAGTGGCATTCCCACGACCATCATCGTGGACACAAACGGAAAGCTGCGCACGCGCTGGTCCGGCTACTCCCCCGGGCGGGCGGAACACGAGTTGAAGGCCGCGCTGAAGTAAGGCTGCAGGGTCCGTGGGCTCTCCCCTTCCTGCCATCATGGACCCATGCTCATGGCCCTCGAAAACGGCATCCGCGCTCTGTGCGCGAAGTTCATGAAGGATCCCGGCGCGGCTTGGCTGCGCTGGGGCCGCAGCGCCCACTACGTTCCGCAAGGGCTTGACTACATCGAACGCGCCGCGAAGCTGCGCAATGCTGAGGCTCAATTCGAGTTGGGACTCTATTGTGAAGGCGGTGGCCACGGCGTCGGCGTGAAGGGAAAGGCCATCGACCACTACCGCCTTGCCGCCGCCTCGGGCCATGCCGAGGCGACCTTCCGCATGGGCGAGATGCTCCGCTGGGGCCTCGGCATCGCCGCCGATCCCGAGGCGGGGCGAACGGCCTATCGCCGAGCCGCAGAGATGGGTTGGAGGACCGCGGCTGAGTGGCTGGCGGCGGCCTTGGAATCGGGCGAAGGAATGGAGGCCGATGCGGAAATGGCGGCCTTTTGGCGGCGGCGAGCGGAGCGGCTGGACTTTCATCCGCCCTCTCGCAGCGCCCTTCTGCCGATGCCTCAGGAATCCGCGCGGGATCCTCTGATGCGCATCGCCAATGCGGTCGCCGATGGGCTGGACCAGTGGATGGGCGAAGCGATCCACCAGGCCTGGTTTCGGTGGTTCTTCTGGATCATCGTGATTCCCTGCGGGCTGTTGGGGATCCTCGCGTTGATCGGCGGAGCCATCAGCTTCATCGGCTTTGCGCAGTTTCTTTCAAGCCCTTGGGTCACGCTCGCCTTTCTCAGTATTTCTTTCGGGGCGCCCCTACTATTACTCCTCTATTTCGCCATAGCGCACCGCCGCGGAACGCGATGGAGCCTCAGGGGCCGCCGTCATCAAGCCAAAGCGGAGCGCGGGGATCCTCGGGCCTGTTACGAGCGCGGCATGGCCTTCCTTAAAGGGGGCCACGAGACCCCTCGAGATGCCGCCGAAGCGAGAAGCTGGTTGCGCAAGGCTGCCGACGGGGGCCATGTGAAGGCCATGGTCGAGCTCGCGGATTTGCTGCGCTTCGGTCACGGAGGCCTGAGGGATGCCACCCAGGCAAAGACCTGGCTCCAGCACGCCGCCGACGGCGGCCATGAGGGTGCGAAAAAGGCTCTGGAGGAATTGGCGCCGAGGGCTACGGAATCCCTCTGACCAAGCTTTCGGTGAAAGTGGAGGCCCGAAGGGCCGCTTGGTGTCTTTTCTCTCGGCGATTTCGTGGCTGAGGTTCGTTGGAAATCAAGAAATTCATTCGTATTGGGTCGAAAGCGAATCGCTCTTAGAGGCCCGCCACCAGCGCCTCCACGGCCTCCACCAGATGCCGGGCTTCGGCTTCGGCGTCGAGCACCGGGTGGTCTCCGGGCACCGCTTTCCCCACACTCATGAAGGGGACGCCGGCCTCTCGAGCCGCCTCGCGGTCATGGGGACGGTCGCCCACGTAGAGGTGGGGTCCCGAGCAGTCCTGAAGGGCCATCCGGATAAGGTCCGCCCGGCTGCATCTCGGCAGGCTTCCAAGGCGAAGAACTTTTTTGTCGATGTTTAGGGCCTCGGCCTTGAAATCCAGCACCGGCGGCACGTTGCCCGATACCAGCCAGACCCTGTGGCCACGTTCCGCCAATTGATGCAGGCCTTTGATGATGCCTTGATGGGCCACAGGGATTTTCCCTTCGGGATGGAAGGTGGCCTGGAAGCGTGCGAGACAGATAGTCTGGAAGGCCGCGTAAGCCAGGTCGCTGAGGCCTTCTCCGAACCTTGCGCGATGCAGTTCATCCACGATCTCCCAGTCCGTGGACCCGCGGCAGGCGTGAAGCTCATCAGCTCGCGGCGCTTCGCCCCATTGCAGGCCCAGCGCCTCTCGCAGCAGCAGGTAACCGCCCCCGAAGGTACCTAGGGTTCCATCTAGATCGAAGCAGAGCGGCATGGTCCCACCATAGCTATTTCCCGCAGCCTGTCGCACAAGTATCGGGGCATTCGCCATCCTGGTTGAAACCTTGGGCCTCGGCTCTGGCATCGTAGAAGACGGAGGGCTGGATGAGGGGATTTGTACTTGCGGGGTTGAGTGTTGTTTCACTGGTGGCGGGGGAGGCCAAAGATTCCAGCGCCCTCCCCAAAGGTTCCGCGCTGCGCTATCACGTGAAGATGCGCATGCGGGGTGAAGAAACTTTGATGGAGACGAATTTTCTGCTCATGCCCACCCCCGCGCGGCGATCCAATAACAAGGTGCAGAAGCCGCGCCTGGGCGGCTGGCGGCTGGAGGCGGATCGCTCCGTGGGCACGCCCTACGCGCAGACCCTGCTGCTGGCCCGGGCTGAGCGGCTGATGTATTTCTCGGGGCCGGCTCCGGCGCTGCGCCCGGAACCCTATGGCCTGCGCATCGGCGACAAGACCTATCCGGTCTGGGAGGTCCCCGTCCCCTCCAACGTCCAGGGTTTCGCAAGCTTGCTGGAAGTCTCGAAAAATACCCTAGTGCTGTGCGACGCCACGGTGAAATTCGATACGGGCGATGTGGCCACGCTGGAAGTGCATTTGGAGGCCTTCAACCTGAAAGCGGGAGTCGCGCCTCCGGCGGACGGCACCGCGCTCCTCAGCACGCTCCAACAATGGTCTAGAGCCCCGAAGGAAGGCGCGGGTCGGCTGGATGATGGCATCACGGAGACCCCGAACGTGGACTGAGTGGATGTCCGATGGGGGCTTTGATCCAATGCGGTTTACTTAGTCGAGAGTTAAGAGTTAAGAAGTTCGATGAGGAAGCAACGCATGCGTTGCTTCCCGGAGGGCGCGACTTCTCCCACGGTGCGCCGGAGGCGCCACAAGATTGACTCTCAACTCTCGACTCTCGACTCAAGCCTCCGGCCCCCGTGATAAGTAAACCGTCTTGGGCTTAGACCCATAGCGCGGGGAGCAGGCCGAGTAACGCGAGAATCACCAGCAGGATTAGGCTCCACAGGCCTGTGCGGGGCTCCGAGAAGGATTTGGCGTAGAAGCCTTTGATCAGGTTGTTGCTGGAGGCGGCGATCAGGATACCCGTGGCCGCCACATGCAGGGGCGTCACATTCGCCGAGGTCTGCGTGAGGCCCATGATGAAGGGATCCACGTCCGACAGTCCCATGATGCCCGCCAAGGAATAGACGCCACCGGTGCCGAGGTAGGTCACCGCGAGGTGCGTGACGACAAGCATCACTAGAAAAATGGCCGCGAACAAAAACGCCGCGTTCAGCTCCAGTGGATTCTTGGCGGCTTCGGTCGGCTCCGCTTGAACCACCGCGTTGTCAGGTTGGCGGGACCAGTACCACCCACCGAGAATCGCCGCCAGGCCCAGGGCGCAAAAGGCCGGTCCAAGCTTGAGCATCAGTTCCCGATTGAAGAGGCTCACCAGGATCGCCAAGCGCAGATACATCATCCCCGACGCGCTGAGAATGCTGCCGGAGATGGCATGGGGACGCTGCTCCCGGGCCCCTTGCTTGGCGAGCACCACGGTGGTGACGGTGGAGGAATAGGCGCCGCCCAACAGCGCGGAAAGGAAGACGCCCCCTCGTCCTTTGGACATCTTCTGCAGCATGTAGCTGCCATAGGACACGGTGCTCACCGCCACCACCACCAGCCAGGTCTTGAAGGGATTGATCTGGAAGGAGGTGAATTCTTTATTGGGCACCACCGGCAGGATCACCGCCGAAAGCAGCATGAATTTGGTAAAGGCCACGACCTCCTGCGGCGTCAGGCGGGTGGCCATGCCTTCGAGTCCGGACTTCAGTTCCAGCAGAAAAAGCTGGATCACCACGAGGGTAGTGGCGATCCAGAACTGCCCCCGAAAAACCAGGGCGCCGACGAGGTAGATGGCCAAGGCGGATACCTCGGTGGTGATGCCGGCCTCCTCAGAGCCCGAGCGTTTGTGCCAATAGGAGAGGGCGCCGAAAAGCCCCATCACCGCGAATCCGATGGCCACGGGCGCGGTCTGGTCCCCAGAGAGCAGGGCCATGGCGTAGCCCACCAAACCGATGATGGGAAAGGTACGGATGCCGCCGAAGGTGGGGTGCCCCAAGGCGCCATGCTCTTCCCGATCCAGTCCCACCAGGAAGGAGAGCAATAAGACCAGAAGGATCTTCAAACCCTCGGGAGGGATGAACTGCAAAAGATCCTTGAGCACCGGCGCTCCCTGTCTGATTGAAGGTGAGACATGGTAGCTCGCTCAATTTGTTTCGAACCCCTTAGAAATACGACAGGGCCGTCGTCTTTTTCGTGGTGTTAGAGAAGCCCATGCCCGAGCCGCTGTCTTCATGGGTTTCGCTCTGGACCACTAGGCGGTTGCCCAGCACGGCGAGCTTGCGTTCTTCGCGGTTATTGACCGTGAAACTGATAAGGAATTTCGAGGCCTTGAGGGCCATGGTGTGCTCCGTGGCGAGGGGCAGCCCACGGTCGTCGAGCCATACCTTCAGCTTTTCCTCCCTATTTTTGACCATGCTCTTTTCCTCGGCGTTCATGGCTGGGTTCAGCTTCAACACCAGCACCCGCGAGGGACGGCCCTGGTAGGTGTCGGCCCGGTCCTCCAACACCGTCGCGCCATTCATTTGCTGCAACAGGTAGTCCGCGTGACAGAGATAGCCCGTGGCATTGAGACCACCCAGGGCGCTCAAGGCATCCAAGTTCGGCGTCTCGGCCTCGGGATTCTCGGCCTTGGCTTGGGACTCTTTTCGCGCGCCCGCGATTTGCTGGGGCGTCCAGCCCAGGCGCAGTCCACCGGGGCCATCCTCGAGCTGGATGGTGCAGTGGGATTGTTTGATGTGCGCCTTTTTCCCTTCGCCGTTCTTGCTCCAATGATGGATGTCCGCCTTGGCGTGAATGGCCTCGGTGCCCTGGAGTTTCGCCAGGGTCCCTCGAAGGTCGGTGAGTCCGTCGGCAACGCAGGGCAGGGCCATGATGAGCAACATTGGAAGCAGACGATTCATAGGGATCTCCATTGGGTGGATGCGCGTAGGGCGTGAATTGGTTCCACGATAGAATATAAGTTTGGAGCCGGCATGCCGTTTAGGGACGAATGTGGAGTGTTCGGTATTCCTTCATGAACCCGGGAAAGCTGCTTCAAAAGGCGCTCTCCTCCCCGGCCAATTTGCGGTTTGAAAAACTCCAGTTTCTTGCATAGGCATTAGGGTTTCGGCTTTCCCGTGTTCACGGAAGCCACCACATTTATGCCCATTTCGCCATACCGGAACTTCTCAACCTTCAAGAGGTACATGGCCAAGCAAAACCTTCCCAAGTCCGGCAGTTGCTCCGACTCGTGGAGAGGCATAACCTTTCATTAGGCGGAACACAATGAAGGACTATCACATCAATATCTTTCCAAGTGATGAGGACGCGGGTTACATCGCGGACATCCCCGATTTGGCCCATTGCTCGGCTTTCGGCGAATCACCGGAAGAGGCCTTAGCGGAAGTACTCAAGGCTAAAGTGGCTTGGATCGAGGCTGCTCATGCCGAGGGCAAGCCAGTGCCCCCGCCAACCTTCCGGCCTGCCATCTATCGGGTTGCTTAGGGGCCGCCGAACTCTGACCTACTCACGAACCAGGGATGGCGGGGATCCGCGCTAAACTAGTGGTTTGGAGCCGCCATGCCGTTTAGGGACGAATGTGGAGTATTCGGGATTTCTCCCCAGATGGAAGCGTCCCGGCAGACCTATCTTGGACTTTACGCTCTTCAGCATCGGGGCCAAGAGGCCGCGGGCATTTGCAGTCGTGATGACGGCAAACTTTTCTTACACAAGGCCCAAGGCTACGTGGCGGACATCTTCGATCAAGCGACCATAGACTCGTTGCCGGGCGATTCGGCCATTGGACACACGCGCTACAGCACCACCGGCGGCAACGTCGCGAGCGCGGCGCATCCCTTTTTGATCCATGGACGCTTCGGCCAAGTGGCGCTCTGCCACAACGGGAATCTCACCAACACCGAGTCTCTGCGCGCCCAACTCATCGCCGAAGGCCACACCTTTACGAGCCCCAGCGATTCCGAAGTGATCCTGGCCCTCATCAACCGCGCCCAGGCCACCTCCATTGACGATGCGGTGGCGGAGGCCTTGAAACGCTGCGAGGGCGCCTTTTCGCTATTGGTGCTCACCGAGGACGCCATCATGGCGGCGCGCGATCCGCACGGTTTCAGGCCCCTGGCCATGGGTGAATTGGCCGGCGCCGTGGTGTTCTCCTCCGAGACCTGCGCCTTCGATCTGGTGGGCGCGAATTATGTGCGCCAGGTGGAGCCCGGCGAGCTGGTGATCGTGCGGGGCAAAGAGGTGCAGTCGCGCTTCCCGCGCCCCAAGGTTCAGCCCAAGCCCTGCTCCTTCGAGCATGTCTATTTCGCGCGACCGGATTCCAATGTCTTCGATCGCAGCGTCATGGCCACGCGCCGGGAGATGGGACGAAGGCTGGCGCGGCGCCATCCGGTGGAAGCCGATATCGTCGTGCCCGTGCCCGATAGCGGCGTGAGCGCGGCGCTAGGCTACGCCGAGGCCAGCGGCATCCCCTTCGATTTCGGCATGATCCGCAATCACTATGTGGGCCGTACCTTTATCGAACCAAAAGCGAGCATCCGGTCTTTCGGCGTGAAGGTGAAATTGAACCCGGTGCGGGATTTGTTGGTGGGCAAGCGGGTGGTGCTGGTGGATGATTCCATCGTGCGCGGCACCACTTCGAAAAAGATCGTGGAGATGGTTCGGGCCGCTGGCGCAAAAGAAGTCCACATGCGCATCTCTAGCCCCCCGACAACGCACAGTTGCTTCTACGGAATTGATACGCCCAGCCGCGAACAGCTCATCGCTTACAACCGCGACAATGAAGCCATCCGCGCCTTCGTGGATGCAGACACGCTGGGCTACCTCACCATCGAGGATTTGCAAGCCTCGGTGCGGGATCCCGACGGTGGCCAAGGCTTTTGCTACGCCTGTTTCACCGGCGAATACGCGGTGGCGCCTGAGGGCAAGGGTGTCTGCTGAGGTTTCTGCGGGCCCCGGCGGGCCGCTGCAACAGCGCTTCGAAGATGGCCTGCGCTTTCTCGCCACAGCCTTGGCGCTCCAGAATGATCATCGCAACGGCGCCGCCACGCTGAGCGCTGCCTGCGACGCGCTGAAATGCTTTCTCATCATTTTTGAAGCCGCCGCCGAGCGGCACTTAGAGGACCGCGAAGGTGAGGTTGCGCGGCTTCGGGACCAGTGCGAGGCCCTACTGCATCCCGATCAGGATCCCGAGCGGCTCCTGCAGAGCGCCCTGGAAGCCGCGCGTCTAGCGCGGGATCAGGCGGCGAGTCTGCTGCCGCGGCTAGGGGCTTAGCGACTCATTCGGGATACAACATTCAGCCTGAATCGGGCTGAAACGGGTTTGCCGTTTTCGGACTGGGGCTCGAATCGCCATCTCATGGCGAACTGAACCGCATACATTCTCATGAAATCTGGTCCATCCTTCGCTTCCGCCATTTCGGGCACGCCATTTTCGTCGATGGTGATCTGGACAACCACTGTGCTCATTGCCCTCGGAGAGGTCTTGGCACCCCGAGGGTTGGGAGGAGGTGGAGGTTGATACTTCACGCGAACGAAATTGAAATCAGTCTCCTTCGGAGTGGCGCGACCGAACTCAAAATCACTGGGGAAAGATGCTGCCGGTGCATTTGACTGGACGAGTCCCGGAGACTTCCGCATCAGGGAATTCACGCTCACGCACAGGCGATTCCGCAAAAGTTTGACGATGCCTGAGCGATGCCTTGATGCTCCTGCATATGCGACAACTTTGGAATCCTTGCTTATGGTGAGATTGGCTCGGAAGGAAACCAGAAAGACGCCCTCTTGATCATCCTTGGAAATGTTGGGTGTGATGTCGAGGAACGGAACCGAGCCTGCGTTCTTTGCATCCACGAGATCAATTCCTAAGGCCTTGAGCAGTCCTTCCACATCCTTTCGCAATGTGGCTTTGTCTTCAGGGCTGAGAATTTGTTCAGTCCCTGGAGAAGCGGCTTGCGAAAAGTTCAGCACGAGCAGGGATCGAAGGGCAGGGGCGGCTTGAGGCGGTTTCGTGTCCACCGCAGCCTGAGAAAGACTCAGAGAGAAAAGAAGCGACGAGAAAATTCGGAGGTGCATCGCTCATGGTGCCATGGCGATCTCTATCAAAGCCCTTTTCATCCCCTGCATCCCCTCCATCCCTGTTAATTCATTCTTGAAATGCGAAACCTGATTCCCAACCAACCTCAGCCGAGTGGCCAACCTCATCAAAATGCACCACGCGGAGGGCAGCGGAGAATATCAGAGGGAAGCAGAGGGGCTCGTCCGTTGCGCGCAGGGGCGCCCGAATCCTTGGCCCTGCTGGACGGATCTGGAAATGAGCGGCTCCGCGAACCTCCGCTTCTCCCTCCCGTCTGACGGCTGCACGCAGCCTCCCGCGCGCTTCGCTTGCGGAGACAGGAACCCTCCCTCCGCGTAGTGTTTTTCTGCTGACTTCATCTCATACGCCCAATTTGTTTGGCGATGAATGCGATGAGAACCCTTGGTAATCAGGAAAAAAAGAATCAGCCACAAAGCACACAAAGTAGTTCTTTGTGATCTCTGCGTACTTTGCGGCCAATTATTTTTTTGGGGTGGATCTCTATGGGGACGGGAATCGCCAGGCCTAGGTGTGGCTGATGGTCTGTGAGAACGGGCTGAGATTTGGGGGGTCGCCAGGGAGCGAAATGAGCAGGGATCAAGGGCATTACCGCAACCGCCATGGGCCGCGATTGTTAGGGCCTCTTTTTCGTTACCTGGTAACTAATGTTAGGGCAGTCGCGCCTTATCTCCACTTAACCCCACGCAGCGGATAGATCCTGGGAACGCCGTTCCCGCCGTACCGCACGGGCACCAGGGCCCCTTCGGGCGGCGAGGATACGTGGTTCTGCAGGTGAATTCGCAGGTCCGCCAGCAGCGCCGCGCGGAATTCCAGGAAGCGGATTTCGCGTTCGGTGAAAAGAGGGGGGTAGTCGCCTTCGACAATCACCGTGGCCTCGGGAACTCGCCCCCGGAGAGGGCCCAAGGGGAGCGCCTGAAGCGCGTGACTATCCACCAAGATCCACTGCGGGCGCGGCAGTTCGGATCCTTGAGCCGAAGCCAGGACCGGTAGGAGCGAGAAGAGGAGGCTGCGGAATTTCATCGGGGACTCTGGATGAATGGCCGGAGAAGGGCAGAGGTTCCGGTACTTTGAATCCATGAAGATTGCGATTCTTGGGCCCACCGCATCCGGAAAATCCTCGCTGGCGGTCAAAGTGGCGCGACGCCTCGGTGGGACGGTGGTCAACGGCGATCCCTTCCAGGCCATCGCGGGCCTGGCCATCGGCACGGGGCAGCCTTCGGAAGAGGAACGGAATGGGGTGCCCCACGTGGGCTATGGCGCGCTGCCACTCTCGGCGCGGCCCAATCCTCAGGACTTCGGCCGACTGGTGCAGAGGTGGCTCGCGCCCCTCGATCGGCCCGTGTTGGTCACGGGCTCGGGTCTATATCTGCGCGGTATCTGGGATCAACTCACCGAGCTGCCCGACGTACCCCAATCCACCGTGACCCGAGTGCGCCGCTGGTCCGCGGAACTCGGGGTGCCGCGCCTCCACCGCGTTCTCGCGGGGCTGGATCCCCGGCGGGCCGCGGACCTTCATCCCAACGATGGAGCGCGGGTGACCCGGGCCCTGGCCCTTCATCTGGCCACCGGGCGGAGGCCCTCCGAGCTGCTCACGGGGCTAAGGTGCGGCATCCCCGAAGGCTGGCGCGTCCTCGTGGTGTTGCCCGAACGAGAGCTGCGGCGCCTGCGGGTCGAGCGGCGCGTGGCGGAGCAGTTGAGCTTGGGCTGGCGGGAAGAGGTGGCTGGACTTCTGGCCAGTGGCCATCGCGCGGACCTGGAGGCCCTGCGGCCTTTGGGCTACGCCACTCTCGTGGAAGGCGGTGAATCGTCTACGGTGGCCCACCCGGAAGATCGCATCGTCCAGGAGACCCAAGCCTTCGCCAAGCGCCAGGCCACTTGGTTCCGCAATCAACTCTCCGACGCTCTCCACTGGGATCCCGATGCGGAATCCCTCGACGTGGCCTTCACCAAGTTGGGGCTTCAGTGAATCCGCCGCGGGTTTATGAGGGACCCACCTCGTTGCATCTGGCGCGGGGTGCGGAGTGGGCCTGGATCGGCCTAGCCTCCGAGGATGGGCTCAATCGCCTTCGGATGGATCTGTTGGAGGCCCTGGATCGCTTGTGCATAGATCTGCGATGGTCCGGCGTGCGGCGAATTTGTTTGAGCGATGCGGGATGGATGGCGACCGAGGGGCGCGCTTTGCCCAACCGCGAGGCGGGAGGTTCCGGGGTGGATATCGTGAGGAAAGCGATTAGGCGGCCATTCCCGGCGCAGAGGCAAATCGATCGCAATCTCAGCGCTGGCGCGGATCTGAACGAGGTGGCGGGATTAAACGTTGCCCTCGCCGATGCCTTCGCCCGTCGGGGCCAACGGGTGATGGAGCATCTGCTCTGGCCGGGATGGCGGAGCCTCACGCTCATCAGCGGCGCTTCCATGGGCGGCGGTTGCGACCTGGCGATGTCGGGCCAGGAGCGATGGGGCGTGGAGGGCCTCAAGCTCGCGCATCCTGCGGCCATGCACGGCATTCTCACCGGATTCGGGGGCACGGTGCGGTTGGTGGAAGTGCTGGGCGAGCAGGGCGCGGATCGGCTCTTCCGCGGCCTGGAACGCTGGGGGGCACTCGAGGCCTTTGAGGCTGGGGCGATCCAGCGGCGGCTTTCGCCTGAAGGTGCGCACGATGCGGTGACTTCCTTTCTAGAGCCGGCCTTGGCCCCGTGCGCCAAGGTTGTCTGAAAGGCATGGAGCTGTTCGTATGGATCATTCGGATTCCTTGGAGACACCGTGCGAAAAACACTGCCCATCCTTCTGTTCACCACCGGTGCCCTGTGCGCCCAGGGCCAAGAAGAACAAGTCTCCCACCGCTTCGGCGTGAATCTCCAGGTGATGATTCCCACCGACACCGCCGCGAAGCTTTACCAGACGGGTTATAGCGTGGGCATCCCCTTCTATTTCCACCAAGGTGAACAAGTGGAGGGACGATTACGCGTCGAATTCGGTCATTTCAACGGCAAGACCCGGACGGTTTCGAATTATATTGGAATCCACCAGGAATCCGTCTCCACGGACACCCGCTTCGTCGGCTATGACTGGCTGGTACGCCTTGGGGAATCGCGCGATTCGGGCGTGGATCTCATCGTGGGCATCGGCGGCGCCCACTGGTACCAGACTCGCACCACCAGCTCCACGGCCGGTGGCGCCATCGTGACCAGCAGCGATGATGGTTATGGCGAGAAGCTGGCCTTCGTCTTGTCCGTGGGGTTCACTTTCCACATCACCCGAAATGTAGGCATCGAGGCCAAGCAGATGCTGACCTCGCTGCCGGGTTCGAACCGCGACTTCTCGGACGCGGAGTTGAGCCACACCTCCGTGGGCGTGGCCTTCCGGTTCTGACGGATTATTTGAGCTGGCCCATGGCGGCGAGGATTCCGAAAACTCCCGCGTAGGCGATGCATCCGCAGCAGAGGGGCGTGTAGGCGGCACAGATGCCGCGCCAGGTGTCCGTGCGGTGGACGCGCGCAAGCGCGAGTCCGAGCAAAGCCGGGCCGCCCAGAAGGACCAGGAAATTCAGAAGCGGCACTAGGTAGAAAAGCATGAAGAAGCCCAGGTAGTAACCGTTCGCGCGCAGGGTTTGGGTAAGCCCCTGGCTTTGGCGGAGGCCGCCCCAAATCCACAGAAAAAAGTGGTTGATCACGCCGCCGAGGAAGAAACCCACCACCACCGAAACAGGCATCATGACCGTGTACAAGAAGCCCATTCCCGCGAAGAGCCATGCCCCTGGGCCCTTGGAGGAGGCCTGGGTCGCCAAGAAACCGCCCATCACGCCCATCAAGATGCCAAGTAGGGCCATCAACAGCGTGATGGGTAGGGCGCAGAACAAGGCGAAGCGCAAGGGCGCGCTCAGTCCTTCCGTGACGGGAATGCGGTCCACCAGCTGGTGAGGGTTCGTGAAGAGCAGTTGGAACATGACGCCCACGCGGCGCCAGAACCCTGGAGTGGCCTCCAGATCCTCGAAGGGAATGGGCCGCAATTCGCCTTCTCTCGGCACCGACTCCGGGGCCAGTAGCTCGGCGGAGGGTGGTTGATAAGGGTCTTGGGGAAAGGAGTCCATGCACATTCCGAGAAACGGGAAGTCTATCCACAGCGTTGAAGCGTCGCTCGTATAATCAACTTTTGACAGGTACCTGTTTGAACACTGAACTTCAAGCATTCGGCTCCTACCGGCTTATCGAAAGGCTGGGCGAGGGAGCTATGGGCACTGTGTGGCGGGCCCTGGATCTCCGCCTGGAGCGGGAGGTCGCCCTCAAGATCCTGCGGAACGCCGACGAAGTGCGGCATCGGGCCTTGCTGCACGAGGCCAAGATGGCCTGCCAGCTGAACCATCCGAACATCGCACACATCTACGAAGCGGGCGAAGTGGAGGGCACGCCTTTCATCGCCATGGAACTGGTCATCGGCCGCACCCTCCGGGCCTTCGAAGGGAAACAGGCGGAAGGCGGGTGGCTGCGAAGCATCGCCCTGCAGGCGGTCTCGGCGCTTCACCACGCCCATCAAAAGGGACTCGTGCATCGGGACATCAAGCCCGACAATCTGGTGCTTAACGAAGAAGGCATGCTCAAGATCCTGGATTTCGGCATCGCTCAGCACCAGTCATCCACCCCCATGAATGGTCCCACCGGCCATCATGCGACGCTCATCGAGCGCACGGCGCCGGGCTACAGCCAAGGCACCCCCGCGTATATGAGCCCCGAGCAGGCCAACGGTTGGGCCATTGGGCCGGCCAGCGACCAGTTCTCCCTGGGGGTGGTGCTCTATGAACTGGCCACGGGCCAGCATCCTTTCATGCGTGCCACCTTGGTCGAAACCCTTTTCGCGGTGGTCAAGGATGACGCGCCCACCCTCCACCAGGCGCGGCCTGACCTTCCGCCCGGCCTTTCCCTGACCATAATGCGGATGATGGCGAAGGTGCCCGAAGAACGCTTTTCGTCCATGCACACGCTGATGGAGGGATTGCAGGAAGGGCAAAGCACCCAGATGGCACCCACCCTCGGCGGCCTCCTGCTGCCGACCCAAAAGGTGCTCACGAATGCCACCCAGAGTTTGAAGCGGCGGCCCTGGATCCCCTTCGCGGCGGCGGGAGCGTTGATCCTCGTTGGAGGCGGCGCTTATGCGCTCTGGCACACCCGCACGCCGGAGAGTGGATTGGGGTTGGCGCGCCTAGCTTCCACCACAGACTTCGCGAAAGGCCGCCGCGTGGTGGCGGTGCTGCCGGTGGAGCAGCTCACTTCCGATGAATCAAAAGCCTGGCTGAGCAGCAGTTTCGCCGATGCGATGGCCTCTGGTCTTGCCGCCCGCGAAGACCTTCTTGTGGTGGACCGCCTGCGTGTGACGGAGGTCATGCACACCCTTGGAGAAGTCCCCGGCAAGCCGCTTCGTTCGTTTGGGCAACTCGCTAAGGCACTCCACGCGGAATGGGTGGTGCAGGGCACCTACCAGGTGGTAGGGGGCAGGGTCCGCATGGGGGTGCGCATCCTGGAAAGTTCCACCGGCGCTGTGTTGAAACAGTTCACCGTGGAAAAGCCCGTGGAGGCCCTTCTCGACATCGAAGATGAATTGCAGAAGCGCCTGCCGCGTGAAATGGGCCTCAGCAACGATGACGGCGGCATCCGATACCGAGCTAGGGACCCGCGCACACGCGAGCTGTTCGTCAAAGGCTATTCTCTGCTCAACGAGGAGGGCATCGCCTCCGTGATACTCGCCAAGAACACCCTTCAAGAAGCCTTGGATCGCGAGCCCGATTACGCCCCTGCCCATGCCGCCATGGCGTGGAGCTTGTCTCAGATGGGCAGCGCGAAATCTCTAGGTACGGGACGCTTTGACGAGGCCCAGAAGGTGTACAAAAAAGCTCAGCTTGAAGCCGAAAAAGCCATCCAGTTGGACCCTGGCAATGAAATGGCCTACCGCGCCCTAGCCGCGATCAAGTTGCGCACTGGGGATGTGGATGGAGCCTCCAAAGCCGCGCTGGAAGCGATCCGACTGGACCCGAGCGATACCCGTGCCTATAACGTTTTGGCGGATACCTTCGCGGGACTTGATGGCGAGGACAACCACTTGGTTGCGCGCCGATATTTCGAAAAAGCCCTGGCCTTGGACCCGGGCAACGGGCAGGTCCACCATCGTTTCGCGGTGCTGTTGCAGAATGACGGCGAACTGGAAGAGGCGGTGCGCCACATCGATCGCGCCATCGCCATTTTGCCGTCCTCTGAATTCGCCTACGTCACCGCCGCGGATTCGCTCATCTGGCTCGGACGCACGGGCGAAGCTGAAGTGCGCATCAACGCAGGTCTGAAACAGGCCCCAGGATCTGCGGTGCTCAAAGGCCTGGCGGCTTACTGTGCTTACGAACGGGGAGACGGGGCCACGGTGGAACGCTATGCCACCGAGCTCCAGGAAGCCTGGCCAAAGGACCACTCCAGCGCGGTCTTGCTGGAGGGTCTCCGTCGGGCGGTGCTCCGGGACAAGGCCGGAACCCTGTCGATCTACCAATCTTTTTTCAAGATGATTCAAGCCACGGATCTGAGCAAACGCCGCCACAACGAAAAGCGCGTGGTATCGGTCAACCTCTATTTCATGGCCCGGACCTTGGCGCAGCTCGGGATGAAGGCCGAGGCCAATCCCTTTGTGGAATTCGCAAACCAACTACACAACGGCAAAAGCCGGGTCGCGCGGAGAGACCCGGCCTTCAAGGGCTGATACCAAATTGCGAGGCTTACTTCTTCTTTGCCGGAGCGGCCTCGGCCTCACCTTCTTTTTAGTCTACGAAAATTAGGTAAAGTAATTTCGCAAGTTATGAATTCTGAATTCAAGCCTTCTTCGCTTCGACGATGAGCTTCTCGATGCGGGCCCTCACCTCGCGCATGAGCTCCTCTCGGTTCCGGAACGATGCGGTGTCTACGGGTTCGCCGAAACTCACCACATAGCGTCCAGGATGCACTCGCGCGGAGCCTGGGCGCAGGGCCTCGTACCCACCCACGGTGGCGAGGGGCACGATGGACACGCCTGCATCCATGGCCAGTTGGAAGCCGCCTTTCTTGAAGGGCAGCAATTCGCCGGTGCGGGTGCGGGTGCCTTCCACGAAGATCACGACATTGCGGCCGCGGCGGATCTTGGCGACGGCGTCCTTGATGCTGTTGATGGCGCGGTCCCGGTTGCTTCGATCAATCCAGATGACCCCGGCGCACATGGCCGCCCAGCCCACGAAGGGAATATATTTGACTTCCTTCTTCGCGAGGTAGACCGCCGGCACCGGGATGGCGGCGATCAGCAAGGGAGGATCCAGCTGGCTCTCATGGTTGCTCATGAAGATCACCGGCTGGCGGTTCGAGCGGATGGCTTCGGGCAAGGCCTCCCACCCCTGAATCTCCCAAGAGATGCCGCAGACCCAGAACATTTGCTTGGCCCAGATGGGACCGATGGTGAAGAAGGATTTCCGCGATCCCAAGAATGGCGCCGCCAGCAGAATTCCGATGCACGTGAGGGGCACCGTCAGCAGGGCCCACAACAGGGTGAAGAATCCCCAGACGGGATTGTCGCGCCAGCTGCGGCTCGATCCCGTCATCTAATGCGCGTCCTGGATGGACCAGCGATCCGTGCGGCCTTCGCTTTCCACCACATGATCGCTGCGGCGAAGGCGCAGGGTGTGCTGAACCGTCTGCATGACCGTGAACAGGGCCTCGGAGATGCCCAGGCGACGCAGATCCTGATCCGTGAACCAGGTTACGCCGTCGCCATCTTTCCTCGCGCCATGGTCCACCAGGATTTTTTCAGTGATGCCCAAGGCAGCCTCCAGACTCCATTGAAACGCAAGAGTGCTTGCGCTACAAAATCGAACACCAAAAATCAAAAATCGAATTACATCTGACGCAGGAAGTAGGCGATGTCCGAGTCATCCACGAGGCCGCTGCCATCGAGATCCGCAAGGGCCATTGGGGTGCCATAGGCCCGCGCGAAGAGCGCTAGATCCAAGACATCCACGAGGGCATTGCCATCCAGATCCGCGCTGCCGTAGACCTTCACCGTGACGACGGCACTGGCCGCCGGAGCGGCCGCGCTGGTGGCGATGACATGGAAGGTTCCCGGCGTTGCAGGCGGCGTGTAGAGGCCCGAAGGGCTGATGCTGCCGCCGTTCGGCGCTTCTTGGATGCTCCAGACGACCGACGTGTTCGCAGCCCCGGTGACGGTCGCCGTGAAGGTTTGCGTCGTACCGACTTTTAGTTCTGCGTTGCCGGGGCTCAGACTCACGCTCACGGTGGTGGCAGTTAAGGTCAGCTCCCAGATGCCTCGGCCCCAGGTCGCAGCCCGGAGAAAGCTGTGGTCCGGCGCGATGTAGAGATCCCGCACTCCCACCAAGGGCAGGCCGTTGCCAAAGCGCGCCCAAGACGCGCCGCCATCTGCGCTGCGCCAAAGCCCCAAGTCCGTACCGACGTACAGCTCGTTGCTGTTGCCCGGCGCGTTCTGAATTACCTGGGCGGGGATTCCGTAGG
This sequence comes from Holophagaceae bacterium, assembly GCA_025350765.1. GTDB lineage: Bacteria > Acidobacteriota > Holophagae > Holophagales > Holophagaceae > JANXPB01. The sequence continues at coordinate 2,586 of JANXXC010000292.1, read as the reverse complement.
GATAGCCATTGGTGGAGGAGTCGAGCGTCGTCCAGCTCACTCCGCGATTGCTGCTCTTCCAAATGTGATTGCCCGTGGCGGTGAAAGTCGAGGCCGCCGCATAGAGCGTGTTGGTGTTCTCCGTATCGAACCACAGGAAGCTCCCGCGCACGCCGGAACCAAGATCCGCCGTGGGAAAGATACCGAATTGCGTCCAGCTGGAACCGCCATTGGCGGTGATGTAGCCGGTGCTGCTGGCGGTCACGATGGCCACAGCGTTGGCATCGAGCGGGGAGGCCGCCACATTGCGGATGCTCTGGCCGCCGTAGCCGTTCATGCTCAGGGGCAACCAGGCCCCGCCGAAGTCGGTGCTCTTGTAGACGCGCTGCCGCGCGGTGGTGTAGACGGTGTTCCCCGTTGGATCCGCAGGGCCCAGCACCAGCTTTGCGTAAAAGGGCGCGCTGCCGCCGTTGCCGGCTTCGCTGATGCCCGAGTAGCTGTTGGACCAGGTTCGTCCGCCGTCCAGGGTCTTGAAGATAAAGTCGTATTGCTCCGCCCCTAACATGAGGTCGCCATTCTTCGCGTGGATCACGGTGCCGAATCCATCCCCCGCCAGGGACTCGCCGTTGGCTTGAGCCGCTTCGGGGAAGGAGGCGCTGTTCTGCAGGCCCGCGCCTTCATCCTTTCTCACGATGACGCCGTTGTCCTGGAGCCCCGCGGTGATGCGGAAGCGCGAATCCGCTGGGTTTGAAGCCAACGTTGAACCGATGTTGTAGATGAGTTGGGAAGCCAATCCCGCGTTGCGGCGGTGGTCAAGAATGGTGGGGTCGGAAGTTACTTTCTGGTCCCAGTCCTTGCTCGGGAATTGGGCCAAATCCGGTTGTTTGAGCACGCCGAGACCGCCATCGGTGCCCAGGTACAAGGTCTTCGAGCCGGTCTTGGACCAGGCCCAGGTATGAAAGTCCGCATGCTGATACAGGTGCGTGAAGCCCGCCCAGTGGGTCACCTGGACCCAGTTCGCGCCGCCATCCGTGCTGCGGTACAGGGCCAGATTGGAGGCCAAAAAGACTTTGTTGATGTCGGTCGGATCCACCGCCAGCAGCTGGTTGTAGGTGCCCTGCTCGCCGTCGAAAGGCATGTCCGGCTGGCCCGGATTCGTGGGGTCGCCGGTCCAGCCCTTGCCCTGAAACAGGCCGAGAACCTGGGTCGGCGCCGGCACGTAGATCCAGCTGTGGCCTTTGTCCGTGGTCTTCAACAGGCCTCGGGCCACGTTCCCATTGTGGTCGCAGGTGCCCCAGGCTTGGCTTGCGGATGCGGGGGACGTGGAGAGCGTGATGCGATTCGGCCCCAAGGCCGAGACCTCCGCGCTTAAGGCCGCGAGGTTCCAACTTGCGCCGCCGTCGCCTGAGTAGAAAAGAGATCCACCTCGGGAGCAGATCAGCTCCGTAGCGCTGAGCGCTTTGATGGACCAGGCGCTGCCATTGCTCGATCCGTTTAACTGCAGGTTGGTGAAACTCGCACCGCCGTTGGTGGAACGCCAGAGCCCGGCGTTGGTGCCCACCAGGAGGATGTTCGCGTCCAGGGCGAGGATGTCGAGCGTGCTCACGGCATTGCCCAGACTTCCTCCTGAAGTCCAGGTCTGGCCGCCATCGCCGCTGATGAAAAATCCCGAAGCAGAGGGACCAAATGGGTCGCCCATGCCCGCATAGATCCGGTTGGGATCGCTGGGGTTCATGGCCAAGGCGCCGATGGAGAGATTGCCCATGGAACTGTTGGAGGGCAGGGCGTCGCCGATGCTGATCCAATTCCACATGGCCTCAGCGGCCACGTCGGCGTTGGCGCATTTGTAGAGGCCCGACTGCGTGGCGAGGTAAAGGATTTTCGGATCACTGGGATGCGTGAGAATCGCCGTGGCGCGGCCGCCATCATTGTCCGGCAGGGCGGGCACCACTCTTTGAGTGAAAGGGCCGAGATTGATCCACGCGGGATCCGAAGCGGCCGCGCTCAGGGGGCGAAGACTTTCCTGATCCAGCACCCGGGCCGCGGCCTTCGATTTGAAATCAAGATAGTCCGGGCTCGCCGCGCCGCCGCTCCACATAAGCTCCGCTTCGCGGCGCCGCTCAAAGTGATCGCGGCCTTCGCGCCCAGGGAGTTCCTGGGCGACCAGCGCGAAGCTCGCAGCGCCGAGCAAAATTAGGAAGGCGGGTGGAATGCGCATCATGCACCAGATTCCCAAGGGCGAGCGCTTCGATCCAGTGAAGATTTTTTCAGGGGCCGGATTTGCGGACGCTCGGCGTTCCGGTGGGCGTTGCTGGATCTATCGGCGTGTTCGGCAGGTTGATCTTCTTCAGGATCGCGGTGAAACGCGGATCGCCGTGCAAACGGCGCAGGAGCGGATTCCAGAGGAGGTACATGATGCTCGCGTCGTGCAGCTCGCAGGAACGGTCTAGCCATTTGAAGGCCAGGTCCTTTTCACCTCGGTAGGCATGGACCTCGGTCACGTTGGCCGGAAACATATGGCCGTAGCGTTGTTGAAGCAGTTCTAGGTTCTGGTCGGATTTCTTTCGGTCGCCCAGGCTGTGGTAGGCCGCCGCCAGCCCCGTGAGC
>JANXXC010000178.1 GCA_025350765.1 Holophagaceae bacterium | reverse complement strand
CTGGAATTGACGGTGGGCCTTCATGGGATGGCTTTCGAGTTCTTTAGCAGCCGCGTTGATCTCGACCCTTTCCCCGCGTTCCGGCTGGGGCGGCGCGAGTTCAGCCAGTTCGGGTTCCGGCGCGGGTTGCACGACGGGATGCTCTTTGGGCAAAGGCTTTTCCTTGGCTTCCACCCGAGCGGGTTTGGGCTCCTTTGAGGGCTCCACCTTCGAAGCTCCTACCGCTGGAACCGTGACTGATGGGGACTCCATGCGCTTGATCGGGGCGGGATCCGGAGCAGATTTAGACGCGTGTTCCTTCCCGCTCATGGCGTACCAGGTCCCCACGATCCCAAGACCCGTAAGGGCCGCCAATCCCGCCACCCAACGCCACGCTTTGGCCGGAGATCGTTTGGTGGGAGCCGGAATCGCGGGCGACGACTTCTTCGTTTCAGCCAGGTGGGAGGCCACCGCAGGCACCACCTCTGCTTGTTGTTTGGAGGGTTGGACCGACGCCGTGGTGCCAAGGGCCACGCCCCCCAGCCACTCGGGATTCTTGGCGGCGCGCAGGGCCGCGGCCATGACCTCGGGTCTTTGATAGCGCTTGGCGGGATCCTTTACCAAGGCTTGATCCAGGATGCCCTGCACCGCGGGACTGATACCGTGAAGATGGCTGAGATCCAGGGGTTTCGGCTCTTGGTGGACGATGCGATAAAGCACCGTGGCGGTGGTATCTCCCGCGAAAGGGCGCTCCCCCGCCAGGGCTTCATACAGGATCACGCCGCAGGCGAAAATGTCCGCGCGCGGATCCGGAATGCCCGTCTGGATGTACTCCGGGGCCATATAGCCAAAGGTCCCCAGGATGGTGCCGGATACCGTCATGCCCTGGCCGGATTCTCCTGCGATGCGGGCGATTCCGAAATCCATGACCTTCACGAAGGGCCGGCCCTGGTGCCAATCCACGCGGATATTGCTGGGCTTAATGTCCCGGTGCATGACGCCCCGGGAATGGGCATAGGCCAGCCCATCGCAGACCTGCGCCACAATTTCCAGTATCTGTGGCCGGGTCAGGGCGTGATCCACCAACAACACTTGAAGATCCTGCCCGGGCACATACTCCATGGCGAGAAAAAGGGTGCCGTCATCTTCGCCAAATTCATGCACGGTGACCAAGTTCGGATGGTTCAGCGTTCCGGCGGCTCTGGCTTCTCGGTAGAAGCGCTCACGGGCTTCTTCCCCCATGGCCACCTGCGGCCGGATGGTCTTGACGGCCACTTCGCGGCCGATGATGGGGTCCCGCCCTAGGAACACTTCCCCCATGGCGCCTTCGCCCAAACGCCGCTGGATTTCAAACTTGCCGATCCGGGTTCTCATGGTCGCTCGTTCTGGAGGAGAGGCCTCAGCATAGCGCCGGGTTGAGCGGCCGGAGTTTCCATTCCCAACCGGGACTCCAAATCTACTGCTCCAAAAGCCAGGCCTCATCCCGCACCGGGATGCCTAGTTCCTGGGCCCTGGTCAGCTTGGAGCCCGCCTTCTCGCCCGCCACCAAAAGCGTGGTCTTGGCGCTGACGGAACCCGTGACCTTCGCGCCCAAGCGCTTGAGGCGGGCCTCGGCCTCCTCGCGGCCCAAGGTGGGCAGGGTGCCCGTCACCACGGCGACCTGGCCCATCAGGGGCAAGGCGCTGAGATCCCGCGGCGCCGGAGGATCGGGGTGAACGCCCATGCCCCAGAGTTTCGCGGGCAGATCAGGATGCAACACCGTGAAAGCCCGGATGGCGGATGCCACCTTGGGACCCACCTCTTCCACCCTTTGCAGCTGATCTTCGGTGGCCACCCAGAGCTGGTCGAGGCTCAGATAGGATTCCGCCAGAAGTTCGGAGGTTTTGGCGCCCACGAAGGAAATGCCCAGGGCATGAATCCAGCGCGCCAGCGGTTTGGTGCGGGCGGCCAAAAGGGCTTCCAAAAGATTCTGGCCGGATTTCTCTGCCATGCGATCAAGGCCCGCCACGAAAGGCAGTCCGCCACCCTCGAAGGCCGGAATCAGAAACACATCCCAGGGTTGCGTGAACCGGCCTGAAGCCACGAGCTGCTCCACCACCGCATCCCCCAGACCTTCAATATCCAAGGCACTGCGGCTGCCCAGGTGCAGCATGCGCGCTTCGAGCTTGGCGGGGCACTCGGGATTGAGGCAGCGGATGGCCACTTCGCCTTCATCCTCCTTGCCTACAGCGCCGCCGCAGACCGGGCATTGCTGAGGGACCATCACCAAAGGCAGAGCATCGGCATCCTGGCCCGGCACCACCGCGACGACTTTGGGGATCACGTCGCCGCCCTTCTCGATGAAGACGCGCATGCCGGGCCGTAGCCCCAGCCGTTCCACTTCGTCGGCGTTGTGGAGGGTCGCGCGCTTCACGGTGGAGCCCGCCACGAAGACCGGCTCTAATTCAGCGACTGGGGTGAGCTTGCCCGTGCGCCCCACCTGCCAGGTGATGGCGTGGACCGTTGTCGTGACCTGCGTGGCGGGAAATTTGTAGGCGAGGGCCCAGCGGGGCACCCGGTCCGTGGCGCCGAGTTGATTTTGAAGATCCGCGCCGCGCACCTTGAGGACAACTCCATCGGTGTCGAAGGGGAGGCGCAACCGGGCCTCGCCCTGTTCCTGGATGAAGGCCAGGACGGCCTCGAAGCCGCCTTCGGATTTGGCTGGCATGGCGGTGAATCCCCATGCGACGAGCTGCCGCATGGCCGCAGCGTGATCCTCTGCGCCCATTCGTTGCCAGGGCAGGAACTGCAAGCGGCGCTCCGCGACGATGCGGCTGTCGAGTAGTTTCATGGTGCCGCTGGCGGCATTACGCGGATTGGCGAAACGCGCTTCGCCTTTGGCATCGCGTTCAGTGTTCAGCTCTTCCCAGCGACGGCGGGAGAGGAAGACCTCGCCTCGCACTTCCACTTCGTTGGGCGCCTCATCGGGGAGCGAAAGTGGAATGTCGACGATGGTCCGCGCATTGTCGGTCACGCGCTCGCCCACCTCCCCATCGCCTCGCGTGATCGCATCCACCAAGCGTCGGTTCTCGTAGCGAAGGCTCAGGGAAAGCCCGTCCACCTTGAGTTCCGCCGCGTAATCCAAGTCTGCTCCAGGGGGGAGCAACCGACGCAGCCGGGCTTCCCATTCCCGCAATTCGACTTCGGTGTAAGCATTGTCCAGGCTGAGCATCGGCGTGCGGTGGCGGGCCTTTTCAAAGCTCTCCACCGGCGGCGCTCCCACCCGGCGCGTGGGGCTGTTGGGATCAGCCAGCCCAGGATGCTGGGCTTCGAGTTCACGGAGTTCCCGCTCCAGCGCGTCGTATTCCGCGTCCGAGAGCACCGGCTGATCCAAGACGTAATACCGATAGCGATGCAGGCGCACCGCGTCGGCCAATTCCTTCATGCGGTCGCGCAGGTCCATGCTCACCTTGACTTGGCCTGATGGTGGATGTTCATGATGACGCCCAAGGCCAGAAAAAAGGCCAGGGTGCTGGAACCGCCGTAGGTGAAGAAGGGCAGCGGGATTCCCGTGGTCGGCAGGGCTCCACTCACCATGCCGATGTTGATGAGGATATGCAGGCCAAAAATCCCCGCGGCCCCCACACAGAAATAGGTACCGGTGGCGGTGGTCGCCGCGCCCGCGATGGCCAGGATCCGATGGAGCACCACGCCAAAGAGCGCCAGGGCCATGAGAATCCCCACGAATCCCCGTTCTTCCGCCCAGACGGAGAATACGAAATCCGTCGTCTTCACGGGAAGGAAGTTCAACTGGGTCTGGGAGCCGCTCATGTATCCCTTGCCCCAGAGGCCGCCTGCGCCAATGGCGATGCGGCTTTGATGAACCTGATAGCCCTTGCCTTTGAGATCCCGAGACGGATCAATGAAGGTCAAGATACGTTCTTTCTGATAGGTCTTGAGCTTGGTCTTCCAGGCGACCGTTGAGATGAGGGTGAACCCCAAGAGCCCTATCGCAACCCAGCGCCACCGAATACCCCGGAGCAGCGGCAGCAGCAGGAAGATGGGTAAATAGGTCAGGGAAACACCCAGGTCCGGCTGCTTCAGCACCAGGAACATCGGGAAAAGCACCAGTCCCGCAGCCCCCACCAGATCCCACGCCGTCAAGGCATCGGGAGCTTTGGTGCCCAGACGATGGGCCACGAAAAGCAGGGCCAGCCACTTTACGAATTCCGAAGGCTGAATGCTCACGCCGCCCAAGGACAACCAACTCTTCGATCCCGCCACGGTGTGGCCGATGACCAGCACCACCAACAGGCTCAGGAGACCTGCGATGTAAATGGGAAGACTGCTTTGGGCCAGTCGGCGGTAGTCAAAGCGGGAAAGGAAGAGCATGGCGAGGAGGCCCAATCCGTTCCACACACTCTGCCGGATCCAAAGGGCATGGTGCGGAGTATCCTTGCCCGCCGAATAAAGGGTCAGCGTCCCCAGGGCTGTGAGGAGCAGCACCAAGACCAGCAACAACGGGTCCAGGGTGCGGTTGGGCTTGTTCATCATCGAGTGCCGCCGACTGGATTTGGGGCCGCAGCTTGAGGCTTGGCGGGAGGCGCGTCCGGGGACGCGGCAGCCTCGGCCTCGTCGCCCCGGGTGTCTTCATAGGCATCCGGCAATCGCCCGCCCGGTGGCGGAAGGGGCTTTTTCAACCGGTCGATGAACCAGTACTGGCAGAGCTTCCGCGCGATGGGGGCGGCTGCATCGGCACCAAAGCCCGCGTTTTCCACCACGATGGCCCAGGCGACCTGGGGGTTCTCTCGGGGCGCGTATCCCGCGAACAGGGCATTGTCCCGGAACTGCTTCGCAAGGGTCTTGTAGTGGGCTTTATCCACAAAGGTCGTCACTTGGCTGGTGCCCGTCTTTCCGCACATGGTGACGCCGGGAAGCGCCGAGAGGTGAGCGGTGCCGCTGCGCACCACTTCAAAGAGACCTTCGTCCAGGGCCGCCCAGATTCTGGGGTCGAGCCCGGTTTCCCGTGGCTTCGGGGGTGGCACGATTTTCATCTGCCCCGACTCGTCCCGCTGGCCGTAAAGCAGGTGCGGCGTGAGCACCTTCCCCTTGGCCCCCAACATGGCATAGAAGCGCGCCAGGGCGATGGGCGTGACGCCATTCTGGCCCTGGCCGATGGCCACGCTGATGGTTTCACCCGCGTACCATTTTTTCTCCTTGCTGCGGACCTGTTCAGCCTTCCACTTACGGCTGGGAATGCGCGAGGGCAGTTCGTGGGGCAGGTCCACCTGCGTGAGTTCCGTGAGCCCGTATTTCGCGGCGGTGGCGTGGATGTCGTCCACGTCCAGCCGCGCGCCCAGCTCATAAAAATAGATGTCGCAGCTCCGAGCGATGGCCTGCACCAAATTCAGGGTCCCGTGGACCCCATCACATCTAAACTCCCGTCCGTAATAGGTCTTCCTGCCGTGGCAGGTGAAGGTCGTATCAGGAGTGATGATGCCTTTCTCTAGGGCGCAAAGGGCTACCAACAACTTGTAAGTGGAGCCTGGCGCATAGAGCCCTTGAGTGGCGCGGTCGAGCATGGGCTGCGTGGGATTGCGGACGTACTGGTCCACATCTTCCTGGCTGAGGTGGCCCAAGAATGCGTTGGGATCGAAAGAGGGGCTCGAGAAAAGAGCCAGGATGCCGCCATCCCGAAGATCAATCATCACGCCGGCGCCGCGCTCCTCGCCGAAAGCAACCTGCATGGTTTTCTGCAACCCCGCATCCAGCGTGAGGTAAACGCTCTGGCCCGGCGTGGCCTCCTCCAGGCCAAAGAGCGCCACCTCGCGGCCCAGGTGGTCCACAAGGCTCTTCCGCTGGCCATCCTGGCCCTTCAAGATCTCATTGCGGGCCGCCTCAAAACCCGTACGCCCGACGATCTCTCCGAGCTGGAAGCGCCCGGGTTCCTTGGCCATGAGCTGCGGATTCACCTCGCCCACGTAGCCCAGCACGTGGGCCGCCAATTCGTCACCCTGGTAGACCCGGCGCGGGGCCACCTCAATGCTGAGGAAGGGAAAACGGGCTCTCAGATTTTCCGCCCGGGCAAGGCCCGCGTCGTCCAGATTGTCCTGGATGATGAGGGATCTTTTGGTCCCCGCACCGCGAGCCAGCTGGATCCGCCGCTTCAGTTGTTCCGGATCCTGCTCGATGGCGTGGGCAAGGGTATCGACTTGCGCCAGATCCTTCGGCAGGTCCTCTTGTTGAATCACCAGATGAAGCGCCCTGCGATTGTCCACGAGGCGGTGGCCGTTGCGATCGAAGATGATGCCTCGAGGCGCGGGCGTGGTCCGCACCTTCACCGCTTGATTCAAGGCCATCTGCCGCATTTCCGAACGCCGCACCACCTGCAGCCATGCGTACACCAGGCCGAGGAATAACACCATCAGCCAAGCCACGGCCTGGAAGGAGGTCAGCCGCTTTCGCAGGATGTTTCGCTGGCGAAGGTCCACGTCTTACCTCGGGTACGCGGGCGGCTTGAGACGCCAGGCCAGCATCGCCCACAAGGGAGAAGCCAGCAAGGCCCAGAACCAACCGCGGCCCCAGATGTGCCCCCCGGCGGCCAGGGCCACCGCGAGATGCACCAGCAGCTCGTGCAGCAGCGTGAATCCCGCGAGCCGGGCCCACCAGATCAAGCGCCGGTCCGGTGGCCAGAACCGGTTAAGGAAATACACGGCCAATGCCAAGGTCAAATCCGCCCAAGCAACGCCTCCGGGGTGCGGCACCATGCGCAGCGTGCCCTCGGCCACCCAGCCCCCCGCCACGGCCCAGAGCCCCACCAACAATGGAATGGATTCAAGGGGGGCGAAGCCGAGCGTCAGCGCCACGTGGAAAATGGCCTGAAGCGAAGGCCAGGGCGCCGTGACCAGGATGCCCCCCAAGGCCAGGAGGCAAAGAAGAGAGGGTCTCACCTTGGGAATTTCGCTGCGAGACTTCATGGTGTGAGCTTCGGAGAGCCCACGGATGGCGGCGCGGGCGGAGTGACTTCCATGGGGGGTTTGGGCGGCAACACCAGGAGCAGATGCAGCCGATCCAGCGGCGCTGCCAGCGACACCTCGACCCGCCATTCGATATCCCGGGGCCTTACTTGACTCACGAATCCCACCAGCAGGCCGCGCGGGAACACCCGGTCCAGACCAGAGGTGTAGACGGCTTCCCCCACCTGCACGCCCTCTTGGCTGCTGATGTAGCGGATCTCGGCCCTGCCCGGCCCAGTGCCCTGCAACACACCAGTGGCCCGGCTCCGGGCCAGCATCACCGCAGTGGAAGCGTTGAAGGCATCCAGCGTCAGCACACTGGCCTGCCGCAGACCCACGCTCCACACGCGGCCCACGACACCCTCGGGAGCAATAACCCCCTGGTCAGGCTGTAGGCCCCCTTCGGGGCCCTGCTCGATCACCAGCCCGCCAAAGGGGGCACTACGAGTGTTGGCGATGACTCGTGCAGCGGTCGTTATCAGCGGGAGCTGTTGTTTGAGGCCCAGGAGCCGGATGGCCTCTTCGGCTTCGGCAAGCCTTGGCCTTTCCTGGGAACCTTGGGTCTCCAATTGGGTGAGCCTGGTTTTCAGCTGCGCGATCTCGTTCTGAGCAGAGGCGAGGCTTCGAGCTTTTTGGTCCTCGGATTCCCGGCGGGTCTCCCATCGGGACGACACTTTGAGTGCAGGTCCCGACACGAGATCCAGGGCGCGGACCAAACCCAAGGCCGGCCAACGTCCCTTCAAGACCCAAATCCCGTGGCCGAGCCACAGGAAGACTAGGAACCAAGTTTGCCAGCCGGCGGAGCGCCACCCGGCCCGGGGAGCCATCTCAGCAGCCCTTAAGCAGGAGCGTCTGGAGCATCAGGGTCCCCATGCATGCCTCAGTCGAGAATCTGGATGCGCCTCAAGAAGGGAATGTCTTCCAGGAGCATCGCGGTGCCCCTGACCACCGCCGTCTGGGGATCTTCCGCCCGGTAGCACGGAAGGTGGGTCTCCTTGCGAAGACGCTCATCCAGCCCTTGGATTTTCGAGCCGCCGCCCGTGATGCAGATACCCCGCTCGATGAGATCCGCCGCCAATTGGGGCGGAGTTTCGTTGAGGGCCTTGCGCACCAGGTCGATGATGGCGTTGATGGGCTCTGACAATGCCTCGCGGATCTCCGAATCGTTAAGGGTCAAGGTTTTGGGCAGGCCCTCGAATTGGTCCCGGCCACTGACCTCCATGGTGCGGATGTGATCCGAGGGGAAGGCGGATCCCAGTTCCCACTTCACCCGCTCCGCGCTGGTTTCGGAGATGAGTACGTTGTATTTCTCGCGGATGAATTTGATGATCGCTTCGTCCATCTCATCGCCAGCAATGGTGATGGAGTCCGAGAAGACTTTGCCGTTGTAAGAGATCACGGCCACGTCGGTGGTGCCACCCCCGACGTCCACAATCATGCAGCCGCGTTTTTCATTGATGGATAGCCCCGCGCCGATGGCGGCCACCATGGTCTGGTCCACGAGAAACACTTCACCGGCCTTGGCGTCGTAGCACACTTGCTTGACGGCGCGCCGTGCTACCTGATGGGCCCGCGGCGGAACGCTGACGACAATGCGGGTGCGGGCCAAGCCCTTGTTGGGGCGGGCTTTCTGGATGAACATGGCGAGCATTTTTTCAGCCGCGTCCACCTCGAAGATCATGCCGTCCTTCATGGGCCGGACAGTCTTCACGCCCTGCGGCGTTCGGCCCAGCAGCTGCTTGGCCTCGTCCCCCACCGCCTCCACATCGCCGGTTTGAGTGTTGATGGCCACGATGGACGGCTCATACACGACGATGCGGCCCGCCTGTTTGGTATGGATCAGTACGGAGGCGGTGCCCAAGTCGATCGCGAGGTCCGAAGTGAAGATGTTGGACCAGAATTCGGCTGAAAAAATGGACGCCACAGCGCACTCCAAAGGAACCTCTTAGGATGCCACGGGAACTCGGGCCTTCCTAGTGAAAGGCTTGAATTACTTGGTCACCGCGAGCAATTCATTTATGAGCAGGTCCCCATCGAAGCGCTGCGGTAGTTCAGGGTGATAACCGCGGACGAACCGCTCGCCATTCACGAGGAAGTAGGGAATCCCTCGTTTCCCGGTGGCGGCCTCCAGTCTTTCCGCGGCGCCTTCCTCGGATTCGATGTCCACCTTGGGAAAGTGAAGCCCTTGCGCCGAGAGCCACCGGTCCAGGCGGCGACAGTCTCCGCACCAAGAAGCCGAGTAGATCTGAAGGTCCAATCCTACGAGTTGCTGGGAATTAGTCATGGGTTTACTCCGGAAGGCGTCATTGCAGCGACGGGATTCCTCCTTCATTCTGGACCATTCGCGAGGAGCGCATATGAGGAAGGTGACCCTAATCACCCAGGCCGTCGTTTTGGCACCGGTCCTAGCATGGGGACTCGGCTGCAACAAGGCCTCCCAGGATTCCAGCCCAGTCATCGCCAATGTAGGCGGACAGAAGATTACCCAAAAGGAATTCGAAGACACCATCCGATCCGTGGTGACCGATGCGGCCAAGGCCGAACAAGTACTCCATGCCGATGGGATGCGCGATCAGCGAAATGGATTTCTTGGCAACCTCGCCCAACAAAAGGCCGTCATGGAGCTGGCCCGAATGGAAGGCTTGGACCGGGATGCCAAAGTACGTCTCGCAGCCGATGAGGCCGTAGCCCAGGTCTACCTGAAGGCCATCCTCGACAAGCGCGCCGGAAGCGCGACCCCCACCGATGCGGACCTCAAAAAACTTTACGACGAGGTGGTGGCCAAGCAGAAGGCCTCGGGTAACCCCCAGCCCGCGCCGCCCTTCGAAATGGTGAAGTCCCAACTGGCCCAGATGTGGCAGCAAAAACAGGAGCAACAGAACCAAGCCCGGATGCAAGACGAACTCGCCAAAGAGCTGAAAGTCAGTGTACCCATCACCTACGCAGAGGATTATCAGCCCAAGCAGATGGCGCCCAACTGAAAGAGAGGCACTCTGGGTTTTATCCATCTCCGCCAACGTCAAGGGACTCCATGCCTTTTGCTCGGACTGGATTGCCCTGGGCGGAATTCCTCCGGTCGGCGCTTTCGCGCCTTCCTACGGCCGCGCCGGTTCTAGGCTTCCTTCCCTCCTCCGCTCGCTGCGCGCGCTCCCTCGGTCAAAGCGGAAGCCGAGAACTCGCCGTTCA
>JANXXC010000159.1 GCA_025350765.1 Holophagaceae bacterium | reverse complement strand
GCCTGCTGGTGGTGGACGACCTTCCCGAAAGCGCCAACGCACTATTTGACACCCTTTGGCGCTGGGGCATCGAAGCCAGCCTCGCGAGCTCGGGGCCCGAGGCCCTGGAGGATATTCTTCTGTCCAAGGCCAACGGGAAGCCCTACCACCTGGCGCTGCTGGATGAGGACATGCCCGGCATGGGGGGCTGGGAGTTGGCCCGGACCCTGCGCGCCGAGCATCCAGACTCGGTGCCGATGATGGTGCTCTTGTGTCCCATGCACCAGCCACGGGAAGTGTGGGCCCTGAGGGCCGCGGGCTTCAACGCCATGCTTCGGAAGCCGGTCTTCGCGTTTGAATTGCGCGAGCTTTTGGAAGAAGCCCGCGCCCGATCTACGCAAGGGTCCAGCGGCTGGTTTGGGCCCGAGGCTGAGGCCGAGGATGAAGCCCCCGTTGGCGTTGGCGCGCAACCCTTGGCGGGGCGCCGCATTCTGGTGGCCGAGGACAATCCCTTGAATCAGCACGTGGCGCTGCGCCTGCTGAAATCCATGGGCGCCGTCACAACCCTGGCCACCACCGGCACCGAGGCGGTGGAACAAGCTGCGAAGGGTGGCTTCGATCTCATCCTCATGGACGGCCAGATGCCGGAGATGGACGGCCTGCAGGCCGCACGAGCTATCCGGGCGAGTGGCGGACGCCAGCCCATCGTTGCCATGACGGCCCACGCGCTTCAAGGCGACCGCGAACGGTTCATGAAATCGGGCATGGATGATCTGCTGACGAAGCCATTCAGCCGGGACGAATTGCGCGATGCCATCCTGAAGCAACTGGAACCCATCGCGGAATCCGATTCGGGTTCGCTGCCGGTGACGGAAGAAGATGCGAATGAAGTGGCCCTGACACCGAATGGTGAACCGATGGTGGGGGCCGGCGATGAAGCCGGTGAAACCATGCAGATGCCCGTTCAAATTCCACCCACGGGCTACCGCGAACCCATCGACAAAGTGGCCCTCCTCCATTCCATCCACGCCGAGGACCGGGACGGCTTGCGAGAGCTGTTGGTGATGTTCAGGTCCCATGCGCCCGGCCGCCTTGCGGATATTCGCGCGGCCCTGAACCAACGGGACTCAAGGGCACTGAAGGCCGCCGCCCACGCGCTCTGTGGCAGTGCCGCCTACGTCTATGCCCGCCCCGTCACGGACATCGCCGCCCGCATGGAGGAGCTGGCCACCGAAAAACGCATTGTCGAAGCCGCCGTCTACTTGCCCGAACTCGAACAAGCCTTCATCGCCGCCGAAGAAGCCTTGAAGGAATTGGAGGCGCGGCTGGCGAGGTGAGGGCTCTATTTGTCGGTTGTCCGGCCAAACAATGTAGCCCCTAGACTGGAGTCAGCCTGGACGCGGCTTGGACAAGCATAGATGCAAAATCCGGGTTGAAATGTGGGTCGAATCCAGATTCCAGATGCTGTCCAGGACCTGGACACATGAGCACTTGTGGGGGGCTCGGTCCTGCCTCCTCGGAGGGCGCGGTTGCTTCGTTTGAGCCAGCCGCATGGAACGGAACACATGATGCTTCCGTCACTCCTATCGGAGCGTCAGGGATGGATTTCAGCGAACAGACCGTCATGGTGGTGGAAGACCATGATTTCCAGCGCCGCACGGTGATGAGACTCCTCCAAGGGTTAGGCTTCGGGGACTTGTTGGAGGCGACCAATGGACACCAGGCCCTGAGCCTATTGAGGGCCCGCGCAGAGCCGTTGGATATTCTCCTTTGCGATCTGGATATGCCCGAGATGGACGGCGTGGAGTTCATCAGCCACCTCGCGGAAAAGGAGTTGGTTAAGGCCCTGCTGGTGGTGAGCGGTCTGGAACCATCCATCCTCCACACGGTGGAAACCATGGCCAAGGCCTACGGCCTCCAGGTCTTGGGCACCATCAGCAAACCCCTCACCCTGCAGGAGCTTTCCGCTTGCTTGGACCGCTACCAGCCGAAGGAGGAGGAAAGTAAAGTCCACAGTTTCCTGGAAGAGGCCAGCCCCGAGATTCTGCGGCAGGGCCTGGCCCAAAAGGAATTCCTGGCTTTCTTCCAACCCAAGGTTTCCTTCGCCACTGGTGAGTTGTTGGGGGTCGAGGCTCTGGTGAGATGGTTCCGGCCCGGCATCGGCGTAGTGCTCCCGAAACATTTCATCCCCGCCATGGAGCTGGCGGGCCTTGTGGAGCCCCTAACCGACGCATTGCTTTGGCAGACCTGTGCCTACCTGCGGGCCTGGAGCGAGCGGGGTCTGACCCTCTCCGCTTCCGTTAATGTGTCCACGAATTGTCTGTCGGACGTTAGGATCGCGGACCGTTGGAACGACCTGGTGCGCCGGGAAGATTGCGACCCTAGCCAGATCGTCCTGGAAGTCACGGAAACCGAGGTGATGAGCGAGGTGGCCAAGGTGCTCAATGTCCTTGCCCGCCTCCGGCTCAAGGGCTTCGGGCTTTCTATTGACGATTTCGGCACGGGTTATTCCTCTCTCCAACAGCTGAGCAACGTGCCCTTCACGGAGCTGAAGATTGACCAGTCCTTCGTCAAGGACTCCCCGAAGCAGCCGCGGCACCGGACCATCATCGAAATGAGCCTGGAATTAGCCCGCAAACTTAATCTGAAGACGGTAGCGGAGGGTGTTGAGACCCAGGCCGAGTGGGACCTGCTCAAAGCCCTTGGGTGTGAGCAGGCCCAGGGATACTTCATGGCTAAACCGATGCCGGGCCACCAGATTCCAGACTGGCGCCAGATGTGGCAGCCTCCGGAGGGTTAAATGGACCATGGTGAACCTGCCTACAGGCCTGGCTGGCTGGACCGATTCAGCATCCGCCAGTTGCTGTCGATGTGGATGGTCTTTGTTCTGGTCGTGTGGATGGGAACCCTCGCCACAGATCTGTGGACCAGTTACCGCGTGCAAGGGCGAAGCGGCGAGCCCTGGGCTGAGCCGGTGCAGGAAGCTCAGAATGCGAGGATTCAATTCCTGAAACTCCTCTTGTCCATTAGCGGACTCGGGGCCACCATCCTCCTGGGCCGGGCCATCCTGCGCCATACCGACCGGCGGATCGGGGACCTGGCCGAGAT
Source organism: Holophagaceae bacterium (assembly GCA_025350765.1). GTDB lineage: Bacteria > Acidobacteriota > Holophagae > Holophagales > Holophagaceae > JANXPB01. The sequence goes on along the minus strand of JANXXC010000159.1, from coordinate 5,781 downwards.
GGCCCGGCATATGGAAATGCGCGATTTCCGGGAGTATCCCGGCTTCATCCCCAAAGGTGAACTCGGGGAAGTTGCTCAAGCCTTCCGCGATATGCGCCAAGCCATCGAAGGTTATGAGCGGGAGCAATGGGCTGCCATGGACATGCTCCGGGAATCCAATCATCAACTGGGGCAACGCGAGGCTTTCCTGCGCGCTCTGGTGGAATCGGCCCCAGTGGGCATCTTCACGATGGATCCGGACTCGACCATCACGAGGATCAATCCCTTCCTGGAACGATTTCTCGGCTACACGGCGGAAGAGCTGGTCGGAAAATGTAAAGGAGCCATCTGGGTTGATCCCGAGGACGCTCGAGCCTTTCTTCGGAAGGCCAGCGAGTTTTACGGGCGCCCCATCACGGCGGGCCGCTCCCTCTACGAAGCCTTGGATTCGAACCTGCCCCTCCCCCCCCAGGAAGTGAATTTCCTCCGCAAGGATGGACGGAAAGTCCCCGCGATGACCGCCTTGACCAGCCTGCGGAGTCAGGATGGCGCCAGGGTCGGAACGCTCGGCGTGATCACGGACATGACGGTGATCAAGGCCCTGGAGATGGAACTCCGGGAGCGAGAGGCTGACGCCCAGGCCGCCAATCTCGCCAAGTCCACTTTCCTCGCGGCCATGAGCCATGAAGTGCGCACCCCCCTCATCGGCATTACCGGCATGCTGGAAATCCTGGCCCTGAGCCGCCTGGACCTGGAACAGCGCAAGGCGGTGAATATCATCGAGCATTCGGCCCAGAGTCTCCTGCAGATCATCGGCGGCATCCTCGACTTCTCGAAGATCGAAGCCGGAAAGCTGGAACTGGTGCCCGAGACCCTCTGTATCCGCGATCTGGCCGAGGCGGTCGCCTACGCCTTCGCCCGGGCCGCATCCAGCAAAGGGCTGCGGCTCACCCACGAGGTGGACGAGCGAATTGCCCGGGCCCACGTGGCGGACCCGCTGCGCTTGCGGCAGATCCTCAACAACTTCCTGAGCAACGCGGTGAAATTCACCGAGGCCGGATCCGTGGTTTTCAGAGTGCGGCTCCTGGGAGCTGCGCAGGGTTCAGAGACTCTCGCCTTCGAAGTGCAGGACACGGGCATCGGAATTTCTCCGGAGAACCAGTCCAAGCTCTTTGAACCCTTCTCCCAGGCGGAGGCCAGCACCACTCGGCGCTTTGGAGGCACGGGACTCGGCCTTACCATTTCCCGCCGCCTCCTGGAAATGATGGGTGGAACCCTGAGCATGCAGAGCGCCGTAGGAGTGGGGACCATCCTGACGTTCACCGCCACCTTCCCTTTGGGAGATCCGAAGGACATCCTCCAAAGCGAAACCCTGGAGGCGGCTCCCCCGGTCCTCCGGTTCCGGCCTGCGCCCAGCGTGGAGGAGGCAGAGCGGGAGGGGAGCCTGATCCTGCTGGTGGAGGACCATCCGACAAACCGCACAGTGTTGGCCCGGCAGGTGAATCTGGCGGGATTCGCGCTGGAGGTGGTGGAGGACGGCGAGGCCGCCTTTGAAAGCTGGAAGAGCGGGCGATTCGCCCTGATCCTCTCGGACCTTCACATGCCCCGCATGGACGGCTATCAGCTGACCGCGGCCATCCGGCGCCAAGAGCAGAACCAGGGTTCGCCGCCGACACCGATCCTCGCCCTTACCGCCAACGCTCTGAAAGGGGAGGCGGAGCGTTGCCTGGCTATGGGCATGGACGACTACCTCACCAAACCCGTGGGCATCCGCATGCTGGGCGCCAAGCTCCGGCAGTGGCTTCCCCATCTTCGCCTGGAGGATGGAATCACCTCGACGGAGCCTGAAATTAATGGGGGGTGCCTCCAGTTCCTGTTCGACCAGACTGTGTTGCTGACCCTGTGCGGGGAAGACCCCGCCGCCGCAGCGAGCCTCCTAGAGGAATTCCTGACGGCCACCCGCGCGGACCTGCAGGGCTTGGCGGAGCACCTCTTGCACCAAGACCGGCCCTCCCTGATTCGGCAGGCCCATCGCATCAAAGGCGCCAGTGCCATGATTGGAGCGCGGGAGGTGGCGAAGCGGGCCGGGGGGCTGGAATCCGCCGCCAGAGGCGCCGAGTGGGAGACGATCGAGACCCATGTGACCTGGGTCCTGGAAGCCTTCGAGGGTTTGATGCGGGATTCGGGCTTAGCCGAGCATCCCGCGCCGACGGTGTCGAGAGAGCGAACGACCCTCCCTACCTGGACCTAAGGAACCATGTATGCCCTCTTAGGAAGCGAGGATCCATGGAACTAGCCTTGAAAGGTTCCTCCGACCACCTCCCGCCGGATATCCACCGGATCCAAGAAGGGGCCGATCGCGCGGCCTCTTTTTTGCTAGGCATAGACCGGGTGCTCGCGCATCCTAGACGGGAATACCTTTCTCTCATGCGAATCGAACTCTCCGGAAGCCACCCCCTGGTATCAACGATGGAGCTACCCGATCCTTTCATTGGACCAAGCCCCCTTATCCGGGCGCTGAAGGAGGAGGCCCATCGCGTCCTCCAGGGGCAGGGACCTGTGATCATCACGGGTGAGACGGGAACGGGCAAAGGGGTGCTCGCCCGCTGGCTTCACCACAATGGGTCACGGCGGGGCGAAGCCTTCATGGACCTCAATTGCGCAGGCCTGAACCGGGAGTTTCTGGAGACCGAGCTATTCGGGCACGAGAAGGGCGCATTCACCGGCGCCGGCCAGGCCAAGCGCGGCCTCTTCGAACTCGCTGACCGGGGGACGGTTTTCCTCGATGAGATCGGCGACATGGAAGTGGGAGTTCAGGCGAAGGTTCTGAAAGTCCTGGAAGAGAAGCGGTTCCGCCGGCTCGGCGAAGTCCAAGATCGGACCGTGGATGTCCGGCTCGTGGCAGCCACCCATCAGAACCTAGAACAGGCCATCCGACAGGGCCGTTTCAGGAAGGACCTCTACTTCCGCATCAGCACCTTCGTGTTGGCCCTGCCGCCCTTGAGGAAGCGCTACGAGGACATTCCTGTCCTAGCGGAACTCTTCATCGTGGAGCTGGGCCGTCAATTGGGCAAACCTAACCTTGTCCTTGGGGAGAGCGCACACCAGGCGCTGCTCGCCCACCGCTGGCCAGGCAACGTGCGTGAGCTCCGAAATACCTTGGAGAGGGCCATTATCCGCTGCGATGGCGATGAGATCTGGCCTGCGCATCTGGGGCTCTCAGTAGGAGCCTCAGACGCCACGCCCACCTATGGGTCGCGGCTAAACATGGCGGAACTGGAAAAGCTCCACATCAAACGCGTGCTCGAAGAGGAGGGGGGAAGGGTGTCTGATGCCGCGAAGCGCTTGGGCATGCCCCGGAGTACGCTTTACTCCCGGCTGAAAGAACTGGGCCTTCACGAGGCTTGAAGCCTCTAGCCCCTAGAATGTCCAGAATCGGGAAGACCTCCTGGGGCTTTTTCTGAAAAGCCCCATTCGAGGGCGGACTGGATCCCCATTGGGGAAGGATCCATCCGTCACCCGATGCGCTCAGATCAAGCTGTGGAATCCGCTCTAAAAATGAGTCTCTGCCCGTTTATGCGACATAGGCCATCGATTTGCGGTCCGAGAAGCCCGGCGAGATTCCCTAGAATTTAATCCAAAGAAAGACAATTGTCAGGCGACATCAGAAACTGACCCACTGACGCCACGAGAATTCACCCCCTCAGTAAGGGGGTAAGACATGGAGATGGAGAGGCCGGATTGTGGTCTTCGGAGTCCGGAGGCCAGGATGCTTGGAGAGCAGGCGGTGCGGCAGATTTTTACATTGAGGTCTCTGGGATGGGGGATGAGACGGATTTCACGCGAGACAGGGTTTGACCGGAACCCGGTGAGGGCTTGGATCCGGAAGGGCGCGGACCGGCAATTCGCGGGAACGGGCCGCCCAGGAGTCCTGGCTCCGTTCCGGGAGTGGATTCGATCCCAGTTCGAGGCGGGGGTGCGGAATGCGGACGTGGTGAGACAGCGGTTTGCGGCCATGGGCATCACGGTGAGCCTGCGGACGGTGGAGCGAGCGCTGCGGCCCCTTCGAAAGGACTGGGAGCGAGCTTCGAAGGCCACGCTGCGTTTCGAGACGCCGCCAGGGAAGCAGATGCAGGTTGATTTTGGCGAGAAGTGGCTGGAGATCGGTGGCGTCCAGCAGAAACGCTATGTGTTCGTGGCGACGCTGGGCTACAGCCGCCGCTGTTATGTCGAGGCATTCGGCAGCCTGCGGCAGCGGGACTGGATCATGGGTCTGGAGCGGGCCTTTCAGCACTTCGGGGGGGTGCCGGAGGAAGTGTTGACGGACAACGCGAAGCCGCTGGTGAACGCGCATCCCCAGGGCGGGAAGGCGGTCTTCCACCCCGAGTTCGAGGGCTTCTGCCGCCATTGGGGCGTGATCCCGAGAGCCTGCCAGCCCTACCGGGCCCGCACGAAAGGCAAGGTGGAGAACGGCGTGGGCTACGTGAAAAAGAACGCCTTGGGAGGCCTGGCGTTCGCCAGTGACGAGACCCTGGATGAGCACCTGGCCTGGTGGATGCTGGACGTCGCCGACGCGCGAATCCACGGGACGACGCATGAACGCCCCATCGACCGTTTCGAGGCGGAAAGTCCGGCGCTGCGGCCCGTTTTGAACCATCCCAGTTATCTGCGCGCGCGCCTTCACCCGGAAGGTCAGCACGGACTTTCGCATCGACGTGGACAGCAACCGCTACAGCGTCCCGGCCCAGTTCGTGGGCGCGACTTTGGATATCGTGATCGAGGCAGACACGCTCCAGGCGCTGTTCCAGGATCGGATCGTCGCCGAGCACCTGGTCCATCCGGGCCGCCACCAAGTCATCGAGGACCCATGCCACGTCATCAGTTTCGTGGAAGGGCGAAAGGTGCTGGGCAAGCCTTGCGAGATTAGGCGTCCCATCTCCGACTACGCAGCCATCGTGGGAGGCGAGCCATGGTAGATCCGCGCGTGGAACGGCTTGAACAGAGCCTGACCCGGCTGAAATTGCTGAGCACCCGCGAGCATCTGGATGACCTGCTGGAAAGCGGCGCCAAAGGGCGGATGAGCTTTTTGGATTTCCTGGACCACGTCATCCAGGATGAAATCGCCAGCAAGGATCAGAAGCGAGCGCGGATGCGGCTTCAAATGGCCAAATTTCCGCTCAGCCGCCGCCTGGAGGACTACGACTTCAGCCTTCAGCCCAGTCTGGACCGGCGGCTCGTCACCGAACTGGAAACGGGCCGGTATCTCGCCAACGCCACGAACGTGCTGTTGCTGGGGCCGCCGGGCGTCGGAAAGACGCACCTGGCCATCGGACTGGGGCGCAAAGCCATCGAGCTTGGTTGGAGCTGCCGGTTCATCCATGCCGCGGATCTCGTCCACCAGCTCGGCAAAGCAGCCGAGAACGGCGCGATGGACGAAGCCCTTGCCCACTTTGGCAGGCCCCACCTGCTGATCGTGGATGAACTGGGCTATCTCCCCCTGGAGCGCCAGGCCGGACATTTGCTGTTCCACCTGGTGCGCCGCCGTTATGAAAAAGGCAGCCTGATGCTCACCAGCAACCAGCCCATCGGCGCCTGGGGCGACATGCTCGGGGACGAAGTTGTAGCCACAGCCATACTCGACCGGCTGCTCCATCACAGCCATGTGCTGACCATCAAAGGCGAAAGCTACCGCCTGCGGGAGAAACGCCAAGCCGGGATCGTCCCGGCGACGGAAGCCGTGGCGGACTAACCGCCGCGCCCGATGGGGCGCCCTCCGCTGCGGCCTACGGCCTCCGCTCCGGG
>JANXXC010000140.1 GCA_025350765.1 Holophagaceae bacterium | reverse complement strand
GCATGGCGTTTGCGATGCCTTCTTGGATGGCCAGCCAAAGCCGTTCGCCGTCCTCACTCGAAAAACTCATGTGCTTCAGCAACTCGCTGCCCACGACCTGGATCAAGTCGATGAAGCGCAGGTCGGTGTTGCAGGTCAGTGTGACGGGCAGGAGGGGTGCGGCCATGGTCAAATATCCTTGCGATGTAAAGGATTCGCGATTGCCCAAGGTACTTGGAATCCCAACCGCAAGGCCAGAACTTTTGAAACCGCCCTGCCCTGCGGTTTCAAAAGGCCCGCCCTTTTCGACCCTATTTCAATGGCAGCTCATGCCCGTGAAGGCCCCCGCGTCCACGCCCAGCTCGCGCTCCATGCGTTCGGCCCAGGGGAAGAGCACGGTGTTCTCAAGGTGGATATGGCGATGGAGATCCAGTTCCATTTCCTCCAGGGCCTGGAGCATGGCGAGGTAGGTGTTGCAGGCGTGGGCAGGCGCCTTGAAATTGTCCGTGAGGCCCCGGAACAGGTCTAGGTTTTCACCGTGGGCGACGTGCTCTTCGAGCATCCGACGGATGGGCATCATCACCGTGGGGGGAAAGGGCGGACGCTGGCCCGCCGCCAGCATTTTGATGAAGGGAAAGAGCAGTACTTCCTCCTTGTTGAGGTGGTCTTCGGTCTCGGCCTTGAACTGTTTGAAAGCCTTGTAGAGTCGCTCTAGGCGGGGGTCTTCGTGACCGTGCACAGCGGCCACACGATCCACCAGGAAGCTCAGGCGCGGCAAGTTTTCGTGAAGGTAGGCGTGGTGTTTGTTGACGATATAGTCCACCAGGCCTTCCGCCGATCCGTAGAGCGCCGTGATGGAAGAGTCCTCGGCCACCGCTGGCTGCATTTCCAGGGCCGCCAGGATGGGCTCCACTGCCAGGCCCTTGGCCGCGCAGGCCGCGCCCAGGGCCACGTTGCCCTTGCAGCAGTAATCGATCCCCGCCTTCTCGAAAATCCGGGAACGCGAGGGCTGCTCCGCCACCCATTCCCCCACGGTCCTTTCCAGCATCGTATTGGTCATCGCGTCCTCCACGGGCCGAATCGCCCCTGAAGCCAAGATGCGACTTGCTCCCGTCCACCGCCTTGACGCATCTCAAGACCGAGTTCCTGATTTGCCTTTAACCAGGTTCAGGGCGAGGCCCTACTATCGTGGGATGCAAGCCGCTGCCTACCAGGGTCTCTGGTCCAAGTCCGCGCTCTTCCAATCCATGGATTCCCGTCAGTTGGCCCAGGTGGGTGGGCTGATGCAATTGCGCAAACTCGACGCTGGCCAGCTCCTGTTCACCGAAGGAGATCCTTGCACCGGCTTTTTCGTGGTGCTCGAAGGCCAGATCCGGCTCTACCGTACGTCCCCAAAAATCGGCGGGCAAAGCACCTTGAGCATCGTAGGAGCGGGCTTCAGTTTCGCCGAGGCCGCCGTGTTCTCGGGCGACATCTTCCCCGCCAGCGCCGAGGCCCTGGAGCCCTCCCTGCTGGCCCATTTCCCTAAAGATCTTTTCCTTGGTCTCCTGAGGGAGGATCCGGACCTCTGCCTCAAGGTATTGGAAAGTCTGGCGGCCTGGCACCATCGCCTAACTTTTCAGGTCCAGCAACTCAGCGGCAACGATAGCGCCGGACGCCTTCGCCGCTGGATCGAGGAAGCCGCGAAATCTGGGTCAGAGGGAGCCTTCCGGCTAAAGGTGTCTAAAAAAATCCTCGCAGCCCAACTGGGCATGGCTCCCGAAACGCTGTCGCGGCTGCTACGTCAGTTGAAAGAACAGGGCGTCATCGAGCTCACCGGAGCTCTAATCCGCCTGCTTTGAGGGGCCTTGCTTCGGGCGGTCCCTTCGATTTGGTTGTATTCTGGGTTGTCCGACTAGATTGGTCGGGAAAGGTTCTGGAATGAAGGTGATCGTCGCGAAGACCGCGGGCTTCTGCTGGGGCGTCAAACGCGCCATGGATGCGGTTCTGGAGGCTTCCAACAGCGGCCAGGAGAATGTGCAGACCCTGGGCCCGCTCATCCACAATCCCCAGGCTCTGGAGCTCATCGGCAAGCGCGGCGTGGCCGTGGCCGAATCCCCGGACAAGGTGGAGAACGGCACCGTCGTCATTCGCGCCCACGGCATTCCCATCCAGGATCTGCGCGGTCTAAAAGAGCGGCAGAAGGCGGGTGAAATCAAGATCGTGAACGCCACCTGCCCCGAGGTGGCCAAGGTCCACAACAAGATCAAGAAGTGGAGTCCCAAGGGCTACTTCACGGTGATCCTCGGCAGCCACGGCCACGCGGAGAGCGTGGCCCATCGCAGCTTCGCAGAACATGGCTCCAAGATCGTCGCCAATCTCGGCGAGGCCATGGAATTGAGCCCCCAAGAACTGAAAAAAGTTCTCGTGGTGGCCCAGACCACTTACACCGTGAAGGACTACGGCGAGATCAGCGAATATATCCGCGGCCGCGCCGAAGATTGCATCCTGGAAAACACCATTTGCGAAGACACCTGGATGCGTCAGGACGAGGCCAAGACCCTAGCCCAAACCGTGGACTACGTCATCGTGGTGGGCGGCAAGGCCTCCAGCAATACCAAGCATCTCGCCGAATTGGCCCAGCATTACGGCAAGCCCGTGCAATACGTGGAGACCGCCGCGGAGTTGGACCTTACCCAATTCAAGGGCAATGAAACCGTCGGCGTTCTCGCGGGGGCTTCGACCCCAACCTGGCTGGTGGATGAAGTGGTGGACACCATGGAGCAGCTGGGAGACGCGCCAAGCCGCTTCACCCGTTTTATGTTCGCGGCCTTTGGTACTCCGCTCATGATGGCCATCGGCGCGGCCTTGATGACCCTTGGCGTCCACGTGTGGATGGGCCTGGGCCTGAGCTGGCGCTACCCGCTCATCACGGGCGCCTACCTGTTGGCGATGTACCTGCTCACCCCCTTTCTGGATCCCATGGGCCTCGATGCCAAGGGGCCCGGCCGCGCCCGGTTTCTGGAGCGCAACCGCCGCATCCTCATCGCCACGGCGCTGGTATCCCTGGCCATGGCCCTGGGCACCGCGGTCTCGTTTGGTCTGCGTCCTCTGCTGATCGTTTCGGGCGCCAGTCTGTTGGGCCTCATGTACAAGGTGGAAATCCCCATTCAAGGCAAGCGATGGAGCCTGCGCTCCATCCCGGGCTCCAAGGACGTGCTGGTGGCCATGGCGCTCGGTGTCGTCGCCATCGCCCTGCCCGTGTGGCAGGAAGGACATTCCCTTTGGCCCTGGACCTGGGACGCCAATGGAAATTCGACTCTTGCGACTTTCGCGGCACTGGGTCTCGTCACGGTGCTGGTATTTGCCCGGACCGTCATTTACGACATCCGCGATATGCAGAACGATCAAGTGCTCGGCAAAGAAACGCTCCCCATCCTGCTGGGCAAGCCCAAGGCAAAGATCGTCCTCATCACGCTCCTGGCCCTGGGCTTGGCGGGATCCCTTGGTTTCACCTTCTTTGGCTCCCACCCGCTCCACCCCCTGGCCATCGCGACGATCCTGAGCATCTGCGCGGCCTACCCCCTGCTCTACCTCTGGTACTACCACGAGCGGTTCAGCTCCGGAAAACCCCGTTTCGAAGTGAGTGTGGAGTTGAGTTTCTACCTGCTGGGTTTGTTGGCCCTGGTGTAGACCCGGATGACCGAAGCCCAGCCCGCTAGTACGCTTCCTCCGCCAAAATCCTTCCTCACGAACATCCCGTTTCACCTGCTGGCGCTGCTCTCTTGGGGGGTGGGATGGATGGTCGCGCAGCGCCTGTTCGATAAGAACGGCTTCAGCGCCAAACAGCAGGTATTGGCCTTCGTGGTCCTAGTGGCGGCCGTCTACGGCGCGGCCTTCCTGGCCCGTCGCGACGGGTTCTACCAGCTGGTGACCTCCATTCCATTCGCCATCAGCCAGATCCTGTTCATGGCCTTAACGGTACTCATCGAGCTCACCCATTCGGTGGATCTCTGCCGCAGCCTTGGGTTCTATGCCCTGCTGTCCTTGCTGACGCTTTCCATGCTCTGCGTGGCCTGGAAGCGACGGCCTTACCCCGCCCATCGCATCGGGTTCTTGCTGGTGCACGTCTCCACCTCTTTGATCCTGATGGGGGGCCTCTGGGGCAACTACGGCTACGTGTCCGCCTTCGCAAAATTGCGCGCGGGCGAATCCATCGCCGCCTTCGAGAAGGCGCCAGGCGCGCCGCCCAACATCGATGGGAGCTACGTTCTGCCGGGCTTCCGCCTGCGTCTCAAAAAATTCAATGCGCGGCCCGACGATCTCCCATCCAAGCTCTACGCTTTCGTCGAACCCGATGGCAAGGGTGGCTTCGAGAAAAATCCCAAGGCCTATAAAGTAAAGCCAGGTCTAAAGGCCCGCTTGCCTCTGTCGAAGCTTTATTTCCAAGTTCAGCAGTTCATCCCGAACGCGGTGGATGCGGGAGAGTTCATCAACAATCCCAACGCGCCCGAGGACCCGGCCCTGCGGGTGATGCTGGGCATCGGCGAGCCTCAACCGGTGGTGGGCGATCTATTCTCGCGCGGAAAGCCCGGCCTGCGGGCCATGAGGGCATGGCGCCGCGACGAGCCGGGCGGTCGCTTTGCGGTGGCGTACCAGGATCGCTGGTCTCCCGAACTTTTGAATCAGTTGCGCCCAGCCTTACCGACAGCCGAAAAAATCATCCTTAGCTACGGGGGCAAGACCCTTACCCACGATGCGATGGTGGGCTCCACCTGGGATCTCCCGGCTTTCGGATTGAAGGTGGACAAGCTCTATCCCGACTTCGCGGTGAAAAAGGACCGGGATGGAAATCCACAGGCCTACAGCCGCAGCCCGAATCCACTGGAACCCTGGCTGGAGCTGAGTCTCAAAGAGCCTAAAGGGGCCTCCCGCCGCGTGATGCTCAGTGCCCGGAATCCTGGGCTTTCGGATCAGCTCAATGGGCCCAATCTGCCCCAAGGTTTGACTTTGCGCTATGTACGGGAGGGTGAAGAACGTCAGTCGCGTTTTGTGGTCTTTACCCGCGAGGACCGCGCCATCCGCTTGGTGGAAAACGGCCGCGTATCGCGCACTGAGCCCTTCCAGCTCAACAAGCCCTTCATCGTCGAAAAGGGTCTCTCCGTCACGGCCGTCGCCATTCTGGATCACGCGGAGTACGTGCCCAACTTCGTGCCTCATCCCGATCCCAAAGAGGCCCTGAAATTTGATCGGCCCGTACTGCGCGTGAAGGTCTGGGATCCGGACAGCGGACGCGCTGAAGAAAGGTGGCTGGACGGCCTCGATTCCCTCGATGCGAAGGGCCTCGAAGGCCTTCCCATCTCAGCGACTTTCATGGATCGGCGCGTGGGCCTTACCTTCCAGCCCAAACCAAACGAGCCCAAGAATGTCCGTTCGGAGCTGGAGATCCTGGATGACCAGGGCAAGGTGCTCGCAAAAAAGGCCGTAGGCGTCCACGAGCCATTCATCTTCCAGGGCCATTGGTTCTACCTGGGCACCGACAACCCCGACGATTCCAGCCTCAGCAACATTCGGGTGGTTCGCGAACCGGGGCTGTGGCTGGTCTACCTTGGCTTTCTTTGCTTAATCGTCGGCACGGCCTGGATGTTCTATTTAAAGCCCGTGCTCAAGCGCCGCGCTGACGAAAAGAAGGAGGCTTGATGCACCCTCTTTTCACCGCCTTCGTAAAAGCCGAAACCGCCTTCCAGCTCACCTACATCGCCTATTTCCTGGCCCTCCTGGCCTATGCAGCTAGCCTTTTCATCGACAATCGAAGGGACGAAAAGGACCGGCTCCATCAAGGGGCGCGGATCCTCTTTTTCGTCGGGTGGGTGTTCAATGCGCTCCAGGCCTATGCCTTGATCGAAAGCGGTAGCACCGCCAGTACTCTCTACGAATCGCTCATCTCCTTCAGTTTCATCTTTGGTCTGCTGGCGCTGGTGGTGGGATGGATCAAAAAAGTGCGCCTGCTCGGGTTCATCTCAGTGCTCATCGTGTTCAGCGCTCTGACCCTCACGCTGAACAAAGCTGGTATCGAGATCACCCCCCTTCCGCTCGCCCGTCAAAGTGCCTGGTTCCTGCTCCACGTCACCCTTACCCTCACGGGTTATTTATCCGCCACCGTGGCCTTCATCATGGGAGTGCTGGCGCTGGTAAACCCCGGGAAACACAGCTTCGAGCCCGGCTCTTTCTGGGCCCAGGCCCTGGGCTCCCCCGACGTCAATTTCGAGAAATTGAATCTGCAATGGATGCGCTTCGGATTTCTAATGCTGGCCAGCGGTCTCATCATCGGTTGCATTTGGGCCAAGTTTACCGGGAGCGGTTTCGGGGCCTGGGATCCCAAAGAAAACTGGGTCTTCCTCAGCTGGCTGGTAGTCGGCGGCGTGCTGCACATGCACCATGTGCCCTCCTTCAAAGGCCGGAAGGCAGTCTGGGCCAGCGTCTTCGCCTGGGGCTTCATTCTCTGCGCCTATTTCGGATTGGCCGCATAGCTCCTGGCTCCTAGAGCGTGTTTCAAAATTAGGCGTGACCGCGCTGGGAGCGCCGGGCGAGCGAGGCAAGGCAGCCGACCACGGCATATCGTGAATACGCCACGGGAGGCTAACGCAGCATCGAGAAGCCCGCCGCCCCAGCCCGAAGGGACGGGGCCAGCCGCGCGCATCGCAGCGTCACTGGCCTGGTGCCTATGATCTATAGGCCGCTGCGGCCCCTTCCTTGCGCTGCATCGCGGCTGACCTCCGTCGCGGCCACGTCTAATTTTGAAACACGCTCTTAGGTTGTGGCACCCTTGGGGAAACTCATCGGAGACCTCATGCGCCGCCCGCTTGTCTTTGGCCTCATTGGCCTCGCCCTCGCAGCCGCCTCCACCTTCGCGTCCGCCCAAGAGAGCGAAGTTCCCCTGTGGCTCAACCTCCCCACGGCCGAGGGGCTCATGGGCGCGAGTTTCAGCTACCGCTTCACCCACCGTTTCCAAGACCGGGCGCGGAGCAACAGCAAGAATGCCTTCGGCCTGGATGGATTTTCATACTCCGGACTGGGACTGGACTTCGCGGTACCGTCCACTCCGGGAACGAATTTTCAGATCTATCGCACGCCGGATAACAAGACCTTCACCGTGGCCTTACATCAGATCCTGGTGGCCCGGCCGGATTTCCGCATGGCGCTGCGGGTGGAACGCTACGACGAAACCATCAGGGATCTGCCCTCCTCGACCAATAACCGGGAAGGCCTCGTGGGCACGGCGGTCCAAATGCCCCTCTCCTGGAGCGGCGGCGGCGTCACCCTGCTGGCGGTCCCGACCTACTTGAGTTCCACCAGCACCCAGAGCAAAGGGGTCACCACCGCGGGTTTCGCCCTAAGGTGGGATGCGGGGGAACGGCATAGTTTCATGGGCGAATACTACCCCCGGCCCTCCAAAGTGAAAGACCTTCAAGTCATCGTGAACAGCACCACCACTCGCTCTATCGAGAATGGCTGGGCCGTTGGCTACGCCTTCAGGACCAAGGGGCACCGCTTCACCCTGCTGGCCACCAACGTGTCCGGCACCACCCCGCACCAAGTGCTCGGCGGGGACTACCATGGGCTCGGTCCCAGCCGGGGGGGGGAGTGGACCCTTGGATTCAACCTTGTAAGAATTTTCTAGAGGTGCATCCTTCTTTCCATGAGACCCCTCATTCCTGTTCTCCTGGTCGCATTCCTGGCATCGCCTTTAGCGGCGGCCACCGATCTGGCCTACAAGAAAGAAGGCAAGGGACCTGGTGTGGTGCTCATCCACGCCATTGGCGGCAGTCGTGAGGCCTGGGCAGATATCTCGAAACGCCTACGGACTAACCACACGGTCCTCTCGGTGGATCTGCCCGGCCACGGGGAAAGCGCCGTACTTCCCCTGAAGGAGGGCGCCGCGGACCTGGATGGCATCGGGGCGGAAATCGCCAAATTAATCCGCAAAGTGAAGATCGAGCCCGCCCTTCTAGCCGGTCACGGCATCGGAGGCGCCATCGCGATCCGGGTGGCCTTGGCGGATCCAAAAGCCGTGCGGGGAATCATCCTGGTGGACAGCAGCCTGACGCCCTTCTCCAAGGCCTACACGGACGATCTCGAGAAGGACCTAGATGCCAACGCCAGCGCGGCCATCACCGAATTCATCGGCGATCTCTGCAACGGCGACGTCCAAAAAGGCAAGCTGGTGAAGGAGGCCCTGAAAGTGCCGGTCTCCGTTCTCAAGACCTACGCCAAGGCCCTGGGCAAGGACACCCTCGCGGGCCGTGGCGCAGCCATTAAGGTCCCCGTGGCTCTGTTCGCGTCCCCCCGTCTGATCCCCGATCCCAATCAGGAGAAGGAGTCCCTCCGGCAGCTCGGCCTGGATAGCCTCAGTAAGCTCACGGTGTCTTATTTCGTCAACGCCAAGCACTGGATCATGTGGGACGACCCGGACACCTTCGAGATCCTATTCAACGATTTCGAGGCGAATACTGTCTCGGGCAGCGGCGGGGGCGGAGCAAAGACGTCCGCTTCAATCCGATAATTTTTCTACCAAACCCCAATCCAGGAGCCTTTCATGCGCTTTCGATCTTCCTTTCTCCTCCCGGTAGGTCTCATGGCCTGCGCCATCCTGGGCTACGCCGCGGGCGCCAAGAGCTACCAGGTGACCGGGCCCATCACCGAGATGACCGAAGGCACCATCACCGTAATGAAGGGCAAAGAGGCCTTCCAGATCAATCTGCCCAAAGGCACCAAAGGCGCCGATGGCCTGAAAAAGGGTGACAAAGTCACCGTGTACTACGCCATGACCGCCACGGAAGTGGAGTCCAAGGCCGGTGCAAAAAAGGATGACAAAAAGACCGAACCCAAAAAGGCGGAGCCCAAAAAGAAAACGGCGTGAAGCAGGCTCACAAGCCTTTCATGCCTAATTCAGCCCGCCCTTGGGTGCTCATCACGGGTTGTTCCACGGGCATCGGCAAAGCTTTGGTAGGCGTCTGCCGTCAGGCGGGCTGGGGCGTCGTGGCGACGGCCCGGCGCACCTTGGATCTCAGGGATCTGCCGGGCGGCGAGGATCTCCGGTGCCTTTCGCTGGACGTGACCTCGGCGAATAGTATCGCCGCGGCGGTGTCGGCCTGCGAAGACCTTCGCCTGGTGGCCCTCATCAATAACGCGGGCTACGGCCAGATGGGGCCGCTTGAGTTGCTGAGGCCCGACGAGCTGCGAGCCCAATTCGAGACGAACGTGGTGGGCCTGCACGCGGTCACTAATGCCTTCCTGCCACTCATCCGCAAGAACGCCAAAAAAGGGGAAGGCCGCATCGTGCAGGTGGCCTCCATGTTGGGCCGCCTGAGCATCCCCCTCGCAGGGCCCTACAATGCCTCCAAGCATGCGGTGGTGGCCCTGGCGGAGACCTTGCGCCTGGAAATTGGACGCGAGATTCCCGTGATCCTGGTG
>JANXXC010000120.1 GCA_025350765.1 Holophagaceae bacterium | reverse complement strand
CATCGAAGGTGGCGAAGGCCGTGCCTTCGTCGAATGGGCTGGCTTCGATCCAGGAGACCCAGGTATTTTTCGGCAGGCCCTTTACATTAGTGACGACGTTGGTCCAGGTCTTTCCGCCATTGCGGCTGAGCTGCACGTTGCCATCATCCGTGCCCACCCAGAGGGTTTTCGCGCTCTTGGGGCTTTCGCTGATGGTGTAGATGGTGCAGTGGGTCTCGGCGGACGAATTATCCACCGTCAGGCCGCCGCTCTCTTCCTGCTGCTGTTTCTTGGGGTCGTTGGTGGTGAGGTCGCCGCCGAGCCTCTCCCAGGTCTGGCCGTGGTCGTGGGAGCGGAACAGGAAATTCGAGCCCATGTAGAGCGTGGTCTTGTCGCTCGGGCTGAGCTGGATGGGCGAATTCCAATTCCATCGCAGCTTGGGTTCGCCCGCGTTGGGTTGGGGCTGGATGAAGCGGGATTCGCTGAGGGTCAGGTTGATGCGGCCCGCGTTGCCACCCTGGCTCTCGGCATAGACGTAGTTCGGATCTGTGGGATCGGGCTGCACCCAGAAACCATCGCCGCCGTAGAGGTTCTTCCAGTGGCGGTTTTGAATGGAGCCGCCGGTGCGCGAAGGGCCCATCCAGGAGCTGTTGTCCTGGAGTCCGCCGAACACGTGATAGGGCCGTGCCATGTCCAGGGCCACGTGGTAGAACTGGCCGATGGGGAGATTGCGCATGAAGCGCCAGGTGGCGCCGCGATCCTCGGTGCTATAAAAGCCGCCATCGGTGCCCGCGTAGATGCGCTCGGGGTTTTCGGGATCGATCCAGGTGGCATGCCAGTCACTGTGAACACCGCCGCCGATGACGCTGAAGGTTTTTCCGCCGTCATCGCTGACGGTCATGTTCAGGCCCGGCTTGTAGACCCGCATGGGGTCTTTGGGGTCCACGAAAAGCGCGCCGAAATAGAAGGGCCGGATGATGGTGTTGGCGCCGCTGTGGCCGCGAACCCAGGTCTCGCCCCCGTCGTCGGAACGGAACAGCGCGCTGTCCTTGGCCTCGACGTTGGCATAGACGACTTTCGGATTGCTGGGGGAAATGGCCAGGGCGATGCGGCCCAGATCGCCCGCCGGAAGACCGCGGCTGGCGCCCACGCTGAGCTTGGTCCAGGTGGTCCCCCCGTCCGTGGATTTGAACAAGCCGCTGCC
This sequence comes from Holophagaceae bacterium, assembly GCA_025350765.1. Lineage (GTDB taxonomy): Bacteria > Acidobacteriota > Holophagae > Holophagales > Holophagaceae > JANXPB01. The sequence continues at coordinate 11,221 of JANXXC010000120.1, read as the reverse complement.
GGGCCCGCCGCTTTCAAAGGCCCAGGGCTTGCGCCGGTACTGCCACATAGAGGCATAGATGACTTGAGGATTTTTGGGATCGAGGGCCAGGCTGGCGCAGCCGGTGTCATCGTCGGTGAATAATATGCGCTTCCAGGTCTTGCCGCCGTCGCTGGTCTTGTAGAGGCCCCGCTCGTTGTTGCCGTTCCAGAGATGGCCCATGGCGGCCACGTAGACCGTATTGCTGTCGCTGGGGTCCACCTCGATGGCGGCGATGCGTTCGGAATCCGGCAGGCCCATCAAAGTCCAGTTCTCTCCCCCATCGGTGGTTTTGTAAACGCCATCGCCGAGGGAAACGCTGTTGCGAACCCAGCTCTCGCCCGTGCCGACCCACACGGTCTTGGGGTCCTTGGGATCCATTCGGATGGCGCCGATGCTCTGGTTGTACTTGTCGAAGACGGGCTTGAAGGTCGTGCCACCGTTGACGGATTTCCAAACGCCGCCGCTGCCCGCGCCCACATACAGCGTCACGCGGCCTTTTTCATGCACGCCGTCCATGACGGAGACGCGGCCCGCCATAACCGCGGGGCCAATGTTGCGGATGCCAATGCCGGAAATGGTTTCGGACTCGACCTTCACGGGTTCGGGCTTGGACTCTTGCGCCACCAGCGCCGTGGCACTCAGGGATAGGCAGAGCGAGAGGCGGGATAGGTGGGACATGAATTCCTCCGAAAAAGCAGTTGTTCAGTATTCATCGGGCAGTGCCCGGGGCAGGAACGGCTCTTACAACACGGGGAGGAAAGTCGCGCCGCATCCCCATTCGTTTTGCTTCGGATTACAAAAGAGGCCAAGTCGGTCGTGAATCCGGGCGTGGGGTGGTTCTTCATAATCTCGTAGGCAATACACCAAGTGTCCTCCCAAGCTGCTTTTCATCTCCTTCATCCCTGTTAACTCTTTCTTGAAAAGCGAAATCAACAGGAATGGAGGGGATGGACGCCGCCGCAATCGCCGCCCCAGATCAACCCGAGGCGGCAGTTGGTCTCAGCCCTTCTTTTCGGCGACCGGGGGCTTCGCCGGCTCAGCCTTTTTTTCCGTCGCAGGCGCCGGCTCGGCCTTCTTCTCCGGCATCTTGAATTTCGCGTCTTCAATCGTGGGATTGATGTCCACCTTCTCGATGGTCAACTTCTGCTTCTCGGGGCGGCCCTTGGCGCCCATCTCCATGGAATGGGCCATCATCACGCCGCCCTCTTCCTTGTAGTCGCCAATGATTGTTTCGGTTTCCATTTCCGTGCCCCGGACCATGCGCTTGCTGGTCTGTTTCACTTCCAAGAAGGAATCCGCGTCCAGGAAAAGGGTCTGGATGTTTCCATTCTTTAAGGTCACCTTGAGCTTGTGGCAGGGGCTTCCGTCCACGTCTTCCTTGCCCTGGTATTCAACCTTGTGGCCCTTGTCCCTGTAGTCCACCAAGGGGCCATCCAGGTCCGCCTGCTGCTCGGCGTTCTTGAGGCCGTCGGCGTCCATCAGCTCCGGATCTTTCTTGCCTCCGTAACCCGCGAAGGGATTGATGGTCCACCCACTCTTGCCGTCGAAGGCCTCGATCAGATGCATGTTCTGCACCGTCACATCCTGCATGAAGCAGCCCGGACGCTTCTGCTCGAGCACAAAGGGGGCATCCATGGGGCCGAAGGCCGCCTTGCCCGTGATGCGAATGGATTTGATAGCCTTGAGTTTCGCCATGCCCCCCTTGGCCTCCACGTTCTTGGCGATGACTTGATCGGCGCTGAGGCCTTGGGCGGAGAGCTGCGCTACCGCGAGGGCGGGCAGGGCGATGAGATGGAAAAGGCGTCGGGGCGTGATGGTCATGGGACCTCCAGAAGAAACGGTAGTTGAGAAAACCTGAAATGATGATGCAAGAAAATGAGGGCAAGCGCTTTTATTAGGTGGATCGAAGCCAGATCCTTCCGCTCAACTGCGGATTTCCACCGCCCACTGGAGCCTCAACGCATGGCCTCCATGGGACTCAAACGTGAGGCTTTCAAGGCCGGGTAAAGGCCGAAGACCAGGGCCAGTCCCAAGGCCACGGCCCAGGCGATGAGCAGGCCCATGGGATTCACCACCAGACCGTAGGGAAAATTGGCGGAAAGCGCCTTGCAAACCAGCGTGCCCCCGAGGGTTCCCCCCGTGGCGCCCAGGGCCGCCAGCACCAAGGCTTCCAGGAGGAACTGAATGAAAATCTCCTTGTCAGAAGCGCCCAGGGCCTTTCTCAGGCCGATCTCGAAACGGCGGTCGCTGAAGCTAATAAGCATGACGCTTAGCACCCCCACGCCTCCCACCAGGAGCACCGTGGCGGCCAGGCTTTGCAGCACTACCTGCCAGCCCCAAATCTGATCCTTAAACTGCTGATACGCGCGTACCAGTTCCGCGCTAAGGTCGGCGACTTCGATGTCCTCGATGCCATGGTGGGCCTGCTTGGCGCGGCTCAGCAGCAGGGCGCTGACCTCATCCACCTCCTTCTTGGATCTCAGCTTCACGGCCACCTGGCTTAAGCGGTGGCTGGTGTCCATGCGGTCCAGGTAGGCCTCCAGGGGCATAAGGATGCCATTGCCATCCAGCCACGTGTCCTCGCTCATCACTTGCAAGGGCGCGAGAACTCCCACGATGAGAAAGCTCTGGCCTTCAAGCTTGACGCTGCGGCCCACGGGGTCGGCGCCGCCGAAGAGTTTCGAAGCGATGCTCGACCCTACGACGGCCACCGCGTTGTGCCGTCTTGAATCGTCCTCCGTGAGGCCGCGGCCCAGGCCGATGCGGCGGTTCATCCAGGAAAAGTAGTCGGGCGTCACGCCGATGGCGAAGGTGCGCTCCGTGCCGGAGGCGACACGCACCGGAGTGGGCTTGTAGGCCCGCGGAAGAAAGGCCAGCACTTTCTCATCAGGCGCCGTTAACCGGGAGAGATCCTCGGCCCGCAATCCCGGGCTCATGGCGAAGCGCTTCTGCTCTTCGGTGGTCTCCGGGGATTTCGGCGTGAGCATCACCGTGCCATCGAAACTGAGGCCAGAAAAACCGGTGCTGATCTTGTCCACCACGCCGTCCATCACCGACGTCATGATCACCAGCGCGAAGACGCCGAGCATAAGCAGCGTCAGCGTCAGGAAGCTGCGCAGCTTGTGGGCCCACAATTCTGTGAGGCCCGTGCGGACCACTTCTGCCACCAGCGCCATGCGGGATGAAAAGGAGTGGCCCGGCCTGTCCGAAGGCAGGATCATGATTGGCTCACTCATAGCGCAGCGCCTCCATGGGGGACAGTCTTGAGGCCTTCCATGCAGGCACCAGCGCGAACAGGAAGCCAAAGCAAAGGGCCAGCGCGAAGGCCCACAGGAAGCTGCCCAGCTCCATGCCCAGCGGCATGCCGATGTAGTGGGTGATGAACCAGGAGAAGGCCACGCCGACGCCCAATCCCACCGTGCTGCCGAGCGCCGTGAGCAACAGCGCTTCAGTCATGAATTCCTTGAATATCTCTCTGCCGGATGCGCCGATGGCCATCTTCACGCCCACTTCGCGGACTCGCTCTTTGAGGGAGGCCAGCTGGATATTCACGTTCACGATGCCGCCGCCCAGCAAGGCCAGCACGCCGCTGAGCATGAAGATGATGTCGTAGGCGTCACCGGTGTCCCTGCGCTTGCGCTCCCGCGCCGCCACGTCATCCAAACGGACATCGTCCTGGAGGCGGTGGTTGGTTTTCAGCACCGACGTAAGGCCTTTCGCGAAGGTCTCGATGGCATTCACTTTGGGAATGCGGAAGGTCATTTTGTCCACCCGCTGGTAGCTGTCCCCTTGCATCCGCTGCTGCACCAAGGTGGCGGGCACGGCGATGAGGCGATTCTTCCGACGGAACATGTTGCCCTGGCCCGGCGTATCACGGAAACGGAAGACCCGCTCCTTGAGCACACCCACCACGGTCACCGGAACGCTCCCCACGCGGATGGTGGCGCCCAGGCCACCGCCGGCGGGGAAGAAGGTGCTGTAGGCCTCGCTACCGAGGAGGACCACGGCGGAGGCGCTACTGATATCCGCCGGGGAAAAACTGCGTCCGACGGCTATGTCGAAGCCTTCAATGGCCAGATAGTCCCCGTTGATGCCCTGGACCTGCCGCTCCTGATCCGCGAAGGCCGAGCGAACCCGAGTGCGGGCGTTCTTCTGTACGCTTACGCCCTCAATCAAGGTGGCGTCCAGCTCACGTCCATCTTCCATATCCTGTCGCCGCAGGCCCAGGTTGGCGTTCTGCAAGGCGGTGGGGGTGCCGTCGTTGCCGGTGTTGTTGGGCTGGATGTTGAGCTTGTCCAGGCCCCCGAGTTTTATGTAAAGCGCCTCGCTGCGCTTACGGAAGGAATCCGTGATGGAGAAGCCGCCCAGCACCGAAGCCACCCCCAGGACGATGCCAAGCGTCTGCAGGCTGGATCGCCCGAAATTCTCCCGGATCTCCGTCCAAGCGGATTCCAGGCGGACACGAAAGGCACCGGTGCGTCTCATCCGAAATCCCGATCAAAAAACAAAACCTGATTCTCGGCCTGGCTCAACCAAATCACACCCGCCGACGAAAAGCTGGAACACAGAGGACTCAGAGAAAAGCCCGGAGGGCACGGAAGGATCCGTTCGGTGGCACGCAAGGGCCGCCCGCGGAACGCGGGCACCGGCGCGCCGCGCCGGGGATAGGGGCGCGACCACCGACTCGCCCCGAAAAAGCGATCACGGTCGCGCCCCCATCCAATGGCCCCTGCTAGACGAGGCCAAGAACACGCGATTCCGCGTTCTTCCGTGAGATTTCCGTGATTTCTGTATTCCGCTTTTGGGGCTGAGGGAAGCCGAAAATCAGGTTCAGGTTTATTCGATTGAGCGCGGCTTGGTATCACGCGGCACCCTCCACATGAGCCGCGATCAGTCCATCGCGGATCTCGACCCTTCGCTGCGCCAAGGCAGCGATGGAGGGATCATGGGTCACCAACACCAAGGTGTTACCCGCCGCGTTCAGTTCCTGGAAAAGCGCCAGAACTTCGGCGCCGGTGTGCGAATCCAAGGCGCCGGTGGGTTCGTCCGCCAGGAGCAGGGCGGGGTTGTTGGCCAAAGCGCGGGCGATGGCCACGCGTTGGCGCTGTCCACCGCTCAGGTTGGCAGGAAGCACGTTCGCCTTTTCGGGCATGCCCACTTTTTCAAGCAGATCCATGGCCCTTTCGCGGCGTTCTTTGCGGCCCACGCCGGCGTAGAGCATGGGCAGCTCCACGTTGCGAAGAATATTGGCCTTGGGCATCAGGTTGTAGCTTTGGAAAATGAAGCCGATCTTGGTGTTGCGGATGCGGGCCAGTTCCGCGCCCGAGAGGCCTTGGACCTCGGCGCCATCCAGGGCGTAGGTTCCGCTGGTGGGCGAATCCAGGCATCCGAGAATGGCCATGAGCGTGGACTTGCCTGAGCCCGAGGGCCCGACAAGCGCCACGAATTCACCCCGGTTCACGATGAGATCGATGCCCCGCAGCGCGTGGACCGCCGTACCGTTGGCACCGAAGACCTTGGTCAGGCCGTAGGTCTGGATGATGGGGGACATGGCTCGCTCCGCTCGCAGGAATGAGGTACGAGGAATGATGTATGAGGGCGCCTCATACCTCGACCCTCGCGACTACGCGACTAGTTGTTCTCGTCATCCTTCTCGACTTTTTTCTTGCTCACGTCCTCTAGGCTCACCTGATCGTCCTTGCTGAGGCCGCTGAGAATCTCCACGCGCTCGAGGGTCGCCACGCCCGCTTTCACCGGCACTACTTCGAAATACTCTTTCCAGTGGTCGGACATCCAGATGAACTTGGTGCGGCCAGAAAGGGCTTCCTTAGCCCGCTTCAAATCCGCGGGGAGAAGGTTCTGTTTCAAGCGGAAGACCACGGTCTGGCCATCCTTGCGCTGAAGGGCCTCCAGGGGCACGGAGATGGCATGGGTGCGCTTCTCACCCAGGATTTCCACGTTGGCGCTCATGCCGGTCTTGAAGGCCTCGCTGAGTTCGTCCAGGGCGATTTCGACCTTGAAGACTTTGATTTTTTCGAGCAGTTCGGCGGCGGGTGCCACGAAGCGCACGCGGCCGGTGAAGGTTTTCTGCGGATAGGCGTCCAGGCTGATGCGCACGGTCTGCCCCACCGCCACCTTGGCGATATCCACTTCGTTGAGGTTCACGCGGATGATGAGGCTCTTGAGGTCCGCCACGGTGAACATAGCGGTGCCCGCGTTGAAGCTGGACACGCCGCTGGTGATGGTGTCGCCCAGTTCCACGCCTCGTTTGATGACCACCCCGTCCATGGGCGAGGCCACCCGAGCGATCTGCGTGGAGGCGTTGCCGTTAATGGGAATGCCGCGATCCTCGACGATCTGGAACCGGGTCTGGGCCGACTTGTAGGTGTCCCGGGCCAGATCCCGTTTGGCGGCCGCGTCCTTGAAGCTTTCGCCACCGATGAGGCCTTGGTCGAAGAGAGTTTTCTGGGTGAGGTATTGGCGTTCGGCGTCCTTGAGGTTTAATTGGGCGGTGCTGAGGCTGCCCTGGACCTCCGACAGGCTTTGGGCTTGGGTCACGTCCGGCTCTACCTCGGCCATCACCTGGCTCCGCTTCACCACGGCCCCTTCGCGCACTTTCAGGCCCACCACGCGGCCCGAGACGGTGCTTTTCACATCTACCTTGGTGTAGGGGTCCACCACCCCCACTTCCCGCACGCTCACCTGCAGATCCTCCGCCTGCACTTTGCCGATGCGAAAGGGCGTATCTCCCGATTTGCCCTTGTCCTTGTCGCCGCCTTTGGCCAACAGGACACCCCCCAAGATCACCACCGCTACGGCTCCAAATGCCCACCAGCGTTTGTTCATGGCTTTCCCCCTTGCCATTGAGGCTGAAAAAGAATCCGAGCGAGTCGGGTCTTGCATTGCCAGGGTACGGAGGAAAGGGGACTGCGTTTAAGCCACCGTGAACAGCCTTCCATGCCAATTCTTAAAGAACCGTGCTCCACGCTCCAAGGCAGGTCGCCAGTCTTGGGGGAAGCTTACGATCATCCTTTCTCTCTAGATCAATGCCAAGACATCAGGCTTCGGCCATAGGATGTTCAACGCAGGGAGACGGCCTCCTCCGCCTGCGATTCGACCGTATCTCCGAGGCGCTTCAAGTGGCTGGGATCCGGGAGCCATCGCTGACCCCGGAGCCAGGCTTCCAGGTGGACCAAGGGGTCTTTTTTGGACCAGGCCTCCACCTGGGCGGGGTCCACATAGCGCTGATCGTCATGCTCGGCATGGCCTTTCATGCGGAAGGTCTCGCACACCAGGAAGACCGGGCCCTCTCCTTCCAGGCAAACCTGACGGGCCCGCTTGGCGGCTTCCAGCACTTCCAGCGAATTGTTTCCGTCGACTACAAGGGTGGTGGCGCCCTGGGACCTCGCACTCATCGGCCCCTTCATCTGTTTTTCGGGGGAAGTGGAATAGGCAAATCCATTGGATTCACCCACCACAATGAGGGGAAGTTTTTGGACCACCGCGAAATTCAGGCCCTCGTAAAAAGCCCCCGTTGAAGATCCCCCGTCCCCGATCCAGGTCATGGCCACCCGCGCTTCGCCCCGCTGGCGGAAGCCCAAGGCCACGCCGGCCATGACCGGAATCAGCGCACCGAGCATGGAGGTCGGGGCTACGATGCCCCGCGCCATGCCGCCGAAATGATTGTTGTGCTCCCGACCCCCGCTAGGACCCGCAGCCCGGCCCAGGTACTGCAGGAAGATTTCCTTGGGGGTGACGCCCCGGGCCAGCATGGATCCCAGATTCCGGATCATGGGCCCGATGATGTCCTGGGGGCCCAGCGCCAGGGCGGTGGCGCAGGCCGTGGCCTCCTGACCCAAGCTGCGATAGACGCTGCCCATGGTGTGGCCCTGTTTGTAGAGCAGCACCAGCCGCTCTTCCACGAGCCGGGTGAGGAGCATCGTTTCATAAAGGCGAAGGGCGGTGGGGCGGTCCATAGAGGTAGCATAGAACCATGCTGAAGCTCCGTCCCGCCGTCCCTGAAGATGCCGCGCTCATCCTTGAGTACATCCGTGAGCTGGCGGAATATGAGCGCGATCCCGAAGCCGCGGTGGCCACCGAGGAGGACATCCTCCGCCACGCCTTCTCCGAGTATCCCCTAATCCATGTGGTGTTGGCGGAATGGGAGGGACGTCCCGCGGGCTTCGCGCTGTACTTCTTCAATTTCAGCACCTGGCAGGGGAAACCCGGCGTTTACCTGGAAGATCTTTTTGTCAGGCCGGGCTTCCGCGCCCATGGCATCGGCAAGGCTTTGCTGAAACATTTGGCGCGCGTCGCGGTGGAGCGCGGCTGCACCCGCTACGTGTGGCAGGTGCTGGACTGGAACGAGCCAAGCATCAAGTTCTACGAGGCCATGGGCGCCCGGCAGATGAAGAGCTGGATCACTTGCCGGGTGGAGGGCGAGGCCTTGGCGAATCTGGCTGAAGGAGCCCCGTGAGGGAAGCTCTCCAGCGGGTCGCCCAGGCTTTGGGACCAGACGCCCACCTGATGGTGGTGGGTGGATGGGTACGAGATCACTTGCTGGGTCGTGAAGCTGGAGATATGGACCTGGCCTCGGCTCTCATGCCCGAAGAAGTGATGCGGCGCGCCCAGGCTGCGGGTCTGAAGGCCCTTCCCACAGGCCTTCAGCATGGAACCGTCACGGTGCTTTCCGAGGGTCATGGCTTTGAGATCACCACCTTCCGCGGCGACGGCGACTACCTCGATGGGCGCCATCCGGAATCCGTGCGGCTCGGCGTGAGCCTTAAAGAAGACCTGGCTCGGCGGGATTTCTCCATCAATGCCATGGCGATTCCGGTGGAGGCCATGGATGCCTCCCAAATCGGCGAGCATCTGGTGGATCCCTTCGATGGGAGGGGCGATTTGGACCAACGCCTTATCCAGGCCGTGGGCGATCCGTTGAAGCGATTCGCCGAGGATGGCCTGCGGCCCCTCCGCGCCTGCCGCTTCGCATCGCAATTGGAGTTCGACGTCGAAGGGGAAACCTTGAAGGCGATTCCCATGCGTCTGGAAGTGTCTTCGAAAGTCGCGGTGGAGCGGGTTTTCGTGGAGCTGACCAAGCTGCTCTGCGGCCGGGATCCCAAGCGCGGATTGCAACTGCTGGCGGATTCCGGCCTGCTGGATCTCTGGACCGAGGAGCTACGCTCCATGATCGGCTGCACCCAGAACCTGCATCATCGGTTCCCGGTCTGGGATCACACCTTGGAAGCCGTGGCCTTCGCGCCCCCTGAACCAGCTCTGCGGTGGGCAGCGCTGCTGCACGATGTGGGCAAGCCCGCCACACGAAGCGTTGACGCGGCGGGCAACGTGCATTTCTATGGCCACGAGGCGGTGTCCCTGGAGGTGACCGAGCGCATCCTGAAGCGCCTGAAGGTCAGCCTGGCCCTACTGCGTGAAGTCCTGGCCCTGATCCGCCACCACGGCACCCATCCCACCGAGGAATGGAGCGATGCGGCCTGTCGGAGATTCCTCCGCAAGCTCGCCGAAGACGAGCTGCCTTTGGAACAGTGGGGAAGATTTCGCATTGCGGATCAGCTGGCGAAAGGATTCGGCGAGGAACCCTACCGCGGCGAGCACGAAAAAGTCATGTCGCGAATGCAGCGGCTCGCCGAAGCCAAGCCACCCCTGAACCCCAGGGCTCTGGTCCTGGATGGCCGGGCCCTCCTGGCCCTGGCGGGAAAGCGCGCCGGGGCCTGGGTGGGAGAGCTCCAGAAGCATTTGTTGGATGCGGTGATCGAGGATCCCGCACTGAACACGACGAAAGATCTCGAAGATCTGGTTCAGGGTTGGCTGAAGCAGTCTTCAAACAAAGGCTGATCGCGGACTGTTTTTTTGAACGCAAATCGCCATTCATCTATGAGCAGGCACATCAAAAGCTGTCTAAAAATCAGTGACGGACCCTCGAGATCGTCATCTTGTTTTCAAGCCTGAGCTTGTCCAAGAGCGCCTTGTTGATTTGATAGTGGGTTGGATGATCGTGTATCCAGACCGCATCACTGCCGATGCCATGGATGCCGTAACCAACCCAGGCGTATCCACGCTCGCTGCCGTACCCGCATGGGTCACCCCAGGTGGTTCCCCACGAATTCTTGATGAGCCAGGCGCTCTTGCTGTCATCCCAGCCGATGATCAGCACAAAGTGACCGCCGACCCCGTGGTCCGTGCTGCTGTCGTTGTAAACATTGCCCGTATAGCTGCCGAAGGTGCCGCCGGCGTCAATCCAAGTTCCCACGGGCCCATGTTCACAGAGCGCCTGCTTGATTTCCGAGTTGGATGCCTGGCCGGTGGAATTGTGGCAAAAGCCCCAGGTGAGGCCACCATAGGGTTTGAAAGCGCCTAAGTTGGGTGCCTCGGGGACGCCCGTATCCGGGTCGGATGCTTCGGTGACGGTCCCCTGTTCCACCAGGAATTGAATGGCTTTGTAGCACCACCCTCCGCCGCTCCAATTCCCGGGCACATACCAGTCCGCAAAGTCATTGGTGACCACGTACCTTTCGGACGCATCAATGGTTTGATTGTTGACCAACTTGGACGAGGATTCGAGCGCGGCTACCGCAGCGTAGGCCCAGCAGGTGCCGCCAATCTGCTGCCTGACGGGCGTGACCATGTTGTGCTTTCGCCAGTCCAGGCTATGGTCGGTCGCTTTGGGGGCATACAAGTAAATGGGGATCTGTTTGTACAAATTGGGATTCACCTTGAGGGCTTCACCGTAAGACTGCTTGTTCAGGGCCATGACCTTCGTGCTGAAAGCATTCTGTTTCGCGATGATGGAAGGGTCCGTGATGCGCTGTCCGCCGGTGATGTCGCTGAGTTTGTGATCCAGCGCGAAGGTATGGCCCACGGTGAAGGAAAGTTTTTTGCTGCTGATGAGTTGGCGCTGTGACAGGAGCAATTGTTTGATGGCGGGCGAAGCGGTTTTCTCGCGATCGATGTAGATCTGCTGGTGCCGAGTTTCCTGAAGCTGCCCCTGAATCTGCCCGTAGGCCTGCATGGCGGTCATGGCGGCTGCGGCAATGGTTAATGTTCCCAAAGGCTTCATACCTTCTCCTCATTGGATTGATAGGGGAATTTCTCATGGCACGGGAAAGCGCCTGGTGGATTCGCGTCCACCAGGCGCTTCACGGTTTGATTCCTTGCGGGCAAGTGTCTACTTAGGCGTCGG
>JANXXC010000113.1 GCA_025350765.1 Holophagaceae bacterium | reverse complement strand
GCGTCATGGAAGTGGACGCCCACCATCCGAGGTGGGTGCATACCCTCAGGAGCGTGGGATACCAGTTCGATCCCGAGGGCAAGACACGGAAGGGTGAGGAGTAGCTGAAGGTAGAAGATATTGCCGCGCTACTCGATCCTGTCGATCCTGCGAACCGAACCATCCCGATTCACGACGAAGCCAAAGAGATTCCTATCTTTGAGTTCTTCCAGGGAACTCGGAGCCCCGCTGGGCGCCTGATCCAACCAGGTGAGTTGGCCACTTTCTGGGTTCAGCTCCACCCACCTGATCTTGGTGAACTGGGATCTCCGCTTTTCAGCGTTTTCCGATGACTTTGTCCGCTCCTCCTCACTGGCATCCGCCGAGAGGTTCAAAGGGAATTTGGCTGCCCCAAAGACACCTTCCTTTTCCCGAACCGCCAGTAACAGGTTGCCGTCTCTCGTGAGGGCCGCTCCCTGGATCACGGGTTCGTAGGTAAAAAGGGCCCCCAGTTTGGTCGAATCGAACTCGGGGTAGATTTTAACAACCTTCCGGGCTTCCCCCTCCTTATTGAGGAGAATCAGGTAGCCGGGCCAATTGAAAATCAACACCCCGGTCTCGCCCGTGGAGACAAAGGGGTTGGAGGCAAATAAGTGGTTGGCGAGAAAGGTGCGGAGGCCGGGATTTCTCCGGAAGAGGGCCGGATCCCCGTCTTGCGAAGGGCGCCGCGGTGTGGCGATGCGCTCTACGACGGGTCCGCCGAAACAGTCGAAGTCCACCAGCCTTTCCAGTTTGAGATTTCCGTCATCGCCGAAGCGGGTGAAAGCCCAAGGACTGGCCTTCTTGTCCAGGACGAAGTAGCCGGGTGAGGCCGCCTGGACCAAGTATCCCTCCCCCACCGGGAAGAGGCGGGATACCGGGAGATCCTTGGGAACCCGGCCCAGGAACTCCATGCCGGTGCGGAGGCTATAGGCGTAGACCGTCCGCCCCTTGGAATCCGCTTCGGCATTCAACATCAAGCAGGAATCCCCCTGCATCTGCAATTTCACGCTACGGAAGGGCGGCGTCCAACGGGAGGGGGGCTCACCTGGGCGCCCGGTTTCAAAATTGATCCCCGCCGATCCATCGAACTCAGCCCAGATGAGCGTATCCCCCTGCCATCCCTGGATGATCGGATTGCCCCAGGCGGCTTGGGCCCGCGCCTGCACGCCCATGAAACACAGCGCAATGGCCAGAAGATGGTGATAGGGAGGACGGCGCAAGGAAGAGTAGGTCACGTTCAGCAATTGACTCACCAGGCCGCAGTTTCATCAAGGGCAAAAATATCGTTGCACAGGATGGGATCAAAGGCGGAGCTGTATATGTCACAAATCGAACCCGCGCCATGGTTCGTGCTGCCCCCCGTGTTCCCTATCAGACGGCATGCAGCTGCGGCGCTGACCCCGATTGCAATCGGTTCGCAGGGCGCTCCTGGAATTTTTTCGAACGCCGTGTGGTCGGCGACAACAGTCCCCCCGGTGAAGACCACTTCTTTGTAACTACCTCCCTGCGAGTTGGAACACACCGCATTCTGCGCAGGGACGCACTTCGAGGGAGTTGCCGCCTGAAGGGATAGACCCCCGATCAGAGCTGCGGGCATGAGAAGAGAAGAGCGAATGCGCAAAGAGTCCTCCATCAGTGATCACAAAGTCTCTCTCTCTCTCGGCAAGTTAATTTTCGTGAAGACTCAACGGCCATGTCTATTTCGGCGCGAGCTCGCGGCTCTTGGACCAGCCGTTTTGCGGCCGGGGAAAACACTACGCGAGGTGGCGAACAACACGAAGGAAGAATCGCCGCTGAAAAGAATGAGGCCCTGATTGGGACCTCTTTCTTTTCTTCGTGTGCCTTCGTGGCTGATTTTATTTCGGCGCGAGCTCTCTGCTCTTGGCCCAGCGGCTGAAACGGAGCATTTGCTCGGTGAAGGTTTCCTTGGTTTCCAGCACCACGTCCTTGAGGGTGTCGCGCTCGTTCTTGAGATCGATCACGGGCACCAGCTGGGGGAAGACGAAGGCGCGCTCCCGGGGCAGATTCAGGGCGTCCATGCGGTCCTTGGCATCCTTCTGCCAGTCCTTATTCACCTTGGTGCCGAAGTCCGCGAAGAACTTGTCCGCGCCTTCTTTGTCGCCGTTGGATTTTATGGTTTGCAGCTTGGTCAGCACTTCGCCGACGCCGGTGCGGGCCTTGGCAACGTCACTGATCTGCACGAAGAAATAACCCTCTTTGTTGAGGACGGCCACCCCGAAATCCGTGCCCGGCTGAGTGAGGTAATTGAGCACCAACTGGCGGCCGCGGAAGTGGGCTTCCCGCACGGTATCGCCCTGCACCAGGCCGTTGGCGCGGAGCTGACCGCCCAGGTAGCGCAGGTACATGGCCTTGACGGCGGTCATCTGATCACTCGCGCTCACGGCGCCGATCTCTACGACTTTGGGATCGAAGAACTGATAGAGGGCCACGCAGTCGGCGCGGCATTCTTCGAGCGCTGAGTATGTGCCGCCGATGAGCTTGGCGGGATCCTGGCCATTCAATTTCGCATCGGGCTGGCCGGAGCCATGGCCGATGACCTCGTGCATGTAGACCTCCCACTGACGGCCCAGATCGCCGAATTTGGTGATGAGATCCCGGCCGGTCGTGGCCAGCTGGGTCGGGTCGGTGAACGACGCGTCCGCCGCGTAGGTGAAACCCCACCTCTTCCGATCGGCGGCCAGCGCGTCAGTGATCTCGCGGGAACTCCCGT
>JANXXC010000091.1 GCA_025350765.1 Holophagaceae bacterium | reverse complement strand
CCGGCGGCTACCATATTGAATCGGTGTGAATCGTTGAAATCGCTGGACCCAAGGCTCTTTCTGCGTCATCTGCGGAATCTGCGGATTCATGGTTTTCAAGCTGAATCATGCCGATAATCATTTAGGAGTATTTATGAATTTGGACGAATCGTTGCTCTCCGGCTTGAGCCCTTCCGACATCCGGGCCGCCCGGGCACGCATCGCGCCCCATATTCGTTTCACGCCGGTGGTGAAGGTGGACGTGCCCACGCCTTTAGGCCTCTTGCCCGTGGTGTTGAAGCTCGAAAACCTACAGGTTACGGGTTCCTTCAAACCCCGGGGCGCCTTCAATTCCCTGCTGCAAATTGAAGGTGAAAATGTCATCGCCTGTTCCGGGGGCAATCACGGCCTGGCGGTGGCCCACGCGGCGAAAGTGCTGGGGAAAAGGGCCGTGATCTTCGTGCCCAACAGCGCCGCGGCCACCAAAGTCGAAGCCATGAAACTCACTGGCGCGGAGGTCCGCCAAGTGGGGGACGTGCCCGCCGATGCCTTTGCGGCGGCCGAAGCCCTTCGTGCCCAAACCGGCTGGCCTTTGGTGCATCCCTACGACCAGGAACCCACGCTGGCGGGGCAGGGGACCCTTGGATTGGAGTTGCTGGAGCAGGCGCCCGATGTTCGTCGCTGGCTGTTGGCGGTGGGTGGGGGCGGTTTCCCCGCGGCGGTGGCCCTGGCCATGGCGGGTGAGGCCGAAGTCATTCCCGTCGAGCCCGAGGGTTGCCCCGGCTTGTTCGAGGCCCAGGCCGCGGGTCATCCCGTGGCGGTGAAAGCGGAAGGCGTGGCGCGCACGTCTCTCGGCGCTCCGAGCATTGGCGAACTGCCCTGGAAGATTCTGAAAGACCGCGTGGGCCCGACGATTCTCGTGAGTGAGGAATCCATCCTCAAGGCTCAAACCTGGCTTTGGCGCGAGGTCCGGATCGTGGCGGAACCCGGTGGGGCTACGGCCTTGGCGGCCTTGCTGAGCGGCGCGTGGACACCGCCGGATGATGAGCCCATCGGCGTAGTGATCTGTGGCGGCAATGCCGACTCATTGCCGGTTTGAGTAAGGGACCGTGCCAATATAACCTGTGCCATTCAGGTTATTTTGCTACGGCCCCTTAGGCAGGGCCACAATGGTAAATGACTAAATTATTTTGTCGCAACGTCTTAGTCTGATAGTCCGTTTTTCTGGAGGAATGCATGGCCACCGAGTGCAGCTTTGATTGTGTTTCCAAAGTGGACATCACTGAAGTCAAGAACGCCGTGGCCCAGGCCATGAAGGAGATCGGCCAGCGCTACGATTTCAAGGGTTCCACCAGCGATATCGAGATGAAGGACGAGGCGGAGCTGGTCCTGAAGAGCGATGACGAAATCAAGCTCAAAGCCGTGATCGACGTGCTGCAGAGCAAGCTGCACAAGCGTGGTGTCAGCATCCGTGCCATGGAATACGGCAAGCTTGAGCAGGCCACCAAGGGCACCGTGCGCCAGGTGGTGAAGATCAATCAGGGCATTCCCGTGGAAAAGGCCAAGAAGCTCGTGGCCGCGCTAAAAGACAGCAAACTCAAGGCCCAGGCCAGCATCCAAGGCGATCAGCTGCGCGTGTCCGGCAAGGACAAGGACGTGCTGCAAGAGGCCATGGCTCTGTTCAAGAAGGATGACCAGGGCGTGGACTTGCAGTTTACGAATTTCAGAAGCTGAATGACAGAAATTCGGGGAAAAAAGCCAGACAGAATTAACAGAATTTACAGAATGGGATTTGGTTGGACGCGGTTGGTGAATGGGGACATTTTCTATCGTTGCCCCAAAAGGACCCCGCCATCAAAGTCAAGCCAACCCCATTTCATTCCGTCTTTTTTAACAATTCTGTTAATTCTGTAAATTCTGTCTAAGCCTTTTCCTTGAGCCGATCCCCGCCCATGTCACGTCTCGATCTCTCCCGCTACTTCCTGCCCATCGCGCCCAAGCTGGGGGCGGTGGAGGTGGAGTTGCAGCGGGTGCTGCGGAGCGACGTGGCGGTGGCGGAAAAACTCGCGGCCCACGTGCGGGGCGGGCAGCAGGGCAAGCGGCTGCGCCCCGCGCTGGTGTTGCTGGCTGCCAAATTTTGCGGCGTGAATTCGGATCTTGAAGTGCGCTTCGGCGCGATCTTCGAACTCATCCACACCGCCACGCTGGTCCACGACGATGTCATTGACCACGCCTCCACGCGGCGCGGAAAACCCACCCTGAACACCATGTGGGGCAATACGCTCACGGTACTTTTCGGCGACCTGCTCTACATCCACGCCATGGGAAGCGCCATCCAGGGAAGGGATTGGCGTTTGATGGAGATTCTGTGCGATGTCACCACCCGCATGATCGAAGGCGAGCTCATCCAGAACGACGTGCTCTACAATCTGGAGACCTCCCGCAAAGACTATTTCGAAATCCAGGAGCGCAAGACCGCTTTGCTTTTCGGCGGCTGCACGGAATCGGCTGCGGTCATGGCCAAGCGCAGTGCTTCTGACTGCGAGGCCTTGCGCACCTATGGCCTGGAAATCGGGCGGGCCTTCCAGCTCACGGACGATCTGCTGGATTTCACCGCCACCAGCGAAGAGCTGGGCAAGCCCGCTTTCAGCGATCTGCGGGAAGGCAAGTTGACGCTGCCCATGCTGACCCTGCTCGAACGCGCGCCCGAAAAGGCGCGCCCCATCATCGAACGCATCTGGGAAAATGGCGAAGCCGAGCCCGTGAATGATGACGATGAAGCCGAGCTGCGAGAGCTGTTGAAGCAAAATGACGGGCTTCTGGAAACCCGCGCCTTGGCCCACCAGGCCTCATCCTCGGCGTCGAGAATGATCCAGGCCCTCCACGGCGAAGCCGATACCAAGGCCCTGCTGCTGGACATCCCCGAGGCCCTACTGGCGCGCACGAAATAGGCCGGCGATTCCCTCAAATATCCGTGAGCCCCGCCCGCGGGTCGAAGTTGATGCCGGCGCGCTTCATGGTCTGGATGAAACTCTCCTTGTCGGGGCATTTCATGTAGCCGTCCATGGCGGTGATGGTCTTGGTCTGAATCAAGTCCACCAGCACGTCGTTCATGAGCCGCTGCCCGTAGGCCCGGCCCACTTGCATGGCGCTGGGGATCTGGAAGACCTTGCCCTCCCGCATGAGATTCGAGATGGCCGGCGTGATGAAGAGGCTCTCCAATGCCGCCACCCGGCCGCCCCCTACCTTCTTCAGCAGGATCTGCGAGATGACCGCCTTCAGCGAGTCCGCCAGCATCACGCGGATCTGTTGCTGCCGATCGGCCGGGAATTGATCCACGATGCGATCGATGGTGCCCACGGCGCTGGAGGTATGCAGCGTGCCGAATACCAGATGGCCCGTGATGGCGGTTTCCAGGGCTATGGCGATGGTTTCGAGATCGCGCATCTCGCCCACCAGAATGATGTCCGGATCTTCGCGCAGGGCGGCCCGCAGGCCGCTCTTGAAGCTTTCGGTGTGGGTGTGGACCTCCCGTTGATTGATGAGGCATTTCTTACGGGGATGCACGAATTCGATGGGATCTTCGATGGTGAGTATGTGGTCCATGCGCTGCTGGTTGGCGAGGTCGATGATGGCCGCCAGGGTGGTGGATTTGCCGCTGCCGGTGGGCCCGGTCACCAGCACAAGACCCTTCGCCAGGAGCGCGAGCTGCCGGATGGGCTCAGGCAATCCCAAGCGGTCGGGATCGGGAATCTCGTTGGGGATAACCCGGGCCACGAAACCCGGCCCCACTCGGTCTTGGAAGAAATTCACTCGCAGTCGGCAGCCGCCTTGCTCGAAGCTGTAGGCGAAATCCGCATCGTTGCTGGCCTGGAACTTAGCCCATATGTCGGGGGGGGTGAAGGAGGCCATGAGCTCCAGCAATTGGGTCTCCCCAAGGGGCCCGCAATCGATGTAGTCCTCCAGTTCCCCGTTGACCCGGAAGATGGGAGTCTCGTAGCAGCTGCAATGGATGTCGGATCCCTTGTGCGCCAGCAGCGCGGTGAAGAGTTCGAAGGCCAGGGGATGAATCTCCCGCTTCGGGGATGGCCCCCCCATAATGGGGACTGGCGCGGGTTCGGCGGCCGCCGGAGCAACCGGGGGCGGGGCGGGTGGCGGGCTTGAGGCCCGAGGGGGCTGACTTGGCAGGATCGCCAATCCTGGTGAGGAGGGTGGTTTGGGGTGGGCCGAATGGTCGGTGTCCAGCTCGATGAAACTGATTTCCTGAGGATTGGCCTGCACACCATCTTTGGGTTCGGCCTTCAGCCGGTTGCCGATGGCCGAGCGCTCCAGGGCGATGCGGTAGTTGACGCCGCCGCTGAGATAGTCGAAAGCGATGTGGCCCTGCTGGCTCCAGGTACTCAAATGCTCCGGCGGAATCACCTCCTGCGTGATGTGCTCCAACATGGTCGGAGGCAGGGCCTGGGGCAGCAGGGGCAGCGAGCCGCCGCCATTGAACTCCACGAAAGGAGCCTGGTTGGGTTCCAAGCGCAGGGAGCGCGCACCCTTCGCCACGACGTGCTGCAGAAGCTTGTCCAGCTGAGCCATAGGGGGTCCTCGGAGAATGCAGCATTCTTACACGGCCTCAGCCAAGGTAAACTGAACCTTAAAGTCCCAGGCCCGATCCCATGCAGCGCGATCCCGCCGGGCCCTCGCAGGAGTCCTGAATGAACATCCACGAATACCAAGCCAAGGAACTGCTCCGGCAGTACAAAGTGGCCACCCCTGATGGCCGCGTGGCTCAGGACGCCGAGGACGCCCGGCACATCACCAAGGGATACGGCGGCCAGAGTGTCGTGAAGGCCCAGATCCACGCTGGGGGCCGGGGCAAGGGCGGCGGCGTCAAGTTCGCCACAGATCCCGATATGGCCGCGGAGCTGTTCAAACAAATGCTGGGTATGAACCTCGTCACCAAGCAAACCGGGGCCGAGGGCCGCAGGGTCTACACGGTCTTCATCAGCGACCCCGTGGACATCGACCGCGAGTTGTACCTGGCTTTCCTCGTGGATCGCGCCACCAGCCGCGTAACGGTGATGGCCTCCACCGAGGGGGGCATGGACATCGAAGAAGTGGCCGAGAAAACGCCCGAGAAAATCATTCACGTATCCATTGATCCGGCGCTGGGCCTCTCGGGCTACCAGGCCCGGGAAGTGGCGTTCGCGCTGGGTTTGAGCGGCGATGCCTTCAAGAAATGCGTCGTGTTCTTGCAGAACCTTTACCGGCTTTTCGTGGAGAAGGACTGCTCCATGATCGAAGTGAATCCCCTGGTCATCACCAAGACCGGGGATGTCATTGCCTTGGACGCCA
>JANXXC010000064.1 GCA_025350765.1 Holophagaceae bacterium | reverse complement strand
GTGGACCCCGCCTAGCTGAACAATGCCTTCCTTAAAAAAGAGTTGGGCTGGCTTCCGCCCGATTCTGAATGGGAGCAGCTGCTCTTCGGCCGCGGATCCGCGGACCAGCTGGGAGGCGTCATCGCAGCGGCCGTGGCCACGAAGATCCTGCTGGAACTCCTGCCTGAAGGCGCCCCGAAGGGGTCGCCAGCGGACAGTTCAAGAGTGAAGCCAAGGGCTTTGGCGTGGGCTACGACTGGTTGTTCAACTTCAATGAGAGTCACGGCCCTGGCGCCTACGCGCTGCTGGGCATCGGCGGTGTCCACTGGACCGAGGAATTCACCGCCCAGAATGATGCGGGGGCCCGGGATCCCTACGAAGTGGTGGACTCCAACGACTTCACATCCTTCTCCGTGGCGGTGGGCCTGGGCGTGCGCCTCAGCCGCAATGTTGGCCTGGAGCTGAAGCACACGGAGACGCGCACCAACCACATCCACTTCTTCGGCACCGATGAGACCTTCGTGGATGCGGGTCTCAGCAATACTTCCATTGGGCTGACCCTCCGGTTCTGAAGCGGGAAATTACCTGGAGAGCCCCGGTCCGCCGGGGCTCTCCAGCGTTACGAGGTCGTGGGCGATCCAGCTGCGGAGCCCTTCCACCGCCTATGCACCCGAATTCCAGGAGCCAGCAAGCCGGGCCAACCAGATGAGGATTAAAAAAATCCTGTGCACAAAACGAAAGCGGCCCCGAAGGGCCGCGATCATGGCTCAGACTTTCATGCCTGCTTCACCCCATGCCGTGCTTGGCCATGATGGCGGCGCGTTGCTTGTCGAATTCAGCCTGGCTGAGGAGCTGGCTGTCGAAGAGATCCTTGAGCTCCGTCAGCTCTTCCTTCAAGGATTTGGCGGGCGCCGCGGGGGCGGCCGGAGCGGCTTGCTGGGGCGCCATCCCCTGGTTCATGGGGTTCAGCCCCTGGGCCGCCTGGCTCATCTGGCCCGCCATCATGCCGCCCATGCCGAAACCTAAGCCCGCGCCCATTCCCAGGCCCGCGATACCGCCTTGGTTGGCGGCGGCAATGGGCATGGAATCGGCGACTTGCAACTGGGTGTAGGCGCCCATTACCGGCGCCATCATGCCCACCGAGGTGCGCTTATCCATCATGGCTTCCACTTCTTCGGGCAGCGTGAAGGGCTGAACCACGAGCTTGGCCAGCGAGACGCCGTAGGTGAGGAATTCTGCCTGGAGCTTCTGCTTAACGGCGTCGCCGACTTCATCGATCTTGGCGTTGACATCCAGGATGCCCATCTTCATTTCAGCCAGCGTATCCGCCAGCTTGCTGCTGATGGTCTTACGCAACTGTTCCTGGCATTCGTCTACGGTGTAGGTGCCGTTGGTGCCCACCATCTGACGGATAAAAGTGGCGATGGCTTCCTTGTCTTTGGGGATCTGGATGGAGTAGATGCCGTGGGCACGGACGCGGATCATGCCGAAATCAGGATCGCGCATGATGATGGGGTTCGGCGTGCCCCAGCCGAGATCATTGAAGAGCTTGAGATTCACGAAGACAATGTCGGATTTGAAGGGGCTCTCGAAGCCGTACTTCCAACCCTTCAGCGTGGCCAGGATGGGCAGGTTCTGGGTGTTGAGCGTGTAGGTGTCGGGCTCGGCGAAGATATCCGCGAACTTGCCCTCATTCAAGAAGGCGGCGGCCTGGCTTTCCCGCACGATGAGCTTGCCGCCGTTCTGGATCTCTTGGCCGCGGAAGTCGAAACGCCAGGCCATCATGTCCTGCGATGCA
The DNA here is from genome assembly GCA_025350765.1 of Holophagaceae bacterium. Classification (GTDB taxonomy): domain Bacteria; phylum Acidobacteriota; class Holophagae; order Holophagales; family Holophagaceae; genus JANXPB01. The sequence continues at coordinate 9,951 of JANXXC010000064.1, read as the reverse complement.
TCCATCCATTGGACGACGTCGAGAAACTGCGCTTTGCCCCAATCCTTGAAGTTGTCCATCAGACTCATCGAGTCCTCCATGCAGCAACCGCCGCGAGACACAAGTTTAGAAGGCTCCGCAAGGAGCGCTAGGGGAAGACGTGTAACGAATCGGCGAATGCCCGGTTGACGCCGTTCAACGGGGTTTCAGCGCCGGGGAAGTGGGAGAGGGCCAGGTCCAAGTGGACCAGGTTTCCTTGGGCAGCAATTTGGGCGGTTCCGTCGCATTGGCCACGTTCAGGACCAATTCCTTGGCCAGGCCCACCACCCGAGCCAACTTTTCATAATTAATTTTGTCGGGGGTGTCTGAAGGCTGGTGGTAATCCGCGTGCATGCCGCCGAAGAAAAAGATCGCCGGGATTCCGCGCCTGGCAAAAGTGAAGTGGTCCGAGCGATACCAATATTGATCGGCTTCGGTGGTGAGTTTTAGGCCCTGGCGCAGGGCGATGGCGCGGGCTTCCTGGGTCAGCGTGCCCACGGCGCCATCCACTTGAGCCGGCGTGACACAAACCTCGTCCAACGCGTTGCGCCCCACCATGTCCAGGTTGATGTCGGCCTTGATGCGAGACAGCTCCACAGGCGGTGCGGCCACGAAGGCCTGGGAACCCCACAGGCCAATCTCTTCGCCGCTAAGGGAGAGCACTAGGATGCTGCGCTTGGGTTTCGAATCCTTGAGCAGGCGCGCCACTTCGAGAATGGCCGCCGTCCCCGAAGCGTTGTCGTCCGCGCCGGGATGGAGCTTGCCGCCTTCCATGCCCACGTGATCGTGGTGGGCCGACAGCACGATGATTTCATCCTTGAGTTTGAGATCCGTGCCCGGAATGAGGCCGGCCAGATTGGAGGCGGGGATCTCTTCCTTGGTGATTTTGGGGGTATAGACGAAGGTCCCCAAGGCTCTGGAGCCTCCCGGTTTGGGATCCGCCTTTAGCTCAATCCGAAGGGCCTTCGCCGCCTCGGCGCTGAGCCAGAATGTCTGGGATTCACGCACCGCGCCGCCTTTGAGCGAGAGCTGGCCTCTTTCCACGGATCGGCTCAGATAGAGGCGCATACGGCCGAACCCCGCCTCCGTGTCCGGCCGCGTCTGGATGAATAGGCACCCCGCGGCCCCGGCTTTGCGAGCCCACTCCAATTTGGTCTCAGCCTGGCCCGCGGTGGCCCAATCCTTCGAAGCGCCGGTCCCGGGGCTTTCCGGAGCCCCCTCCCACATGGCCAGCCAGCAGCCCTTCGGTTCCAGACCCGCAGCATCGTCCCATTTCAACTCAGGCGCGTGGATGCCGTAGCCGACGAAGACCACCTCGCCGGTCGCGGCCTGGGCCCGGGCCGTGAGGATGTCCTCGCCCACCTTCAGCATCGTGTGGCCCAGTTGAAAGGTCGAAGCGGCCGCATCCTGCCTGGAACGCAGGAGGGTGTAGGGAAGCAGGAAGGAGGGCGCGCAGGGCGGCCCTTCCTGAGAGACCAGGGGGACCAGGCCCGCGTCGAGGAAGCGCTGCGCGAGGTACGCAGCGGCTTTCCGCTGACCAGCGGTGCCGGTGGCGCGGCCTTCCATGGCGGGGTCGGCCAGCGCGTAGACATCCTTGCGGAGCCTCGCCGGATCTGGGTCCTGGCCGCACAGATGGAGAGTGGCAAGGGCCCCCGCCGCTAGGCCAATTCGAATGGACACGCTCAGTGGTGGCCTTTCAGCGGCGGATTGGGTATGCGGTCCTTGGTGTAGACCGAGTGGCTATCGCAATCCACGGTGCAGCGCCAGCCGCGTTCATCCTTTGGCATGTGGACATCCACCTCCCAACCGCAAGAGGCACCATTCAAAGGGATGCGTCTCGCGCTGATGGCGATCCCGCCGGTGTCCTGCTCGGCAATGGCCTTGGCCTCCTTCGCAGTGGCCACGGGCCCGCCTCGATGCCTGGGCGTGCGTGGGCGGCGGTCCCCGGCGATCAGCAGGGCCGGGATGAGGAGAAGCAGGGCAAGTCGCATGGAGACCTCGAAACTTCGAACTGGAGTGATCGGAGTTTAGAGCGAGACCTCCCGAATGCCAATGTCTGCCAGCCAGGCCCCATGGTCCGTGGGGCGTTCGCTGCGAAGAGGCCCCTTGCGCAGGGCGTGGATCATCAAGGCTCCATCCGCGAACCCAAGGATAACCCCTTCAGTCGTCAGCCTGTAGCACCCGGGCGCGCAGGGCAACGCCGTGGGCAGGGCCCAGGCCACCTGAAGCTCTCCCGTCTCCGTGCGGAGGAATGCATTGGGCCATGGGTCCGCTACGGCGCGGAGGAGATTGAAGGCCTTTTGCACCGGCATCGAAAAATCCAAACGGCCATCCTCGGGTTTTCGACCGCCGAAATAGCTCGAAGGTCCAAGGCTTTTCTGGTCTAAGCGTTTGGCGCTGCCATCCACTAATTTCGGCACGGTGTCCCGCACCAGCTCGCGGCCCGCTTCGGCGCACTTCCAGGTAAGGCTCAGGGCTGTCTCATCCCACGCGATGGGAAGTTTTATCTGGCCCAGGATATGGCCATCATCGGGCTTGGGTGTCATCGCATGGAGGGTGATCCCGGTTTCGATTTCGCCCTTCACCAGCACCCAATTGATGGGAGCCCGGCCCCGATAGGCGGGGAGCAAGGATCCATGAAGGTTGTATGCGCCGAGCCTGGGAATCTCCAGGAAGCGGGCTTGGATCATCTCGCGGAAATAGAAACTGAAAAGGAAGTCCGGCTTCAGGCTGGCGATGGCCTCGAACACTTCATCCTCATTGAACCTCGGCGCCTGATGCACCGGAATGCCGCGCTCCCTCGCCAGCGTCGCGGGCGGCTCAAACCAGGATTCGGAGTCTTCTTGGGCGTAGGTATACAAAGCGAGGACTTGAACGCCCGCGTCCAACAGGCCCGCCAAGGCCTCCCTTCCCACGGGAGAATAGGCGCACACCACCGCAGTCGGACCCATGGATCCAGGTTCGCATGGTGATTCGCCCCATGAATGTGAATTTCACCCCTCAAAAGCTCGAATTCATCCCTTTTTCGATTGATCCCCGACCAGGTGAGCGTATGTTTCTGATGCCCGACCCGTCTTGGCTGGCCCGGCAAGAATCGAGGGACGCGGCATGATCATCCGGACGCTATTGGCTGCATTGCTTTCCGCAGGGTGCCTCGTTGGTCAGGAAGCAGAGTCGCTCCTGCCCGCCCAGCCTCTTCCGATCCCCTTTCCCCGAGCCCCCGTGCTGGACCCGCTCCTCACGCCCCCGGAACTGGTGCCCATCATGCGAAAGGCGACCATGCGGGAATGGAGCCTGAGGAGCAAATTACAGGGCATCCTGGATGTCATTTTCCGCCCTGAAAGTGATGGGGGGCTTGGCATCACCTACGACAACTCCCATACCCGCACCATCTCCGAAGTGCTTCAAGACCGGAAGGCCAACTGCCTATCGCTCACCGCGCTTTACGTGGCCTCTTGCCGGCTGGCGGGCATCCCGGCCCAATATGCCGAGCCTTGGAACCTCAATCATTGGCGGCGAGAAGGACAGCTCATCCGCATGGAACGCCATGTGGTGGCGCTCGTGCCGATGTTCCCCCAGGAAGATCTCGTGGCGGATTTCCTTCCTCGATTGCGCCAGCATCAAGGGATTTACATGGTCAAGGTCCTTCAAGTGGAACGCTTGAGGGCGCTGTATTACAGCAATCGCGCCGTGGAGTTGTTGATGGAGGGGTTGAAGCCCGAGGCCCTGGAACAGGCGGATCTAGCCGTGAAGTCCGATCCCACCTCTAACGTGGCCAGGAACATCCGGGGAGTCGTCCTGAAGAGCACCGGCGAGAACGCGCGAGCCGAAGCTGATTATTTAAAGGCTCTCTCCCTGGAACCCAAGGACACCGCCGCCATCGGAAACATGGAGGCCCTCCTGCGGGCGTCCAACCGAGACGAGGAAGCCCTGAAATACCGTCAACTGGGTCTGGAGCTCCGGAAGAAGGATCCCTATTTCCAGGCCTTTTTGGCCGAGGAAGCCATGGAAGCCGAACAATGGGAAGCCGCTTCCAAACTCGTTGCGACCGCGATCAAGCTGTTGCCTTACGAGCCCGATTTCTACCTCATCAAGGCTCGGCTGGATCTGCGGAATGGAAAATCCGCTGAGGCCCTTTCCGATTTGGAGTTGGCGCGCCGTTGGGCCCTGCCCGCAGAGCGGAAGCGCTACGACACCAAGATCGCCCTGCTCAACAAAGGATAGCGGGGGTTGCCTGCGGTCAGCCCAGGCGGGGCTTCCAGCGATGGGCTTCCAGATCCAGCGTGCCGTCGTTGGATACCTCGATGCCCTCGGCCCGGATGCGTTCGCTCTGCACCATGGCCCCCCACCAGCGCCCCTTGGAAGGAACGTAGCCCTGGTTGTTCACCACGCGGTGCCAGGGCAGCTTGGTGGTTTTGGGGAGGCCTCGGAGCACCATCCCCACCTGCCGGGGACGGCGCGGAAAGCCCGCCAACATGGCCACCTGACCGTAGCTGGCCAAGCGCCCCTTGGGGATTTTTCTGACGATGGCCAGCACCGTGTCACGAAAAATCGGTCCCGGATCTTCGCCTTCGCCGACGGTGTTCATGTCTGATGCACGGGCCTCATGTGCGCCGGCACCCGGCTACCGAAGCCGCCCTCGTAGCTGTGCCAGTGGCCTAGGTCTTCTTCGGGGTAGGCCCAACACCAATAGCCATCACCACTATCGAAATCCACGAGCCAAAGTCCCTTTACGTCGGCGCCCAGATCACGGATGCCATCGGCCCAGCTCTCCACCAGCACCTGCAATCGCTCCCGCAATTCCTCGGCCCGGGCATCCCCGCCGGTTTCCTCGGCGCCACTCAATTCCTCCGCGAGGCTGGCGGCCAACTGGAACACGGGGCCCGTCATTGATCGCACCGCGGGCATCATGGCCTGCGCCTCTTCCAAACTGAAAACTCGGGCCATGCCTTCCTCCGGTGCTTCATGATAATCCCATGCGCTTTGTTCCTCTGATCCCATCCAGTTCGAGCCCCTTGGCCTGGTCGGCCTTTCGGGATGTGGAACTGCGCTGGGACGGGCCGCCGCATCCGGCACATGCGAATTGGGAAGCTGCGGTCCGCCGGGGCCTCGGCATCCACGCCCTGCATCTGCCGGACTTGAAATGGGAAAATCAGGTATTGGAAATGGCCATGCAAGCGCTGCATCCCAGGTTCGGTGCCGACTTTTTAGTCATTCCGGCGGAAGCGCCCGTCGGACGCTGGGCCACCTCCAAACTCCTCCAGACCCTGGAAGCCCTGTTGGAGCGGACCTCGGGCAGGGGCTTGAAGCTCGCCTTGCGGCCCGCGAAAGGTTCTGTGCGGGGACTCATCTCGCTCTTGAAAGAAGTCCGTGGCGAAGCCGTAGGTTTTTGCTGGGACGAAACGGTAGGGGATGATCTGGAACTCATCAGTGACCGCCTCTACACCGCTGTGGGTTCGGAAAGCGCTGATTACTCCGCCTTGCAGCGCACTGGCTATCGCTGGAACCTGGCTTTCGACGGCAACGGCGATGCTGCGGCAGATACCGCTTCCCTCCTCCAGCATCTGGAAACCTTGAAACGACAATTCCCCGCCGTGACCTTCCCGGCGGAAATGCCCGCAACGGCGCTGGGGCGGCCCATCGTTGTGGATGAAAGCATCACCTTCGGCGCCCATTGGCAGCGGCCATCCCGGGGCAATGCGTGAGCGCAACATTGCTCGTCATCGCGGGCGAAGCTTCAGGCGATCTGCACGGCGCGGAATTGCTGCGGGAGTTGAAAGCGCGTCGCCCGGACCTTCGCATCATCGGCATCGGCGGCGATGGAATGGCGCCCTACCTCGATCGCCAGTTGGCCCACGTCAAAGATCTCGGCGTGGTGGGGTTCATTGAGGTCATCAAGCACCTGCCCTCGCTGAACAAACTCTTCCATCGAATTCTCGATGCGGCAGATGAAGAATCCATCCAGGCGGCGCTCTTCATCGACTACCCGGGCTTTAACTTGCGCCTGGCCAACGCGCTGCGCAAAAAAATGCCCGCCGTAAAGCTGCATCAATATGTGTGCCCTCAGGTCTGGGCCTGGAAGAAGGGCCGCATCCCCGATCTGGGCCGCACCCTCGATACGCTTTACTGCCTCTTTGATTTCGAGCCGGTCCTGTTCAACGGATTCCCCGTCGAGGCGATCTGGGTGGGCAACCCCCTGGTGGAAACCGTTAAGGCCGAAGTCTCCCGTGAATCCTTTTTTTCACGCACGGGCCTGGACCCCGCAAAGCCGCTGGTAGCTTTGCTTCCCGGTAGTCGGGAAGGTGAGATCCAGCGGCTCCTGCCGCCCCTGGCCGAGTTGGCGCGGCGATGGCGGGCCGATGGACGACATGGCGACGTGCAATGGGTGCTGCCCGTGGCGCCGACCCTCTCGGAGGAGATGATCCAGACTCATCTTCATGGCACGTCCATCCGGGCGGTCCGGGACTTGAGCTACGCCGCCCGCGCCTATGCCGACGCGGCGCTCGTCGCCTCGGGCACCGCGACCCTGGAGACAGCGCTCCTGGGCACGCCCTTTGCCATCGTTTACAAACTCAACCCGCTGACCTACCTCTTGGCGAAATCCTTCGTGAAGCTGCCCTTCTTTGGTCTGGCCAACGTCGTGGCTGGTCGACAGGTAGTGGAAGAGCTGGTGCAAGGCGGCGTGAATCCTGACTCGCTTTCCCAAGTGCTACAGCGGCTACTGGACCCCACCACCTCCGCGGCGATCCGGATGGATCTCGCCACCGTGCGTCCCCACCTGGGTGCTTCCGGCGCCGCGGGGCGTGTGGCTGAGCACCTATTGAAGTCGATGGAGGCCTGATGAAGTTCATGGTTGTGATACCCGTCCTGCTCGCTTCAGCCCCCCTGATCGGAGCCCCGCCGATGCCCGCGAATACCCTCGATCGCCTCTTCCAGGAGTATTGGCAATACACCCTTCGCATCAATCCCGAGCAAGCCACCGTGGTGGGAGACCCCCGCTACAACCACCGCCTGAGTGATTCGTCGATCGGGGCCATCCACCGCGACCTCGCCTGGAAGGTCGCTTTTCTTGGGAAGCTCGATGCCGTCCGTAGCGACGACCTCACCGCCGATCAGCGCCTCAGCCAGGATCTGCTGAAGACCGTGGTCCAGGAGCAGGTGGACGGCTCCGCGTTCCGGCCCTGGGAGCAACCCCTGACGCAGATGGATGGCCTGCACATCGACTTCCCGCAGCTCTTCAGCAGTCACCCCTTTAGGACCGCAAAGGACTACCAGGACTATGTTTCACGACTGAAGGCATTTTCGAAGTCCGTCGACGACACCATCACCAACATGCATCGCGGACTCAAGCGCGGGCCAGCACCCCCCAAGCTGGTCATCGAAGGGATCATCGCCCAGGTCAAGACTCTCAGCTCCGGGGAATCCGCCAGGGCGCCCTTCCTGGAACCCTTGAAGGCCTTCCCCGAGGCCATCTCCGTAGGTGACCAGAAGAAATTGCGGCGAGCGGTGGACGCGGCCATCCAACATTCCGTGACGCCCGCCTATGCCCGTCTGCTGCGCTTCCTTCAAGCGGACTATCTCCCCGCCGGCCGGGGGGAGCCGGGGCTCTGGGCCGCAAGCGAGGGCGAGGCGCGCTACCGGTTTCAGATTCGCCACCACACCACCACCACGCTGGATGCAAAGACCATCCATGCCATCGGCTTGAAGGAAGTCGCCCGCATTGAAACGGAGATGACCGCCCTTGGTGCGAACTTCGGATACACCGATCTGGCGGCCTTCCGCGAGGCCATCGCCCATAAATCAGATCTGCATCCCAAGAGCGGGCATGAGCTAGTGGCGCGCTATCAACGCTACGTGGATGGGATGAGGTCGGAATTGCCAAAACTCTTCGGCCGCCTTCCCAAAGCCCCCCTCGTCGTGATCCCCATTGAAGCCTTCCGCGAGGAGGGCGCCGCCGCCGCGGACTACAACGCCGGCACGCCGGATGGCACCCGGCCCGGCCGCTTCGCCGTGAACACCTTCAAGGCGGAAAGCCGCTCCATGCTCACCTGTGAGAGCACCGCCTACCACGAAGCCATTCCTGGCCATCACATGCAGATTTCCATCGCGCAGGAATTGGAAGGCCTGCCGGAATTTCAGAAACACGCGCCCTTCACGGCTTTCGAAGAAGGCTGGGCGCTCTATTCCGAGCGATTGCCGAAAGAGCTGGGGTTCTACCAGGATCCCTATTCCGACTATGGGCGCCTGAATGACGAGATGCTGAGGGCGATCCGCCTCGTGCTGGACACCGGCGTTCACGCACTGCACTGGACCAGGGCGCAAATGGTGGATTACTTCCGTGCCCACGGCTCCATGGACGAGGTGGACATTCAAAGCGAGACGGATCGTTACATCGCCTGGCCGGGCCAGGCCTTGGCGTACAAAATCGGCCAACTCCGCATTCTCGAACTTCGAGAAAAATCGAAGCAGGAATTGGGAGACCGATTCGACATCAAGGGATTCCACGACTGTGTCCTGGGCGGCGGCGCGCTTCCGCTGGACCTGCTGGAACGCCGCGTGGATGCCTGGATCAAAGCGAGGAAGTGAGGGGCGAGTCGTGAGGGACGAGCTGCCTCACACCTTATAACCGCTCACGATTCCATCCCACTTCCCTTGCGCTTTCAAAATTTCTTCGGCCACAGTCCTCAGTACACCGCTGCCACCGCGAACAGGCACGACCCAATGGGACGCGGCGCGAACCTCCTCCACGGCGTCTTCGGGGCAGGCTGCGAGCCCGCAGCGCATGAGCAGCGGCAGATCGTGCAGGTCGTCGCCGATGTGGGCGACCTCGTCCAGGTTCAGGCCGTACTTCGCGCAGAGCTGCTCGAGGATAGGGAGCTTTTGCAAGTGTCCCGCGAAGCAATCCACCACCTCCAACTGCTGGGCGCGGCTCCAAGTGGAGGGTGAATCCAGCCCGGAAATGAAGGCAACCGGAATGCCCGCCTTCTGCAGCCACTTGATGCCCACGCCGTCCCGCACATTGAAGGCCTTGGTATGGCCTACTCCCGCGCCGAAATGCAGGGATCCATCCGTCAGGACTCCATCGACGTCAGTGCAGAGCAGCTTGATCTTCGAGGCGCGAGAGCGGAGGTCGGTCATGCCCTATTATTTTCGATTTTTGATTTTCGATTTGCGATTTGTTGGGCAAACCATTGCCGTGGCCACTTAACCTGGGAGTCTAGATTCTTTGGAGGACCCCATGGGGCTGATGGATTTCATGAATCCCGAAAAACGCTACGGCCCCTTCGTGACGGAGGAAGAAGCCAAGGCGCTGATGCATCGCGGAGGCCTGGTCCTGGACGTTCGCAGCCAGAAGGAGTGGGATGAGGGCCACGGCCCGAAGAGCCTGCTCATCCCCATCGATCAATTGCAGGAAAGAACCTCCGAACTTCCCAAGGACCGTCCTTTGCTCGTTTGCTGCGCCGTCGGAGGACGCGCGAAAACCGCGATGGATTTCCTTAGGGCTCAGGGCTTCGAGGCCGTGAACCTGGGCGGCTGGGAGCGCGATCCCGACCTCGAAAAGTGAACTCCTAACCCCGACTTGAAATCCGGGCATCTTGATCCATATCACAGGGTCATTGCCGGAATACTGGGACAGGCTTAAGGAGATTTGCTATGGGCGATCCACTGTTCTGGCACAGGCTCCAATTCGCGTTCACCATCATCTTCCACTACCTGTTCCCTCAGCTGACCATGGGCTTGGCGCTGCTCATTTTGTGGCTCAAGTGGCGGGCGTTGAAGACCGGCGAATCTCGTTACGCCGACGCCGCACGATTCTGGATCCGGATTTTCGGCATCAACTTCGCAGTGGGCGTCGTGACGGGCGTCCCCATGGAATTCCAGTTCGGCACCAACTGGGCGCGATTCTCCTACTTCGCGGGCGGTGTCATCGGC
>JANXXC010000058.1 GCA_025350765.1 Holophagaceae bacterium | reverse complement strand
ATTAAGCCTGATTTTCCGCAAGGCTCAGCAAAAAACTAGAACCGCGAAAAACGCCAAAACACGCGAAAAAAAGATTAGCTACAAAGTACGCAGAGATCACAAAGAACTGCTAGGTGGGCCTTGCGCGCCTTTTGGCTGATTCGGTGAACCTGATTATCGGTATCTCAGCCCAAAAAAAGCTGAGCACAGAAGATACAGAAATCTCATGGAAGACCACGGGAACGCGGGTTCAGCACCGCCTCCAATGACGCCAACGTCATTGCTTGCGTTCCACCGACGGCACCCTCTGTGTCCTCTGGCTTTTTTCTGTGTTCTCTGTGTCCAGGCATTATTGATGGCAGGTGAGAATTAGGCTGAGAAAAGCCGATAACCTGGCAGTTTTTCCGTCTTCACAGCGCCGCAAGGCTTTTCGCGTTTTTTCGTGTTTTTCGCGGTTCCTGTTTTTCGCGCACATGGATTCGCTTGAATCATGCCGATAATCAAAAAATGGAGGCCGAACATGATTCGCGACATCGCGGCGCTCTTTCGCAGGGACCTGGCCACTCTTGAGCGGGAGATCGCCGCCTATCCCGATGACGCGAGCCTTTGGAGAGAGGTTCCGGGTCAGCCCATCCTCGGCGGGAATCTTGCACTGCATCTGATCGGGAATCTTCGCCATTTCATCGGCGCGGAATTGGGCCAGAGAGGATTCGTTCGGGATCGGCCCTTAGAATTCGCGCAACGGGATCTTTCCCGCGAGGCCTTGATCCACCAAGTGGGCCTCGCCGCTCGGGAGGTCGAAGCCGCCCTCGCCAGCCTTGAACCCACCCGCTTGGACGAGCCCTATCCGATAGAATTGGCGGGGACCCATCCGTCCATCGGCGCCGCATTGCTGCACCTTTGCACCCACTTGACCTTTCATCTCGGACAGATGGACTATCATCGGCGCGCGGCCACCGGGGACAACGCCTCCGTTGCGCCCGTTTCCCTCACTCACCTGGCCCAGCCAGGCCCATCGAGTTTGTGACCTCCATGCTCTTCGACCTCCATCGAGTGGCCTCTCTCATCGGCGCGGAGTTGCGGGGAGATGGGTCCGTCTGTCCTTTGGCGCTTTCTCTCGATACCCGCACGCTCCAGCCCGGCGAAGGTTTCGTCGCTCTCCGCGCCGAGCGCGATGGGCACGCCTTCGCGTCCAAGGCCGTCGAGCTGGGCGCCTCGTGTCTGCTGGTGGATCATCCGATGGATCTCGCGGTGCCTCAGCTCATTGTCCCGGATACGCTGGCGGCTTTGCAGACCTGGGGCCAGGCGCGGCTGAAGGCCGTGCGTCCGCACGCGGTATTCGGCATCACCGGCAGCGTGGGCAAGACCAGCACCAAGGATCTGCTGGCCGCTGCCACGGGCGGATGGAAGACGCCGGGGAACCGCAACAATGGCTTGGGAATGCCGCAGGCCCTGGCCACCATGCCCATCGGCGAGCCCGCGGCGGTGCTGGAGATGGGCATGAGCACGCCGGGAGAAATCAAGCGTCTCACCGAGATCGCGCCCCCGGATTTCGGTCTCATCACCCTGGTGGGAACGGCGCACCTGGAAAATTTTCCGGCGGGCCCGCAGGGCATCGCCGAGGCGAAGGGCGAACTCATCGCGGGTCTACGCCATGGCGGCGCCTGGGCCCACTTGGCCACGGATCCCTGGTGCCGCTGGATCTCCGAGCAACCCTTCGCGGCCCATGTGCTGGCGGTGCCCGTGGGCGATAGGGAAGCCTTCGGCTGGGAGGAAGTCATTTCCCTTGGACCGCAGGGAGAACGCTTCACCCTGCGCACGCCGGAATACGCTTTCCCGGTGGAATTGAAGCTGCGCGGCGCCCACCAGGTGCGCAATGCATCGTTGGCGGCTGCCATCGCCTTGCTTGCGGGATTCGACCCGGATCGCATCGCGGAAGGTCTCGGAATCGTGGAGCCCGAACCAGGGCGCGGCCGATTGCACGCGCTTCGTGGAGGGGCCTGGCTACTGGACGAAAGCTACAACGCATCGGGCGATTCCATTCTGGCCTGCGCTGAATCGTTGCTGGAGCTTCAAGGCGGTGAAGCGGTGGCCGTGCTGGGCTGCATGAGGGAGCTGGGCGCCGACACGGATCGCTTGCACCGCGACGTGGGCGAAGGCTTGCGCCGCGCGGGGATCGGGCGACTTTGGGTCTATGGGGACTTCGCGGAGGCCATGGCGAAGGGCTTTGGGCAGGGCGCCGCGGCCTTCCCGGATTTCGAATCCCTGAGGGATGATGCGACCGGCTTGGGGGCCGTCCCTCAAGGCGCGCGCATCCTCGTCAAAGGCAGCCGCTACTGGGCCTCAGAGCGGGCGGTGGACTGGCTCCTCGCCCACCGGACATAATGTAATTCGCATTCAAAAAATGACCTGATTCCCAAGAATTGTCATCTCAGTTATAGCCAAATAAATTAACGTTTGAGATGAAGTCAGCAGAAAAACACTACGCGGAGGACGCGGAGAAGCGGAGGCTCGCGGAGCCGCTCATTTCGAGATCCGTCCAGCAGGGGCCAAGGATTCGGGCGCGGCCGATGACTCGCTCCCGAAAAGGCGATCTAGGCCGCGCCCGAATCATCACCGCGAAGCGGTGATGCCCGCAAACGCGGGCGCCCCTGCGCGCAACGGACGAGCCTCTCTGCTTCCCTCTGCTATTCTCCGCAGCCCTCCGCGTGGTGCATTTTGATGAGGTTGGCCAGTCGGCTGAGTTTCATTGGTGATCCGAAAAAATTAAAATCTCATCACCAAGAACTGCAATCCCTCAGGGATCGAATGGGCCTCGGCGCCTGCCGCCCTCGATCGGGCCCATGGAACCTTACCCGCTCTTCTTGGTGGAGGGCCGAAAGGCCGCTTGGCGTCTTGGTGATGAAGGCTTTTTTTGAAAATGGAATGCTAGATCGTATTAGGCGAAAAACACTCTTTGCACGGTCCAGAAGAGCCCCGTCAATCCAATGAGCACCGAGGCGGGGATGCTGATGCGCTGCCGATACCAGGGTTTTTTGCCGAAGGCGAGGCCCACCGTGATGAAGGCGAGGAGCAGCACCGATAGCTGGCCCAGCTCCACGCCCACATTGAAAGAAATGAGGGCGCCCAGGAAATCAGATTTTGGGATGTGGAGATCCCTCAGGGCGCCCGCGAAGCCCAGGCCGTGCAACAGCCCGAAACTGAATACCACGGCCAGTCTCCAGGGCTTGAATTCATCAGTGAGAATGTTCTCCACCGCAACGTACACGATGGACACGGCGATGAGCGGCTCCACGATGCGCGGCGATAGGCTCAGGACGCCAAAGAGCGACAGGCCGAGCGTCAGGGAGTGGGCCAGGGTGAAGCTCGTCACCTGCAGGAGCAGGGGCTTGATGCGCAAGCTCAGGAAGAAAAGGCCCAGCACAAACAGGATGTGGTCGGTGCCCTCGGGAAGAATGTGGGTGAAGCCGAGCTTCAGATAAAGCCCGATCTTGCCCAGTTTGGTTTGCGGAATGGGTGAGGAACCAAGATCAAAAGGCAGGCTGGCCTTTCCGCCTTCCACCCAAGCCGTGCGGGCTTCCGCGTCGCCTTCATTCCGCAGGCGCAGCAAGTATTGGCCCATCTTGTAGGGATGTCCCCAGGTGAAAGCGCGGGCCCCAGCGGGAATGACACCGTTCAGACGAAAACCGAAACGCCAGGCCGCCGCCGGATCCTGGGAGGGGGGGGGAGCCAGGGCTTCCATCCCAAGGGTGGACCGGACGCCATCGAAGGAGAGGTCGAGCTTCTCTAGGAAGTCTTTCTGGAAAGCCTCCCGCCGTCGCTGCAGCTCGGTTTCCGATACCACCGACGGCAGGCCGGTGAAGGGATTCAAGGACAGGGGCAGATGCTCGGGGTCCACCTGCACATCGGCCACGAAGGTCCCGTTTTTCTTGAACGTGATGTCGGCCTGCACCGCGCCCAATTCATGGGCCACCAGGGGAATCGCCAGCGCCGCCAAAACCAGAAAGGCGAAAACGAATTTCCGCATTAGGCCTTCCGTTCGAAGGAAAGCGAAGCCCAGTAGCTTTCCCAGTCCGCGCTTGGCTCGCCGATTCCCGCGGCTTGCATATGGACGCACTTGATGAGCCACACGCCGTCACCCGTGAGGGGCAGGTGCACACGGCCCGCCCGGTCGGTGCGGAGCCGGATTTTTTGAGTGGGGTTGGCCTGGTTGAAGGCCACGATCAAAGCGTCTGCCAATCCTTTGCCGCGCCACAGAAGCTTGACCGGCAGTGGGCCCTTGGAGGTGAAGGGATCACGCTCCGCCACGAGTTCCAAGGGCATTCCAAAGACGCGATCAAAGCCCGCGTTGCCGCCATCGCCCACGCGGATGAAAGCCTTGGCGCAGCGGAGAAAGCGGTCGCGCGCGGGGTCGGCGCTCTTGCCATGCTTCGCCCGCCAGAGGGAAATGGCAGCCAGTCCTTCATCCTTCAAGTAACTTTCGAACTTGGCGCCTTCCAATTCCACGGTGGAAAAGTGGCTGAAATAGACGACGGTATGCAGACCTGCGGTCTCGACCTTCGTGAATCCCGCGGGATCGCCACCGTCTTGGCCAATCACGGGCCGCTCACTACCTGGGCCGAAGACCGCGAATTTTTCGATCAGGGAATTATTGCGGGGAAGGGCGTCACCTTTGAAATCTTGGCCCACACGCAACCTCAGCTTGAGCACGCTGCCGGGCTGGACCTTGTAGGCCGAAGGCTCGATCCAGAGGTCATGGGCCGTTGAGGCCGACGAAATCGTGGCCATCCAGACCCAGGTTTGGAATCGGAACTTCAGCATCAAAGGCATCTCCTCAAAGCTACTACGGCTATTTGGTCGTTTCAGATGGAAAGATTGCTTGAAGCCCCTGAAGGGAGCCATTCCGGCGACAATGAAGACCTCCGCTGTTTCCCGTTTCCATTTTCTTTTCCATGAGTCCCCGACCGCATGCTGCCCTGGCTTCTCTACCCCATCCGCGATTTCGTTCCTGGCTTCTCGGTTTTTCGATACATCACTTTCAGAGCGGCCATGGCCGCGGCTTTCGCCTTCGCGCTATCGCTGCTTTTCGGCCCCTTAGTGATCCGCACGCTGCGCCGCCTGAAGATGGGCCAGCACATCCGAGAAGAAGGCCCGCAACATCATCAGGGGAAGGCCGGAACCCCCACCATGGGCGGCATCCTCATCCTGCTGGTGACGACCCTCTCCACGCTGCTTTGGTGTGATCTAAAGAGCGTGCCCATCTGGGTCTGTCTCGTCTCCCTGATCGGCTTCGGCGCGGTGGGGGCCTATGACGACACCAAGAAATTGCTGAAGAAAAACAATGAGGGACTGCGCTCCTGGCAGAAGATGGCCTGGCTGACGGCCATCGCGCTGCTGGTGGCCTTTCTCATCCATGATTTCGGTCTCCGTGGCCAGCTCACCAGCCAATTGTCGGTGCCCTTTTTTAAGAAATTCCAGCCGGACGTGGGCTACTTCCTGCTGCCCTGGATCGTCTTCGTGATGGTGGGCACCAGTAACGCCGTGAACCTCACGGACGGCCTCGATGGGCTGGCCACGGGGGGCATGATCATTGTGGCTTTCACCTTCGGCATCCTGGCCTACGTGGCAGGCAACGCGAAGATCGCGACCTACCTCGTGGTGCCCTTCGTGGCGGGCGGCGCGGATCTGTCCATTTTCATGAGCGCCATGGCCGGCGCCTGCCTCGGCTTCCTCTGGTTCAACGCCCATCCCGCGGAAGTCTTCATGGGGGACACGGGCGCATTGGGGCTTGGCGGGGCCCTGGCCACGGCGGCCCTCATCATCAAGCAGGAATTGCTGCTCTCCATCGCGGGCGGCCTTTTCGTCATCGAGTGCGTGAGCGTGATCCTGCAGATCGGTAGCTTCAAGCTCCGCGCAGGTAAGCGCATCTTCCGCATGGCGCCCTTCCACCACCACATGGAGCTCGGCGGCCTGCACGAAAACAAGGTCGTCATGCGCCTATGGATCACCGCAGTGGTGTGCTCGGTGCTGGCCCTGGCGTCACTAAAGTTGCGGTGAAGAAGTCCTTCAATTCTATCGATCCGCCCAATGCAATTTCTGCTGGAGCAACTGAAAATAGGGCAGGGCAGAGCTGCGCATCAACGTGGTGGTGTGGGCGCTGCGGCTAAGCTCCACGCGATCGCCCTTTTGCACCGGCCGCCCGATCTGGCCATCGAAGGTCAGGTGCGCGTCTTCGGCGTCGCCGACGGTGATGGCCACGCGCATGGCCGCATCTACCACCAGGGGCCGCAGGGTGATGCTGTGGGGGCAGATGGGGGTGATGACTAGGGCTTCGAGGGCGGGATGCAGGATGGGCCCGCCTGCGGAAAGCGAATAGGCCGTGGAGCCCGTGGGCGTAGCGACGATGAGGCCATCGGCCTTGATGAGCGCGGCCTCTTCGGCGCCCACGGAAAGATGCATGTCCATGATGCGGGCCAAGGCGCCCTTGGCGAGCACCGCGTCGTTCAGAATTTCCGCTTCCATGAGCTTCGCGCCGTCCCGCCAGAGCTCCGCGTGGAGCATCAAACGGCGGTCCTCCTCCAGCTCTCCTGCAAGGTAGGCCTCCACGGCCTGCCGGGCTTCCTGGGCGGGGTGGGAAGTGAGAAATCCCAGGGAGCCTAGATTGATGCCCAGCAGCTTCGCGCCGCGCATGCCAACGCGCCGGGCGGCGGAGAGCAACGTGCCATCGCCGCCCAGGACCAAGCACAGCTCCGGGGCCTGGCCCAGGCCGCTGTCGATGCGAAGTTTGAGCGGGTCCAGCCCCGCGTCCTTCCAGGGACCCGCCAAGGATTCATCCGCGGTCATGGTCCAGCCCAATTCAAGGAAACAGGGCGCCACTTCCGCCAGGGTTTTGGGCAGCAGCGGAGATTTAGCTTTGGCGATGATGGCCACGGTTTGGGACATGGAGCTGAGCATACCTGTAATCCTGACCTAAGCATGGCATAACCAATGGTGTCCTCCACGCACGGAAACCGAGGCTGGACGCGGGGGTCCAGGCGGTCAACTCGCTGCGATTTTCACGACTAGGCAGGCCTCGGCCACGGCCTTGAGCTTTTTCAGTGCGGGTTCGGGTCGTTGGGGGGCCGTCAGGGATCGCGGTGCGTCAGCGCACGGCGAGGGTCGTCGGCCAGGCGGGCTTGAGGTGCTGCGGATGCAGGCGCAGCGCCATGGCCCGCGCGTGGGTGGTGAGGGCGTTGGCGAGCTTGAGGGTGAAGGCGCGGAAGCGCGCGAGGCTTGGTTTCACGCGGCCGAGGGCGAAGGTCGTGGCCAGTACGGACCATCCGCTCTCGCCCCGCAGGGGCTTCAGCACGGGCCGGGCCTTCAGGTCCTCGCCGCCGTCC
>JANXXC010000277.1 GCA_025350765.1 Holophagaceae bacterium | reverse complement strand
CCCCAGAAGATCAGCAGATACATGAACTGGTTGTCCGAGGGCTTGGTGGCCTTGAATTCATCGAGCTTGGGGGGCTCTTCCTGGCGCCAGCTGAGGATCACTTTGCCCAGATCCTGCATGGGCGGCGCGATGGTCTTGAATTTCTCGATCTGGTCGCCCTTGGCGTTGCGGAAGGAGGCGCGGTAGGTGCCTTCCACGTCTTGGCCCGACAGGGTCACGGTCTTGTACTTCCCCGCCACGCCTTCGGTGATGAAGGTGGAGAAGGGGAGATCCTGCACGTTGTTGGTCTTGGGGATCTGGATGATGGCCACGTAGACCAGGACCACGATGCCTACCCACACGAGCATGCTCTTGACAGCTGAATTCAAAATGCGCCTCCGAGGCCGATACCAAGCCCTTACGGGCAATGGAGCCTTTCAGTTTAACCCGCCAGGGAAGGAGGGCCAACCTCCGATGGGTGCAAGGACCAATGGAAAGGTTCATCCTTGCGCGGATCCAAGGCCCAATGGCCGAAGCGATGATGCCTTCCGTGCCCCGCGAGGTGATGCACCGCCCAGCCGCTGAGATCCCGCAGCAGCGCGGCTTCCCGGGGCCACGCGAGGTGACGGAAGGCGGCTTCCAGCACCCAGCGCAGCTCATCCTCGCGCCAGGGTTCGGAATTCAACAGAACGTGGCCGCCATCTTTTTCATCGAGATTCCAGCGGACCGAGCGCCAGGTATCCACGCAGCGGTCCCGCAGTCCGCTCAACTCCCGCACCTGCAGGTGCGTTTCCCAGAGATGCTGATCCAACGCCGGCGACTCATTGCGCAGCGCAGGCAACAAGGCGCGCCAGCGATTGCGGGGGGTGAAGCCTTCCTGATTGCTGGAATCTTCGCGCCAAGGAAGGCCTTCGGATCGCAAATAGTCCCTCAAATCCTCCCGCCGCGTTTCGATGAGTGGCGACCAGCGATGGCTTTGGCGGGCGGGAAGGGGCGTTAGGGAACCCGCGCCCCCGCCCCGGCTCAGACGCAGGAACACGGTTTCGGTGTGGTCTTCAAGGGTGTGCCCCGTGGCGATGAGATCCGCGCCACAGGACGCGGCCTCCCGGCGGAGCCAGGCCCAGCGCAGATCCCGGGCGGCGGTCTCCAGTCCCAGGTGCTCCCGGTCCGCGTGGGCGATGACGTCGAGGCGCGCTTCCGCCAGATCCAAATCGAAGCTCCGGGCCAGTTCCCGCACGAAATGACCGTCATCGTGGGCCTCGGGAC
The DNA here is from genome assembly GCA_025350765.1 of Holophagaceae bacterium. Lineage (GTDB taxonomy): Bacteria > Acidobacteriota > Holophagae > Holophagales > Holophagaceae > JANXPB01. The sequence continues at coordinate 7,312 of JANXXC010000277.1, read as the reverse complement.
GAAGCTGATGGTCCGCGTGGGCCATGGAGAGATCCAGGCCCAGGCTTCCACGCAAAGCCACCAGCAGGGCCAGCAAGGCCGTGGAATCTCCGCCGCCGCTGCACGCCACCACCACGCGGCGGTTTCCCAATGCGTCGCCACGATGACGGATGCGGGAGAGCAGGTTCGCTTCAAAGCGATTCATTGGCGGAGAGCCTTCATGAACGTAATTTCTCCAGCAGCCGCAGCAGGGCCTCGGGCACGGGGCGATCGCACCACAAGGCTTCAGCCCAGCCGCATAAGAGGAATGAAGCGTAATGCATGGCGCGGCCCTCGACGCCACGGCGGAAGGCGGGATGGGCGATGCGCGTGGGCGCCGCCAGGGCGTCCTGAGAAAACTGGCTGCCGAAGGCATCGAAGGCCTTCATGCGCTGATCCCAGACTTCGCTCACGTCCACCACGAGATCCGGTTGGCCGGGGGTCTCGCCGGCCATCCACGCGATGGCCTTCGGGCGCCAAGGCGATCCTTCGCAGGGATAGTTCTTAAGGCCCGCATAATACGCAGCCTCCCGGCCCAGGCGATGGGCCCTACGATGATCGGGGTGGCGGTCTTCGGGCGCGGGCAGGATGAGCACCTCGGGTCTCAGCTCCCGGAGCTTGGCCATGAGTTTGAGACGATAGGCCTCTTCTTCGGTGAACCTGCCGTCGGGGAAGTTCAGGATATGGCGCTCGACCCCAAGAATTGTTGCGGATGCCATGGCCTCTTCGTGGCGCGTTTCCGGCGTGCCCCGGGTGCCGAGATCGCCTGAGGTGAGATCCAGGATCCCCGCCTTCAATCCCCGTTTGGCCGCCAGGGCCAACAGGCCGCCCACGTGGACCTCCGCGTCGTCTGGGTGCGCGCCAAGGACGAGCAGATCCAATCCTTCACTCATGATTCCTCCACCAGGATCAGATTCGTCCTTCCATCCATCCCGTCGAGGATGCGATGGATCAGGGCTTCATCCCGCAGCCAGTGGATCCCGGGAAGCACGCGTTCCTGCGCCTTGCCGAAGGGGAAGAGCCTTTGCCGCAGATGCTCTGGGTCCATACCCAAGCGGGCCGAGGATTGGTCTCGCATCCACCGGTGATCCAGGCGCTCCAGGCGCTTTCGCGTGCGGTCCAGCTCCTTGGTGAAGCGGAGGCCGAGGGCCGGGCCCCAGGCTGGATCCGATTTCGAGATGACCAGGCCTTGAGATGGAAGCCCAGTTCCTGCAGCCGAAAATGCCCGCCAATTTCCCTCGCGCAGATCATCCAGTTGATCGGCGTTCACCGTGCAGCCCTTGGGCAGGACGATGACGGAGGGGCGAGGGATGATGCGAGGTGTCGGCAATTTCACAAGGTCCCAGAGGGGCTCAGCAAGCCGCCAATAGGCCCGCTCTGATGGACCCAGAACCGCGGCTGCCACCGGCAGCAGGAGGGATTGCATGAGCGGGCGCAAGGCCGCGCCGGGGCTCAGCCAGTGGCCCTGGGGACAGGGCTCGCCCAGCTCCAATCGGCGCCGCAAGCCGCTCAAGGGATCCAAGGAAAACCAGGCTGATTGCTGGCGAGGATCCAAGGGGAGGGGGGCCCCTTCTGCCTCCAGCCGCTCCGCCTGGTGGGATAGCGTTGCTTCCAGGTCAAGGCTCCGCCACCGCTGCAAATCCGCTTGGATGGGCTCGCGCAACGCTGGGTCCGTGGGCGAAAAGGGGCGCAGCCCGAGCTGCCACAGGGGTTCGCCAAGTTTCAAAACATGGCCGCGCAGGGTGGGCTCATCCGGAGCAGGCAGCTCCCCCCACAAGCGTTCGGCTTCGAGCTGCTGCGAGGTCCCCCAGGGCAGCCAGCCGGTTGCAGTGCCTTCCGGCGCGTTAAACCTGAAGCGGTGGCGGGTCAAACGCCCCTCTTGCAGACCCACGGTGCTCGCCACTTCGGCGCGATCATGGTCTTCGTCCGCCAACCAGTACCGAGCCTCCGCACCGATGCGTCGCGCCTCCGCGAGGGCTGCCAGAGCCTTGGCTACGGACAACGCGGGCGTCCAGCCAGCGCCGATCTGCTGGCCGGTGACAACGACAGGGCGGGCGACGGACATAGGCCTGAGTCTATACGATGGACCAGGACACTCCATTCGGGGATGACGCCATGACCTTGCCGGACCGCATCGGGCGATTGCCATTCCTGGCTTGGGGAGTGTTGCTCTGCCTATTTAAGGCCCTGCTGGACGCCCTGGTTTTCCGCTTTTTTGGTGGACACTGGTCTCCGCTCATCTACGTTCATCCTGTCAAAGCGCCGCTCTTTCAGCCGGATGGCCATTGGGGACTCTGGTTCAGCTTGTGGGCGGTGGCGGTGCCATTTCTTTACCTGGGCGCCCGGTTGACCCTGGCGCGGCTGAAGGATGCGAATTTGCCTGCGGGATTTCTGGCGCTTTTCTTTGTGCCGTTTGCAAATCTGCTTTTTTTCGTTCTGGCTTCCACGGTTCCAGGACGGACTCCCCCGGACGAAGAACCGCCGCGCTTCGCCGCCCCGCGGGTGGGGCCCATGACCGCATTTTGGGTGGCTTCGGTTTCAGGTGCGGTTCTTTTCCTGGGGGTTCTCGGCGTCTCGTTGGGCCTGCTGGGTGCCTATGGCTCGGGGCTTTTTGTCGGCGCGCCTTTTCTGGCAGGCATGGTGGCGGCGCGGATACTTGTGATCCTTTCGCCGGGCCGGATTTGGATTTGGTCTATGTTAGCGGCCGTGACGGCGGGGGTGCTCAGCATGGCGGTCCTGGTGCTGCTGGCTCAAGAAGGCGCCGTGTGCATCGTCATGGCCGCGCCGTTGGTGCTGGTGCTGTCCGTCTTGGGTGCAATGGTTGGCCGCAGGAATTGGTTCAGACATCCGGCTGGTTCTGCTGCCTGCGTGGCCCTCTTGCCCCTCTTGCTGCTGCTGGATGTCGCCGCGCCGGAGCCGCCGCTGCGGGTGGTGGTCTCAGAAGTGATCGTTGCCGCCCCTCCCGAAGTGGTGTGGAAACAGGTAGTGGCCTTTCCAGAGCTTCCGCCCGCCACCGAATGGATTTTCCGCGCAGGCGTGGCCGCCCCGTTGCGTGCGGAAATTCAAGGTGAAGGCGTGGGCGCGGTGCGGCGCTGCGAATTCAGTACCGGCGCCTTTGTGGAACCCGTCACGGTCTGGAATCCAGGCCATGAATTAAGTTTCGGCGTGACATTGCAGCCGGATCTGTTGCGGGAATTGACACTCTACCCTGGCCCGAGACCGCCGCACCTGGATGACTATTTGCGCTGCCGCCAAGGCCAGTTCGTCTTGGAAGCGTTGCCTGATGGGCACACGAGGCTGGTGGGCCGCACTTGGTACCAATTGCGAATGGGGCCGCAAAATTATTGGGGATTCTGGTCCGAGGTTTTCATCCACCGCATCCATTTGCGGGTGCTGCGCCACGTCGCAACACTGTCGGAAGGTGCCCATGGATGAACTGTTCATCGAACCCTGGATCCTGCCTTCGGATCCCGATCTGGCGCGTCTCGCCATGGATGTAGCGGACGCGCTGGAAGTCCATGAATTGAGGGCTTGGCCCGTGGCGGACAAAGGCGGCATCGGCTTCGGCGGCTTGCCGCCCTTTGTGAGCTGGCACGGTTTGCAACATGGAAAACATCATTTGGTGCTGCTTCAGGCTCGCGAAATCGGCGCCCTGGTGCCCGGTGCCCGGATCTCCCCGTTGCCGGCGAGATGGCTAGAGACGCTGGACCTCGAATCCCTGGCCCGCCCCCTGGCCCATCATCCGGTCTTCGAGGGGGGCGCTTCCATTCACCTCATTCACCTTCCGGCCCGGGGCGAAGCCCAGGTGCGGTGCTATGGGGATCCGGCGCCAGACATCATCCGCGCGGTGCTGACGAGGCTCAGCGATGTGCAGGTATGGAGCTTTGCGGACTGAGTCCATACGTCATTGTGGAAAAACTGGGACACGGAGAACACGGAGAAAAGATTGGAGGACACGGAGGATGCATTGGGTGATGGAAAGACTTTGTATTTCAGAGTGCCTCGCTCCATCACAGGTATATTTTTTTCGCGTTCATTCGCGCCATTTCGCGGTTTCAGTTTTTCGCCGATGAGTGATCCCGGACCACCGCCAACACCAGCTCCACCAGCCGCTCGGCGTAGCCTGTTTCATTGTCGTGCCAGCCGAAGATTTTTACGAAGCGATGGCCGAGCACTCGCGTTAATTGCAAATCCATGAGCACGCTTTCTCTCCGGCCCGAGAAATCGCGGCTCACCAGATCCGCTTCGGCGATGCCCAGGATCCCATGCCAGCGCGGTGCTGCCGCGGAATTCAGGAATGCCTGATTCACCGAGGCCACGTCCACATTTCGCTTTAGCGTGGCGGTGATATCCACCAAATTCACGCTTAAGGTCGGGACTCGCAGCGCGAAGCCACTGAAGCCGGGGGGCAATTCCGGCATGGCGCGGTGCAGGGCCCCAAAGGCTGAAGACGAGGTGGGAATGATGCTTTGAAAGGCGTGACGGGCGCGGCGGAGATCTTGGTGGGGCGCGTCCGCCAGCCGCTGATCGTTGGTCACCACGTGGACAGTGCTCATGCCCGCGGCCTCGAGCCCGAAGGCCTCATCGAGCACCCGCAGCATGGGCGCGGTAGCGTGGGCGGTGCAGCTGGCGTTGCTGATGACCCGGTGGCTGCCGAGATCCAAGGCCTCGACGTTCACCGGCGCGATGATCGTGATATCGGCGTCGGCGCTGGGGGCGGAGATGATGACGTGAGCCACCGGGCCCTTCAAATGGCGGGCCGCGGAGGTTCTTCCCGTGAAGCGCCCGGAACTTTCAAGGACCGAAGTCGCGCCCCAGGCATCGAAGGGGATGCGGGCCGGATCGGATTCGTGGAAGAGCGGCAGGCCTGAGTCTCCGATGACGAGCCAATCCTGGCCGCCGCGTCTTTCGCCCCGGATGTTCAACCTCGATCGCCCGTGCACGGAATCGTGGCGGAGCAGGTGCACCAGCACGTCCAGGTCCGCCGGATCGTTCAGCGCGCAGAGGCGTGAAGGCTCTATTTCCGCCAGCCGCTGCACCGCCAGCCTTCCGATGCGGCCCAGGCCGTTGACGGCGATCATCGGCAACCACTCAAAGTTTATTCAGCACGTGCATGCATAGATCGTTGAGTCGCGATGAATAGCCCCACTCGTTGTCGTACCAGCCGAAGATCTTCACTAGGCGCGGGCTCAGGGCTTTGGTCATGAAGGGATCAAAGCTGCAGCTGGCGGGACTTCCGATGAGATCTACGCTCACGAGCTCCTCTTCCAAATAATCCAGGTAGGGCGCGAGCTCTCCTTCCAAACTGGCCTTTTTGAAAGCCGCGTTCACGGCTTCCACAGAGGCGTCGGTTTTCAAGGTGGCCGTGAGATCAGTGAGGCTTACGTCGGCGGTGGGAACCCGCACCGCCACGCCATCTAGCTTGCCTTTGAGGTGCGGCATCACCAGCCCGATGGCTTGGGCCGCGCCGGTGCTGGTGGGGATCATGGAAAGGGCCGCCGCCCGGGCCCGGCGCAGATCCTTGTGGGGCAGATCGAGAATTTTTTGATCGTTGGTGTAGCTGTGGATGGTGGTCATGAATCCGAATTCCACGCCGAAAGCCTGATCCAGCACCTGCACCATAGGTGCCAGGCAATTGGTGGTGCAGCTGGCATTCGAAAGGACGGTTTCCTTGAGGAGATCAATGTCCCGCTCGTTCACGCCCATGACCACCGTGCGATCCGCGTCATCCGCCGGGGCGCTGATGATGACGTGGCTCACGCTCCCTTGAATATGGGCTTGGGCCGCCTTTTTCTTGGTGAAGATGCCGGTGCATTCCAGCACAACCTGAGCGCCGAGCGCCCCGAAGGGAATGAGCAGCGGATCCTTCTCGGCATAGACGCGGATACGCTTGCCATCCAGCACCAGAAAGTTGCCATCCGCGGCCACGGGGAAATCCGCCGCGCCATGAACGGAGTCGTGCTTCATCAGATGGGCGAGGGTGGTCGAATCCGTCAGATCATTGACCGCCACCACCTGCACATGGGGGTTCTTCACCAATTGGCGCAGCACCAGGCGGCCGATGCGGCCGAGGCCATTGATGGCGAGCTTCTTCATGGCAAGGCTCCAAACGCGGGCCTTTAGCGTACCCGACTCCCGCCTAAGTCCCGCAGTTCGTGCGGGCCTCCTGATCCTTCGATCAGCTCGCCAGTGTCACTCGGCGCAGACGCACCGGCGGCGCCTCCAGCTTTTTAGAAAAGGTGTTGCGATGAATGCCCAGATGGCGCGCCGCGGCGCTTTGATTGCCCTGATGCGATGCGAGAACCTCTTCCAGATAGGCCCGCTCGAATTCCCGCTTGGCCATCTCCAAAGGGATGCCCTTGCGCACCATCTCTGCCACGAGGCTTCGCAGCTGCTCCCGCATGTCCGCCACTCCCAATCTGAACGAGCCCATCGTTGTATCACCGCAATCAATCGCTGCATAGCGGGTTTGCGCAAAATCACGGGGGGCTTCCCGGGGGCTCTGTGGAAAACCCTGTGGAATACTTGTGGATCGAAAGGCCTTCCCCGTGCGCAAAACCAAGATCGTCATCACCATGGGACCCGCGCTTCAGGATCCTGCCCGGTTGCGGGAAATTCTTCTCGAAGCCGACGCCGTCCGCCTTAACGCCAGCCATGGCGATCCCGAAACTCGGGGCAAGGTGCTCGCGGAAGTGCGGGCCCTGAGCTCGGAGCTCGGGCGGCACATTCCCATCTTTCTGGATCTTCAAGGACCTAAATGGCGCATCGGCCTGCTGACTGAGCCCTTGCAGCTGGACGTGGATAGCCTGGGTGTCCTGTACCGTCCGGAGATGCCCGCCCCCATTGGGTTTGCGTGGGGGGCGCCGTTGCCCCATCCTGAACTTTTCGAAGCGGCCAAACCCGGCCAGATCTGGCTCCTGGACGACGGCGCGCTGAAGCTCGAGGTGGTTGAATCCAGCCTCACCGAAGTGAAGGCGCGGGTGCTGGTGGGCGGCTTGCTGAAGGCGCGGAAGGGGGTCCATCCCGTGGGCCTCGACGTGGCCATGGATCCCCTGACGGAAAAGGATCACGCCGACATTGAGTGGGGCGTGAAGCACGGGGTGGATCTCTTCGCGCAGAGTTTTGTGCGGGGGGCGGGCGACGTCAAACTTTTGCAGCAGCGCATCAAGCAGCATGGCGGCTCGCAGCCCATCATCGCAAAGATCGAGCACCCCCTTGCCCTGGCCCATCTCGAAGAAATCCTGGAGGTTTCCTGGGGCGTGATGGTGGCTCGGGGCGATCTGGGCGTGGAGCT
>JANXXC010000284.1 GCA_025350765.1 Holophagaceae bacterium | reverse complement strand
CGCATATAGTTTATACGCGCAAGGCCGGTGACGCCGCGTTGCGCGCGGCTGGCCCCGTCCCTTCGGGCTGGGGCGGCGGGCTTCGCGATGCTGCGTTAGCCTCCCGTGGCGTATAGACGATATGCCGTGGTCGGCTGCCTTCTTGGTATCGGCTTCGCCGATACGCAAGACAAACTGATATCTGCCTCGCTCGCCCGGCGCTCACCACCTACAACCTCGCCCGCATGAACATGCTTCTGCACGGCGTGAAGGACACGGAGTTCGAGATCTACCATGGCGACACCCTGACCAACGATTGGGACGCCCTGTGCGAGCTGAACCCCGCCAAGAAACCCGCCTTCGACGCCATCGTCGCCAACCCGCCCTTCAGCTACCGCTGGGATCCCACCGACGCCATGGGCGAGGACGTGCGCTTCAAGAACCACGGCCTGGCCCCCAAATCCGCCGCCGATTTCGCTTTTCTGCTGCATGGCTTCCACTTCCTCAAAGAGGAAGGCGTGATGGCCATCATCCTGCCCCACGGCGTGCTGTTCCGGGGCGGTTCCGAAGAACGCATCCGCACCAAGCTGCTCAAGGACGGCCACGTTGACACCGTCATCGGTCTGCCCGCGAACCTGTTTTACTCCACGGGCATCCCGGTGTGCATCCTCGTGCTCAAGAAATGCAAGAAGCCCGATGACGTGCTCTTCATCAACGCCGCCGAGCACTTCGTCAAAGGCAAGCGCCAGAATCAACTGACGGAAGAGCACATCGAAAAAATTGTCGCCACCTATCAATTCCGAAAAGAAGAATCGCGCTACTCCCGGCGCGTGGGGATGGAGGAAATCGCCAAGAACGACTTCAACCTGAACATCCCGCGCTACATCAGCACGGCCACTGCCGAAGAGGAAATTGATCTCAAGGTCGTGAACGCGGAGCTGGTGTCCTTGGATCAGCAAATCAAGGCCGCGACCGCGCAGCACAACAAATTTCTAAAGGAACTTGGGGTGCCTTTGTTGCCATTACCAGGCGCATCTGAAGCGTCGGCCCTGACAAACCCATAGAATGCAGCTAGGTACGGGTTTCGAGCACTTGCGCGGGAACCGGATGAAACATCAAACCGCGATCCTCGCCTTCGCTCCCGCGATCACGTGCTTGAGGGTGGCCACGACTTGATCCTGATCGGCTTCGGTGAGACCGGGCCACAGGGGTAACGACAGCAGGCGCTCGCCGCTCCATTCGCTGTGGGGGAGGCCTTCTTGGGGCATGGCGTGGGGATGGGCGTTTTGGTAGTAGTCCTGGTAGTAGGAGTGGACGTGGGCGGGGCGGTAGTGGATGCCGGTGCCGATGTTTTCTTCTTTGAGCGCGGTCACGAATTCATCGCGGGTGAGGCCCATTTTTTCGGGCAGGACGCGCAGCACGAAGAGGTGGAAGCAGTGGCCATGAACGTCGTCGCCGGCGTAGGGAAGCATCACCTCGTCCACGTCCTTCAGTAGCTCCAGGTAGCGGCGGAAGAGCTGGCCGCGGCGGACGTTGAAACCATCCAACTGCTTGATCTGGTGCAGGCCCAGGGCCGCCTGCAAGTCCATGAAATTGGCCTTGCGGGCGGGCTCCGCCACGTCGATGTGGACGCTGCCCTCCTTGCTCTGGCGTTTCCACGCATCCCGCTCGATACCGTGGAAGCGCAGGCGCTGGATGCGCGGCAGGAATTCGTCCTTGAAAAACGCGATGGCGCCGCCTTCTCCGGTGGTCATGTTCTTGTTGGGATGAAAGCTGTAGACGCTCATCACCGAGCGCGGATTCCCGCCCATCTTGGTGCCCTTGTAGGTGGCGCCCATGGCCTGGGCCGCGTCCTCCACCACCCAGAGGCCGTGCTTCCCGGCGATAGCCCAAATCTCGTCCATGGGGCACGGCAGGCCCGTGAGGTGTACGGGGATGATGCCCACGGTGCGGGGCGTGATCGCCGCTTCAAGTTTCGAAGGATCCAGGTTCAGGGTCACGGGATCAATGTCCACCAGCACCGGCACGCCGCCCTGCAGCACCACGGTGGAAAGGGTGCTCACCCAGGTGAGGGAGCTGGTGATGACCTCGTCGCCGGGCTGCAGGTTCAGCAACTGCATGGTGATTTCCTGGGCGGTGGTGGCGCTGTTCATGGCCAGGCAGTGGGGCACGCCGTTGTAGGCCCGCAGCTCTTCTTCGAAGCGTGCGGATTTCGGCCCGGTGGTGATCCAGCCGCTGTGGATGGAATCGATCATCTCGTCGATTTCCGCCTGGCCGATCATGGGCCGGGTGAAGGGCAGGAAGGTCTCGCGGCGGGTGTAAGGCATGGCGGGCTCCAGCTCTAGGCTAACGGGCGCAGGGAGTGGAAGCCAATGCGGTGGTCTGCGGAAATTCAAGCGTTGATCAACCACGAGGCGAGATCCACAATCTGTGGCCGCCGTATTCGGATTCGCCTTCAATAGAAGGTTCTGTCGGCGAATAATTTTGGCTAAGGTCCAAAAGCTCACCAGTGCTGGTTCCGCGAGGTCGCTTTGATCTTTGTGAATCCGACTGTGTATTAGACCATCGGCACATCCACGCTGACGATGCTGCCACCCTGCTCCGAAGCATCCACGCGCAGATTGCCCCCAAAGGCTTTCATGAGCCGCTGGCCCATGACGAGGCCCAGCCCCGCGCCCACCTGGCCCTGTTCCAAGAATGAGTCGGAATCAAAACTGCGTGGCGCGAGGGCCGCCCTCGCCAGCGCTGGATCCAGCGAAGCGAGCTGGAGCCGTAGGCTGAGGTTCAGGCTCATGGGCTCGCGCTCGATCCAGAACAATATGACCCCCTGATCCAGTCCGCTTTGCGCACGCAGCAGCAGGTTCAGGAGCACCTGTTTCAACCGCTCAGGATCCCCAAAAATCTCAGGCAGCCCTTCGGTGAAAGGCCATTCGATGATGACTCCGGGCTTCGCGGGAAAGGTGCCCAACACCATCTTCAGCTCATCGATGAGCGGACCCAGCGCCATGGGCTCGGGTTCCTCGGCGGGAGCCCCACCCGCCAACTTCGTCCATTCCACCAGATCGTTGAGCACTTCCAGCATCTGGGAACCTAGGGTGCTGCTGCCTTTCAAAAAGGCCGAGCGCTCCTCTTCCTCACCGGCCCCATCGGTCAGCAGCCGGAGGTAGCTAAGCTGGCTCAGGAGCTGGTTCCGCAGGGCCTCGCCCGCGAAGGAAATGAAGGCGAGTCTGGTTGCTTCCACATCGCGCAGGGTGCGATGGGCCAGGGCCAGATCTTCCTTTTGCTCGTGCAGGTGAAGGGCCACTTGCTCCAGCTTTTCCTCCCGATCCGAAAGATTTCGGTAGAGCCAACCGTTATCCAGAGCCAGAGCGGTGACTCGCTGGATCACCCCCAGGAATTCCTGTTCGGATTCGGAGAAGACGCGGCCTTTGGGCAGGGCCACGATGGCGAAACCCGCGAGATTCAGTTGGTGTTCAAAAGGGAAGTAGTGGAGTTCTGAACGGTGATCCTCGCGAATGGCGACGATGGGCCGTGGCAACATTCCGAGGTCCAGCGCCTGGGCCTGAAAAGGCAGGATAGGCGAGCCGGGAAAGGGATGCGGAGCGGGGAGCACGTAGTTGTCGAGATTCAGATCATCGAGGCGCATGGTGGCGATGGCTTCAAAGCCCTGAGGCCCCAGGCCCCATATCACGCCGTGAATGCAGCCTAGTTCGGAGTAGAGCGCGCGGAGCACTTGATCACCCAGATCCTTCGCCTGCGCCGAAATGGAGAGATGCTCCACCAGGGCTCGGATGCGCATCATTTGGCGGCTGCGCTGCCATATCTGCCCCAGCAGACCATTCAAGGTCTCGGTCATCTGTTCCAGCTTGGTGTCCGCCTGGAGCACCGCCCGCCACGCCTCCACCGCGGAATCGAAGTCTCCAGAGGCGCGCCCTCGTCCCTTATCAGGATCCTGTTGCAAGGGCATGGGTTGCGTGCTGGACATCAGGGCTGGATTTTAGCGGCGTCGATGGGTGGCGCGTCAGGATATTTGCATCGTTAGGGTCATGGTGGTGCCCTTGCCCGGCCCTTCGCTGAAAAGCGAGATCTTGCCGCCCATCATTTCCATCAGGTGGCGGCAGATGACGAGGCCCAATCCGGTTCCGCCGTATTCCCGAGCGTGGCCACCTTCGGCTTGAATGAATTTCTGAAAGAGCCGTTCCTGGGCATCCAGGGAGACGCCGATGCCCGTGTCCGTGACATGCAGCATGGCTACGCCCGGTCCGCGTTCTACCCTTAATTCAACGCTGCCATCCTTCGTGAATTTCAGCGCGTTGGAGAGCAGATTCAACAACACCTGTTTGAGACGGCTGGGGTCCACCACCACTTCGGGGATTTCCGATAGGTTCGCGGGGAAAATCAGTTCCACGCCCGCATGGCGGGGGTAGGCTTCGACGATGGGCCGCACCTCCTCCACCACCAGGTAGAGGCTGATGGGCTCGCAGCGGACCTCCAGTTTGCCGCTTTCGATCTTGGCGAGATCCAGGATGTCGTTGAGCAATTCCAAAAGATGTTTGCCACTGGAATAGCTCGCCTGGAGCATTTGTCTCATGTCTGCTTCTGAGGTGTAGAGGCCGTCCATCACTAGGCGCGTGAAGCCCAAGATGCCCGTGAGCGGCGTTCGCAATTCGTGGCTGGTGAGGGCCAGGAATTCGCTCTTGATGCGATCCGAATCCCGCAGCGCGCTATTGGCCTTTTCCAGCGCCAAAGCCTGGTTCTGCAAGGTGTCCCGCTGCTCAGAAAGATCTCTAAAAAGCCAAGCGTTGTAGATGCTCACGGCCGCCAGGCGCTGAAGAATGGACATGGCTTCGAAGTCTTCTTCCTCCCATTGGTGTCCTCCGGGAAGGGCCAGGATGGCGAAGCCCATCACCAGCAATTGATTCTCAAAAGGCACGAAGAAAAGCTGGGCTTTGGAATCTTGCTTGAGTTTCGAAGCCACCCTATTCGGGAGTTCATTCTCCAGCCATTGATTCTGGTAGAGCACCACGGGCGAATCTGGAAAGGGATTGGGGGCCGGAAGGCGCAGTTCCATCCATTCCGCCCGGGACATGCCGAAACCGCTGCGAGGTTGGAAGGCCACCCCGCCATCCTCCAGGACCCAGACCACACAGCGTTTGCATCCGAATTCTTGGACCATGACGTCCATCACCACGTCGGCGACTTGGGTAGCCTTGCTGGTGGCCGCCAGGATTTCCGCCACGTGCTGAAGGACCGACATCTGATGGCCGCGGCGACTCAGGCGAGCTTTGAGTTCGCTCAATTCGTGGGTTACCTGGCTCAGCTGCCGCTGTGCGTGCACCAGCTCTGCCAAGACCTTGGCCGAGGCCTCGACCTTCGCCTCCTGGGGCGGTCCCGCGCGATGGGCGCCACTGGCTGCAAGCCCGCCTTCGCCTCTGGCCGGCGCGCCAGAGGGAAGTCCCGGGTTCGGGTTCGGGATTGGATTGGTGCTCATCTCATTCCAGCATGACCCTACCTGCGTGAACTGCCAAGGCAGGGGTGAGGGTCGAGGCAGAAGATCCGCTTCCTCAACCCTCGTACCTCACCACCTCACAGCTCCATACTGTTTCCATGGATCGCCACCTCCGCAGAGTCCGGACCCAACGCCTGATTTTCTGGGGCGTGGCGCTGCTGCTGTGCTCCCAGCTCGGCTGGTGGATCAGTCTGCAAACCCACGAGACAAGGCGCTTCGAAGACGCGCGCATCGATCAACTGAAGGCCGGCCGGGCCGAGGCCTGGCAGCTGGACACCAAGGACATCCTGGCCCGGCTGCGCGCCTTTCCCGCGGTCGGCCTGGGGCCCAGCATCCAGGGCCGCGTGGTGGTGGAGGCCCAGGAGGTGGATCTTCCGCCTTTGGAGGATCGGCGACGGGCCATCGAAGCACGGTTCCCCTACGTGGCGGTGGTGGCGCAGCCCGTGGCCGACGACGACCCTCCGCTCTTCGACCAGTCCGCCTACATCACCCTTCGCCAGGAGCCCCTCAAGACCTTGACCAGCGAAAGGCGCCGGGCCCTGTGGGGGGTCGCGGCCCAGGGTGGGTTCATGGCCCTGGGCGTGTTTCTGGGACTCATCTACATCTACCGGAAACTCAATACGGAAATGGAGCTGGTGCTACGCCAGCGGAATTTCATCGCCACCGTCACTCACGAGTTGAAGACCCCCATCGCCGCCTTGCAGGTTTGGACCGAGACCCTGTTCACTCGGGAGCTCAGCGAAGAAAAAAAGGCCCGCGTCCACGACCTGATGGAAAAGGATTTGGCCCGCCTCACCGAGTTGGTCAGCAATCTTCTGGAGGCCGCCCGGGCGGACGCTGGAAGCCTGGAATTAAGACTCGAGCCCTTGGACCTGCAGCCGTGGCTGCAGGGCATTTGCGAGGCCATGGAACACCGCCTGAGCCCTGGCGCATTGGGCCTTAGCATCGAACTGGGCAAGGACATCTGGGCCATGGCCGATCCAAAAGCGCTTGGCACCGTCATGGAGAACCTTCTGTCTAACGCCTACAAGTACGCCGGAGAACCCCGCCAGACCACCGTGACCCTGGATGGGGACCGGGATGATGTCTTCATCGTGGTCTCCGACCGCGGCAACGGAATCTCAAGCAAGGAGATGCCACGGATCTTTCAGCCCTTCTACCGGGTCGGCAACGAGCTCACCCGCCAGGTGCCCGGATCAGGCCTGGGCCTCTTCCTCAGCAAGGAAATCATGCTCCGCCACGGAGGCGACATCCGCGCCGCCAGCCAGGGCCTGGGCCTCGGCTCCAGCTTCACCATTCGCCTGCCCAGGCTGGCGAAGTGAGGTCGTGAGGTACCAGCTGTGAGTTACGAGGAAGAGACCGCGCCGGAGTCGCGCTAAGATTTCCCCATGGATTCCAACCAGGAACAAACGCTGCTGGCCGCGGCCAGGACGGGGGATGGCGCGGCCTTCTCGGCCCTGGTGGAACCCGTCCTCGGAATGCTCTATTCATCCATATCCCGGATCCTCGGTGACTCGGCGGATGCCCAGGACGCCTTCCAGGAAGCCCTTCTGAGCATTCATCTGGAGCTGGGAAAATTCGAGGGCAAGAGCAAGTTCAGCACTTGGGCCTACCGGATCTGTGTGAACGAGGCCTTGATGCTCCGCCGCTCGAAAATGAGACGCCGGGAAGATTCGGTTGAAGATTTTCAGCCACGTTTCATGGACGACGGGCATCTCAAGGACATGGATTCTGTCCTGGCCTGGAGCCAGGACGCGGAGGCACTGGAAATGGCCGAACGGCTTCAACTGCGCGCCAAGGTCGTCGAGGGGCTGGACCTGCTCTCGGACGAGCAGCGCGCGGTGTTCGTGCTGAAGGATCTCGAGGGTTGGGACACCGAAGACATCGCGATGCACCTGGGCATTTCCCGGGATCTCGTTCGGCAGCGGCTTCACCGGGCCAGGCTGGGACTGCGGGGCCACCTGGGCGCTTTCGCCATCCAAGTCCGTGCGGCCGCCAAGGGAAACATCGGCAGCTCCGGAAACGCCTCGCAGCGAGAAGGGATAAGGCCATGAACCTGCTCCTGACTTGCCAGGAAGTCCTGCGTTGCGCCCCCGACTACGAGGAGAATCAGCTCAAGCCCGGCCTCCGGTTGAGAATGAACATCCACCTCAAAGCCTGCAAAGCCTGCCGCGCGATGATGGATACCCTCCAAGCCCTGCCCAAGCTCCTTCGTCGGGCCATGGCCGAGGACGCCCCCGCTCCCAGCCCAGAGGCCACCAAGGCCCTGAACGCAGCCCTGGCCCGGATCCAAGCCGGAGGTCGCGGGGCTACTCCCTCCCTCATCGATCGGATTTCTGCCCACCCCATGCCCCTCTCTGTGCGGACTGCGCTGGCGCAGGGCCAGGCCGACCGGCCCATGCGCATGCTTGCGGCCGCCCACGAAGCCATCCAGGCGCGTGGGGGAGCCCTGTCTCGGGAACCCTTCCTGCCCGACTCGGTGCTGAAGGATTTACCCGCGCTCGAAACGTGGAAGTGGACCAAGGCCCTCATGAATGGCTGCAGCAGCGCCCAGCTCCTCAAGGATCCCGACACCGACTCAAGCCTTCACATGATCCTGCTGCCCCCAGGGCGGCGCTTCCCGGACCATCGCCATCGCGGCGACGAGCACGTGCTGTTGCTGGCGGGCCAGGCCGAGGACACGCGGTTCTACGGCGTCGCCGGGGACTGGTTCCATCAGGAGAACGGCACGGACCACAGCGCCTTGCAGGGCCGAGGCGACGACATCTGCTGGACCCTGACGCGGCTCGAAGGGCGCGGCATCCATTTGAAGGGCTGGCGCGGCGCCATCCAATCCATTACGGAAAAACTGGCTTAACCTCAATAAATGTTCGAGCCCCTGCTCCCCCTGGACGAAGCCCTGGCCTTGCTCCGGGCGGCCCTCCCTGAAAAAGGACTGCCCCGCCTCGGCGCCGACCGGGACGATCCCGCCCTGGATCGCAGCGCCATGGATGGCGCGGCCCTGCGGCACGCTGACGGCATGGCGCCCCGCCGCATCCTCGGCACTTTATTCGCCGGGGATGATCCCGCAGTCTTCCGCGTCGGTCCCGGCGAAGCGGTGCGCATCATGACCGGCGCCGCGCTGCCTTCGGGCGCGGATGCGGTGGTTCCTGTGGAAGACCTGCGCATCGAAGGAGGTCAGCTCTTTCTTTCCCGCCCCCCTGAACCCGGTGAAGCCGTGCGCCCGCAAGGGTCCCAGGCCCGGAGCGGTGACGAGCTATTGCCCGAGGGGGCGCCCTTCAACGCCGCTCGTCTGGGTCTCGCGGCGCAGGTGGGTCACCGGATTGAGCTGCCTCCTCGCATCCAGGTCGGCATCGCCAGCACCGGCAATGAACTCGGGAAAGATCCCCTGCCCTATCAAATTCGTGATTCCAATGGCCCGATGCTCACCGCGCTGGCCTATCGGCTGGGCGCTGACGCACTAGCTTTGCCAAGCCTTGCCGATGACCCCGAGACCCTGCGACAGAGGTTGTCGAATCTTGGCGGGATCCAAATTCTCCTCACCAGCGGCGGTGTGAGCATGGGCGACAAGGATCACCTGCCGGGGGTCCTGAAAGAACTCGGTGCCCGGATCCTTTTCCACAAGATCCGCTTGAAACCCGGTAAACCCATGCTGGTAGCCATTCTAGGGGACTGCGTGATCCTTGGTCTTCCTGGCAATCCCCAGAGCGCCTACCTCAACGCGCTGCTCTTTTTGCCCGTGGTATTGGCGCGGTTGGAAGGCACCCCCGAACGAAATCCTTGGCGGCGTGGCCAGCTGGTTGAAGCCGTGAAGAATCCCGGTGAGCGGCCCCTGCTGCAACCTTGCACCCTTGAGGGTGATCGCATGTTTCCGCTGCGATCCAAGGGCAGCGGCGATCTGATCACCCTGGCCAAGGCCGATGTTTGCGCGTGGATCCCCGAAGGCGGCATGGAGGCCGGAGAGACTAGGTACATCGAGGTAGTCTGAGGCTTGCGACTTTTCCTCAAACCCCCTGAGCGAGCCTTCCCGATTTCAACTCCGCCTGCGAAATGACACCCCGGTCCAGCACCAGGCTCGTCACCAGTTCAACGGGGGTCACGTCGAAGGCGGGATTGAACACCTCCGTCCCTTCCGGCGCCCAAGGCTTCTCGCCGAAGCCCAGAACCTCTGAAGCGGCCCGTTCTTCGATGGGAATGTCATTGCCTCGCGCGCAGCGGGTGTCCACGGTGGAATAGGGCGCGACTGGATGAAAGGGAATCCCGTGGTAATGGGCCTGCACCGCGAGGCCGTATGTGCCCACCTTGTTGGCGAAATCACCGTTCATCGCGATGCGGTCGGCCCCCACCAGGACTCGGCTTACGCGGCCATCGCGCATGAGGATCGCCGCCATGCTGTCGGTGATGAGCGTATGGGGAATGCCCAGTTTCGAAAGCTCCCAGGTGGTGAGCCGCGCCCCTTGGAGCAGGGGCCGGGTCTCGTCCACGTATACATGGACGTGCTTGTTCTGAAGATGGGCCTTGTGGATCACGCCCAGCGCGGTGCCGATGCCCACCGTCGCAAGGCCACCGGTATTGCAATGGGTCAGGATGGATTCGCCGCCCTGGATGAGTCCCGCGCCGTGATCGCTCATGCGTTCGCAAAGCAGCACGTCCTCCAGAAAAATGTGCTCGGCCTCTTGTACCAGATCGTCCTTGGAACCGCCCCGCTCCAGCACGCGCCGCAGGCGGTCCAGGGCCCACATCAAGTTCACCGCCGTGGGCCGAGCCCGCCGCAACCACAGCGCGTCGCTTTCAAGTTGCGCCTGGGAGGCGCCGGTCTCGGCGATGCAGGCGAGGCACAGAGCCGCCGCGACTCCCAGCAGCGGCGCGCCGCGCACTTTTAATTTCTGGATGGCCTCGATCATGGCCCGGGGTTCGGTGACGTCCACCCAGATTTCCGCGTGGGGCAACAGGGTCTGGTCCAGAACGGAAAGGCGCTTGCCATCAAAGCGCAGCGCGAGGGATTGCAAGGCTCTCATAGGATCCTCGGCCCCAGATTCAGACGCATGGCGCGAAGGCTCGCCAGCTCTTCCATGGGCAACGGAGGGAGCCCGCCCAACTCAACCGCGGATTTCAGGATCTGGCAAACGTGCTCCAAGCGCTCGATGCCGTTGTAGGCGTCTTCCACTGTCTCACCCCAGCAAAGCGCCCCGTGCCGCGCCAGAATCATCAAGCGATATTCGGGAAGAAAGGGCCGAAGAGCCTCGCCCATCGCCGCGGTGCCGGGCCGCGCGTAAGGGACGATGGGAATGCGGCCCGCCGCGAGGATAACTTCCGGCAGGGATTCATCCGGCAGGAATTTTAAGTCCGGCCGCGCCAGGCTCCAGGCGATGGCGGTGGGCGGATGGGCATGGACCACGGCCCGGGCTTCGGGGCAGGCGCGGTACACGGCCACATGCATGAGTCTTTCGCCGCTGGGTTTTCCTTTCAGGATTTTCCCGTCCAATTGCTTGAAAGCCATGTCCTCGATCCGCAGCTTCCCCTTGTTGATTCCGGTGGGCGTGATGGCGATGTGCTCATCGGAAAAACGGTAGGAGATATTGCCATCGGCCGCCGCTAGCAGGTTGCGCGCATGGAGGCGTTTGCAGGCCTCCACAATGTGCTTCAGTACGTCCCGCTCATCCATGGATAGAGTCTATTTCAGAAAGCCGGAGATTCGACGTTTTTGGGCGGCCGCTTCAGCGCCAGGGCCAGAAGCGCATCCCCCAGAAGGAGTAGCGCCAGCATCCCCGCGCAAAAGACCGCGCGGTAACTCCAATGACCGGGAAAACGGGATTTCAGAAACCAAAGCCGTTCATGGGCCAGGTTGATGTTCAACACCGAGGGCGTCAGATAGTGGCTGATGGGCACCAGCGCAATGAAGAGCAGCAGCGCCAGATACGGGCCGCTGCGCGGCAGCCCCGTGCGGCGCAGGTAGAAGAAAGCCGCGATGGGCGGCAGGCTGTGGGCCAGCACCGAAGTCCAACCCGTGGAGCCGCTTCGGAGGACATCCACGATGTAGGCCGGGTCGCCGATGCAGACGTGCCAAAGAAAACCCGTCGCCACCGCAGAAGGCGCGCGAAACCACAACCCCACGACGATGATGAAGCTCGCCACATTGCAACCCCACAGCAGCTCCGGCAAGGTGCCGAGCCGCCATTTCACGTAGGAGTGAAGGGCCATGGAAAGCAGCACCAAGAGGGCCATCAGCCGGGACCGGGAATGGAAATCCGAGGAATTCATGACATCCATACTATTGCGTATGGATTCAAATTAGTCAATGGGGGTGCATGACGAAGGAGAGTTATTAGCCACGAAGGCACACGAAGAGACACGAAGAGACACGAAGAAAAACTTGAACCGCGGATTTCGCAGATTCCGGGCGACGCCCAGCTGGGGCCATTTGGATGTGGGTGCGACGGGCCTATGCCTGCGTCGCATTACACGACTCCCTCTATGTTCTCCGGCTTTTTTCTGTGATCCCTGTATCCAGGCTTTTCAACTGCGTGTGAGCTTGAGGCTGAGAGATGCCGATAACCAGGAAGTTCTTTCTTCGTGTGTCTTCGTGTGTCTTCGTGGCTGAATTTTTTTAGGAAATCCAATCGCCTCAGATTATCTCGGGCTTCGCGTCTTCGCCCGCCTTCGTCGCCAAATTTTTCAAGTAGCCTTCGAGGGTCGCGTTGTATCCGATCACAAATTTGCCGATGGTCTTGAAGATTGGATTCGATACCCAGCCATCTTCGGTAATGGTGATGCGGGTTCCCGTGCCTTCGGGTTGGAGTTGGTAGGTCCAGGTGCCCCCGAATGGTCCACCCGAATCCACAATCAGCCTCACAAGTTTTTCATTGGGTATGGATTCTGTCGTTTCGTAGCTCATCTGTTGACCGTTCTTGAATTGGTCCTGCCACACGGCGTGGCCCTTAATGTCCGCCAGTCGCACGGTGGCGGCAACATCGGATCGCCAGCTTGGATCCCTTCCGTGATCCGTGATGACCGCCCACACCGCGTCGGGCTGCGTCTTCGCAAGTTTCAGGGAGCGCGACACGCGATGCTCACGGGGAAGGAATAGGCCGACGATGGCCACCAGGGCGACGAGGCCCGCGATGGAACCCGCAATCCAGAGAAAAATTTTCAGCGCTAGATGCATGAGATTCCTTTCCGGCTTCCGGAAGATCGTACTGGATGAGGGAAGGGCCGGAGAATCCCTGTGCCCTTCCGGAGCAGCTATAAATTTAAGAGGTAACCTGAATATTATTCGACTCCGGGATGGCGGCGGGCCACAACGCGCGACTGGCCACGGCCTCCCCATAGATCGGATGACGCTTCTGTCTCACTCGCCCGGCGCTCCCAGCGCGGCCCTGCCTCATTCTGAAACAAGCACTTCGTGCGAACTCAGGCTTCCTGGCAATTGTTTTTGCGCGAAGCCACCAGGATGGTGAGCAGAGCCGTGATGAGCAGGACGCTGTATTCCACGCCATTGCGGCCGCCGCCCACCACGTACCATCCCTCCCGGGCATGCACCAACGCAATACCCCCTAGCAAGATGCCGATGTGCCCAGGCACCACTAGGCGCAGGAAGCGGCCCAACAGGAGACACACGGTACCTACCATTTCAAAGGCTGTGATGCACCACGCCAACCCGAGCCCCAATGGAAATCCCTGAGACGTGAGAAAGCCTCCCAGCCCGGGAACAGTGCCATTCAGGGCTCGCGAATAACCATGGATACCGATCAGGACAGCGACGCCCACACGAAGGATGCTCAGCGCATGTGGGAAGGTTGCGGGGTTGTCGTGATCGGTGCTCATATGGCGACCTCTGGAAAAGGCTAGTAGATACTCCGAGGCCTCGTTTCTGGTGAAGGTTGGGGCCAACCGCTTCAATAAGGGGTGAACCGCGATTCAAACTGTCTTCTGGCGCCCGGGCCCAGTTCTACATTGCGCCACAGCATTGGTGAGCAGCATTGAGATCGGGATTGGGGCAGTCCAAGAATCCATGGGCCCCCATTCTCAAAACATGGTGTTGGGATTGCCCGATTGATCCGGCCCCACCTGCAGAGCGTCCCAGTGCTCCACGATCTGACTGTTCTCATCCAGGCGGAAGATGTCCATGCCCGCCCAATCCTGATCGCCGGGCCATGCGTTGGAAGTACGCGATGAAGGCTTCCTTGCCATCGGCCACCTAGGAATTGTGCTGGGTGTAGGCCGCTCCCATGCAGGCAGCCACGGCCTCAGCAGGCTTGCACTGGTTGAACCTCAAGTCGTAGAAGCCGGTGGCATTCTGCTAGTTGTGCTCTAGTGAACGGCTCATCGTTCCACAGCCAGTTTGTAGAGATCCGACGCGCTCACATTGAGATGCCGCGCCAGGGGCTTCACGGCTTCACGCAGGGTCATGCCGCCCTCCCGCGCCGCGTCGAGATAGCGCGTGGCCCACTCGGGCAATTCGGTGCCGTTAAAATCGCTCTCCAGTTCCGTCACTGTGCGCTTGGCATCGGCGCCCGCGAGCACCAGCACCATCTCGCCGCGGCTTTCGCTACCAAGCTGCTGAATGACTTGCGCGGGGGTGCCGCGATACCAGCTTTCGTGCAGCTTCGTCAGCTCACGGCCCAGGGCGATCTCGCGATTCGGCAGCAATTCGTCCAACTCCGAAAGCGTTTCATGGATGCGATGGGGCGTCTCAAACACCACGACGGTTTCTTCTTGCGCGCCCAGCTTTTTGATCATGGTTTTGCGGGGTTCGCTGCGGCTGGGCAGATAGCCCCAGAAGCTGAAGGCATGGCTCGGCAATCCGCTGGCGACCACCGCCAGGGTTACCGCCGAAGCCCCTGGCAGCACCGTCACCTTCACGCCGTTTTCCCTTGCGATGCGCGCGATCTCGAAGCCCGGATCATTGATGCCCGGCATCCCCGCGTCGCTGCAATAAGCCACGACCTGGCCGTTCACCAGCGCCGCCGTTACGCGATCAAAGGCCGCTTCACCCGCATGGTCATCAAAGCGTTGCAGCGGCTTATCAATGCCGAGATGCGCCAGCAAACCGCCTGTGCGCCGCGTGTCTTCGCAGGCCACAAGATCGCAACTCTCCAGTACCTGGACCGAGCGATGCGTGAGATCGCCGAGATTGCCCAAGGGCGTGGGGACGAGGATGAGATGACCGGCCATGGGTTCATTGTCCCACTACCCGTGAAGCGTCGGCGAACGCGGTTCCCTTCACCGCTGCTTCCACTGCTCAGCCTCGGCTTGTGCCTTGGGAATGAAGGCCTCGAGATCATGGATGCGCTGGGCGTGAGAAGGATGGGTGGACAGGTAGACCGGCGGTTGGGCGCTACCGGACTGGCTCATGCGTTGCCAAAACGCGATGGCTTCGCGGGGGTCGTAGCCAGCCCGCGTCATGTAGATCAATCCGAGTTCGTCGGCCTCGGTTTCCTGGCCTCGGCCGAAGGGCAGCGAGACGCCGTACTGCGCGCCTGCGCCCAGCGCCGTCATGATGGACTGTCGCTGTTGGTAGTCCATGTTGGTCATGGAGAAATTGGCGCCGGTCAAAAATGTGTGTTCCAGGCTGGTGCGTAACATGCGCTGGGAGCCGTGCCGCGCCACCGCGTGCGCCATCTCGTGGCCCATCACTGCCGCCAGCGCCGCCTCGGTTTTGGTGTAGGGAAGCAGACCCGTGTACACGACGATCTTGCCGCCCGGCAGGCAGAAGGCGTTCATTTGTCAACTATTCACCAGGCTCACCTGCCACCGATAATTCTTTGCGGCCTCGCCAGTGACCGGCGCCAATTTTTTCGCCACGCCCACCACCAAATCGTGCGCGGGACCACTGCTCACCACCTCGGAATGGGACAGCACTTCCTGATAACTCTGCACGCCAAGGGATTCTTCCTGTTGCGTGGAAAGCGCCACCCGCGCGGTCTTTCCTGTTAGTGGATTGGTGACTTTTTCGGCGGTGAAATATTTGAAGGCCATCACTGCCAGCGCAATAAGGATGGGCAATTGGGCAAAGTGTCGGCGTTCCATTGGGATCCCTTCCGGGCGGCCTTATGACCGGAGATTCCATGGAATCTTGGCAGGTTGGATGCTCCGCTGCATTATTCGGCGCAATCACTGATTGGAGCTGCCGCAGAGACGTAAAGCCATCGCTCAGCTTTTCCATCAGCACGATTTCTGGTTTTGATTTTTTTAGACCAGCGCGCGCTTCTCGGCTTTTTTGCGGTCGGCTTCGTCCAGCACGCGCTTTCGCATGCGGATGAAGTTGGGGGTCACTTCCACCAGCTCGTCGTTCTGGATGTACTCAAGCGCCTGCTCCAGGGTGTGCTCCCGGGGCGGGGTCAGGCGCGTGGCTTCGTCGGCGCCGCTGGAGCGCATGTTCGAGAGCTTCTTGCCCTTGGCGACGTTCACCACCAGATCATTTTCACGGGCGTGTTCGCCCACGATCATGCCGGCGTAGCACTTGGTGCCGGGGTGCAAGAAGATGATGCCGCGGTCTTCGAGGTTCATGAGCGCGAAGCCCACGGTCTCGCAGGTGTCCATGCTGATGAGCACACCGTTCTTGCGGCCCGGCAGCTCGCCCTTGTAGGGGCCGTAATGGCTGAAGATGCTGTTGACGATGCCTTCGCCACGGGTGTCGGTCATGAACTCTGAGCGGAATCCGATGAGGCCGCGGCTGGGGATCTTGAAGTGCAGGCGCACGCGGCCCAGCTCCTGGCCCATGTCCTGCATTTCCGCTTTTCGCATACCGAGCTTTTCCATGGCCACGCCCATATAGGCTTCGGGCACATCCACGGTGAGATCTTCGTAAGGCTCTTCCTTGTCGCCGTCTTCGGTGGTGTGGATGATCACCTCGGGACGGCTGACGCAGAGTTCAAAGCCTTCGCGGCGCATGGACTCGATGAGCACGCTCAAGTGCAGTTCGCCCCGGCCGCTCACCTTAAAGGCATCGGGCGTTTCCGTGTCTTCCACCCGCAGCGCGACGTTGTGCTGCAATTCCTTGGTAAGACGCTCGCGAATGCGGCGACTCTGGACGTGCTTGCCATCCTGGCCCGCGAAAGGACCCGCGTTCACCATGAACATCATGGAGATGGTGGGCTCATCGATGTCCACATAGGGGAACGCCACGGGCTCCGCGGCCGAGGCGATGGTCTCGCCCACCCGGATGTCGGGGATGCCCGCGATGGCGACGATTTCGCCGGTGCCCGCCTCGGTCTGCGGCACGCGGGTGAGGCCTTCGAAGCCATAGAGCTGGGTGATCTTGTGGTTCTGCAAGGAGCCATCGCGCTTCACCAAGGCCACGTTTTCGCCCACCTTGATGGTGCCGTTGAAGATGCGTCCGATGCCGATCTGACCCACGAAATCGTTGTAGTCCATCAGGGTCACGAGCATCTGCAAAGGCGCTTCGGGATTGCCGCTGGGGGGCGGGCAGTATTTCGAAATGGTGTCGAAAAGCGGATCGAGGTTTTCGCTATTGTCGTTCACGTCCATCATCGCGTAGCCCATTTTGGCGGAGGCGAAGACCGTGGGGAAATCCAGCTGCGCGTCGGTGGCGCCCAGTTCCATGAAGAGCTCGAAGACCGCGTCCTGGGCGAAGTGCGGGCGAGCGCCGGGGCGATCCACCTTGTTGATGACCACGATGGGCTTCAAGCCCAGGGCCAGCGCTTTCCGCGTCACGAACTTGGTCTGGGGCATGGGGCCGTCGAAAGCGTCCACCACCAGCAACACCGAGTCCACCATGCTGAGCACGCGCTCTACTTCGCCGCCGAAATCCGCGTGGCCCGGGGTATCCACGATGTTGAACCGGTGCCCAGCCCAATGGATGGACGTGGTCTTGGCCAGGATGGTGATGCCGCGCTCACGCTCCTGATCGTTGGAGTCCATGGCGCGTTCCTGGACCTTTTGGTTGTCCCGGAACATGTGGGCGCCTTTGAACATGGCGTCCACCAGCGTGGTCTTGCCGTGGTCCACGTGGGCGATGATGGCGATGTTGCGGATCTTGTCGAGGGGGGTCATGGGCGTCCAATGAGCGGTGTGCCTTCAACGGGCACTGGGCAATTTCGGCTTCCCCCACCGCACCAGCGGGATGGCATCAAGGCAGCCGAACCTTCGATTTTACCAGCCTTGGGCCATTTCCCTTAGTGAAGATTTTGCACCTCTTCCCTTCCTCGCGGGCCGGAGTAGGATGATTCCACTTCACCTACGCGTTCCTGGGAGTGCTCCCATGCAGATCAACGAACTTCTCACCGCCGTGTGCGAACTCGGGGCTTCCGACTTGCACCTGAAAGTGGGCAACCATCCCGTGGCCCGCATCAAGGGCCGCCTGATGCCCATGACCCAGTTCAAACGCCTGGTGCAGGAAGACACCATCGCCATGGCCTACAGCATCATGGCCAGCGACAAGCAGAAGGCGAAGTTCAAGGAGAATCTCGATCTCGATCTGGCCTATTCCGTGCCAGCCCTGGGGCGCTTCCGCTGCAACGTGTTCAACCAGCGCGGCACCGTGGGCTTGGTCCTTCGCGTGATCCCGCGGCGCATCTATTCCATCGAAGACCTGATGCTGCCCAAAGTGCTGGCGAAAATCTGCGAAGAGCAGCGCGGCATGGTGCTGGTGACGGGCACCACTGGATCGGGAAAATCCACCACCCTGGCGGCCATGATCGATCTCATCAACGCCACCCGCATCGAGCACATCCTCACCATCGAAGATCCCATCGAGTACCTGCACCGCGACAACCAGAGCATCGTGAACCAGCGCGAGGTAGAAGCCGACTGCAAGAGCTTCGCCATGGCCCTGCGCGCGGCCCTGCGGCAGGACCCCGACATCATCCTGGTGGGTGAGATGCGTGACTTGGAGACCATTGAGACGGCCATGCACGCCGCCGAGACGGGCCACCTGCTGTTCTCGACCCTGCATACCCTGGACGCCACCGAGACCATCAACCGGGTCATCTCCGTGTTCCCTCCCCACCACCAGAAGCAGATCCGCCTCCAGCTGTCCGCGGTGCTGAAAGCCATCATCAGCCAACGCTTGGTGCCCCGCTCCGACGGCCAGGGCCGGGTCCCGGCGGTGGAAGTCCTGATCACCACCGAGACCGTGCGGTCCTGCATCGAGGACAAGGACAAGACCAAGCAGCTGCGCGATGTCATCGCCGCGGGCACCTCCCAGTACGGCATGCAGACCTTCGACCAGAGCCTCTATTTCCTGCTGAAACAGGCCCTCATCACCGAAGAGGAAGCCCTCAAGCGCGCCACCAACGTGGGCGAATTCAAGCTCAAGCTGGAAGGCGTCTCCTCGGCTTCGGATTCCGCCCGGACCAATATGGAAAACCAGATGAACATCAGCGCCGGCGCGGGCCGGGAATCCAGCGGCAACGCCCCCCAGCTGCCCGCCGCGCCTGCGCAGCCGCCCAAGAATTCCACAACGCCCCTGCCGGCCCCGGATTCCAGCCTGAAAATCGGGCTGGGCCGCTGAATCGTCCAGGCCCCGGCCTGGCCACATCCTTTCGCCCCTCCGCCGTCGAATCCCTTTCATCCCACGCGCGCCCCTGGTATCAATAGGGCCCCGCATCGAGGTCGCCATGATCAAGCTCGATATCGCCAACGCGCTGATGCAGGCCCACCCCTGCTCCCGGGCCACCGCCCTGCAGGCCGTGGACCTCCTCACAGAGCGCATGAAGCAGGCTTTGCTAGACGGCCACCGGATCGAGATCCGCGGCTTCGGCGTGTTCGAGCCCCGGCCCCGCAAGCGCGGCATGGGCCGCAACATCAAGACCGGCGACAGCGTCGCCATCCCCAAGGGGAAGAGCATCCGCTTCAAGCCCGGCAAGGACCTGCGGGCCATCGAAGTGGATTGAACCTGGAACGAGGATTCGGGCTATGAAGCTCTGAGGAACAGCTGAATTCCCCGCAGCCCAATCACGGCTTCATCCAGTGGGCCTTCCGGCCGCCGCGGCTGATGCGGGCCGGAGTCGGGCATTCCTCCACGAGCCGCTTGGCGAGGACCAGGGCCCGCCCGGCGAG
The DNA here is from genome assembly GCA_025350765.1 of Holophagaceae bacterium. Classification (GTDB taxonomy): domain Bacteria; phylum Acidobacteriota; class Holophagae; order Holophagales; family Holophagaceae; genus JANXPB01. The sequence goes on along the minus strand of JANXXC010000284.1, from coordinate 10,209 downwards.
CTCCCGGGCACCCTGGTGGAGCTCGGTGTCCTGTTGGACGATGGCGACGTTGCGTTCCATATCCTCGGCAGTCCAACCCCGCGAATGTGCGATGTAGGGGAACTGCGGGAAGAGGAAGCCCAGCTCGCCGAAGAAGCCCAGCAGCTGCCCCGCCACCGCCTGGATGTTGTCCTGGCCGCCGGTGATGATGAAGGCCGCCACTTTGTTGCGGATGAGCACCCGGTCGGCGATGGTCACCTGGTTCTGGATGCAGTTCATGCGCTCGGCCATACGGTAGTAGAGGGAGCTGGCGGAGCCCCAGCGGATGGGCGTGGCCACCACCACCGCGTCGGCCCAGTGGACCAGAGCTTCATAGACCTGATCCAGCTGGTCGTCGGCGTCCATCTGGGTGATGGAGCAGGGCCAGGTGCAGGCCCGGGCGCTCTTGGAGTAGTAGCCTTCGCAGGCCCGGAAATCCAGGTCATTGAGTTTGATGAGCCGGGTTTCGGCGCCCTCGGCCCGCGCGCCCTCCAGCGCCGTTTCGAGCAGGGCGTCGGAAGTGGAGTAGCGCGGATTCCCGCGGTCCATGACCGTGGTGGAGATGCCCACCATCCGCCAGGGTCCGGGCTCCCGCGCCACCGGCCGTGCCAAGGGATGGGGCGGGTGGGGCTTCCGGTGCCGGGGTACCGAGGGCTGCAAATCCACGAAGACACGGCCATCTTCGACTCTCACCGGGTGCACGGGGATCTGATCCTCCTCGGAACCCGGTTCGCCCTGCCCTGTTCGGCAATGGAATTTCCAGTTGTGCCAGGGGCACACGATGAAATCGCCCTCCAGGCGGCCTTCCCCCAAAGGTCCGCCTGCATGGTTGCAGATGCCCGACACCGCGCTGAAGACCCCATCCATGAAAACCAGGGCCAGCGCCGTCCCGCCCGCTTTCACGGGCTGTAGCGCCCGGCCTTGAAGGGCCGTCACGGGCCCCAGATCCTGCCACCCGGCGTCAGGGCTCGAGGCGTCATGCATGGCGGCTCCAGTAGGGTTGTCACGAAGGTGGGCCGATGATGACTCCAAACAGCCGGACCGCTCAACTGAATTGGGAGCTTGGATGAACGAAGCAACTGGCCCATGGCTGCCCCAGGGCTCGGTGGCGCCCAGGGATCTGGTGGAGCCCCGCCTCCAGCTGCATCATGCAGGGCAACTGGCCGCCTGCCCCGCCCATAGCCTGCTGCCAAAACGCCCGGACGATGGCCAGATGGCCCTGTCCTGGGAGAGCGGGTCCCTGGTGGGGGAACCGCTGTCCCGCGGAATTCAGGTGGGACTCAATTTGGAGTCCCTGGTCCTGGAGATCCACGACCCCCAGGGTGATGCATCCACCAGCCTGCCCTTGGCGGGGAAAACCTTCGACGAGGCGCTCGCCTGGCTGGCGCTGAACTTGCCCCAGTGCGGCGTGGACGCGACAGGGTTCAACGGCCGGATGCCCTATGACCTGCCTCAGCACCCCGTGCGGGAAGGCCAGCCCTTCAGTGCCTCCGCACCCGAAGCCCGTCGCGAGTTGGCCCGCATCTATCACAACGCAGCCTCGCTCCTGGCTCCCCTGGCCGACTCAAGGGACGCCTCTCCCTTGCGCTGCTGGCCCCACCATTTCGACCTGGCGGTGCTCCTGAGCCTTGACCGAGAAGGTGTTGACGGGACGGACCGAGCCATCAGCGTGGGGCTCAGCCCCGGGGATGAGGCCTACCCCGAGCCCTACTACTACGTTTCGCCCTGGCCCTACCCCAGCACGGAGTCATTGCCTCCGCTGCCTTCCGGCCATTGGCACCTTTCACCCTGGGTGGGAGCAGTACTCACGAATTCCGAATTGCAGACGGGCCTAAAGGAGGCCCAAGCGCACCGCGCCCAGGTTTTTCTCACCGCGGCCGTAGCGGCATGCGAAGCCTTGATGGCCTGACGTTGCTCCGCACCTCCCGGTGGGCGCGCTGGTTGGATTACCGCTTCCGCCAATGTGCCAGCAGAATCATCTCTCGCAGGGTCTTGGCCATGGTGATGGCGCTGACGCCGGTGGGATCGTAGTGCGGCGCCAGTTCCAAACAATCCATGCCCACCAGGCGGCGGCCCTTGAGCTGCTTGAGGCCGCCGATGAACGTCGCGTAGTCGATGCCGCCGGGCTCTGGGGTGCCGGTGCCGGGGTAGATGCTGGGGTCCAGCACGTCCATGTCGCAGGTGAGGTAGATGGGCCGGTCGCCCAGGGAGTCCAGCACCTTGGCGATCTCCTCCTTGGTGAACACGTGGAGGGTCCCGTGCTCCTGGGCCAGGTCCCACTCCTCCCGCGAACCGCTGCGGATGCCGAACTGGAAAAGATTCTCGTAGCCGATCCTGTCCGCCACGCGGCCCAGGATGGTGGCATGGGTGAATTCGTCGCCCCAGAGATCCGGGCGCAGATCCGCATGGGCATCGAAGTGGATCACCGCCAGGTCGGGATGGTCCTCGTAGGCGGCCATGATCAGCGGATAGGCCAGCAGGTGCTCGCCGCCAAAGGCGATGGGAAATTGGCCCTTCCCCCGGATCTCCCGCACGGCGCTGCCAATGTCCTCCAGCACGCGGGTCTTCTGACCCGGCGGCAGGAACAGGTCGCCGTAGTCGGCGTACTTCACATCCAGCAAGGTGCCCTGCTGGTAGAAGCTGAATTCCTCCATGCCAAAGGAGGCTTCGCGCACCGCGAAGCCCGCGAACCGCGAACCGGCCTTGAACGAGGAGGTCCCGTCCCAGCACACGCCGAACAGGGCGATTTCAGCCTCTTCCGGAGCGCAGGATCCCAGGAAGTAGGGCGAGACGAATTCGTGGCGGGGGGGTTCGGAGCTATGCATGGCGGGACCTCGGACCTGCCAGCGTACCAAGCCTCGCCCGGGAATCAGCCCAGGAAGCCCGGTGGCGCGCTGGCAGCGGGCCAATCAGCCCGCTCATGGAGGCGGCAACAGGCCGGGGCTTCCTGCAGGATCAGCGCGGCCTTGCCTGGCCTCGACACAGTGGCAAGGGCGGATCCCCTTGCCAGCCTCTCCGTTGGGTCAGACCACCGCCTGCCAAGCTTCCAGGTCCGCCGGCACGTCCACATCCAGGCTCCGATAGGCCGCGCTCTGTAAGCACAGCTTGGGCAGCCGACCCGCCAGATCGCGCACCCGCGTGTCGGCCAGGTGCGCCAGTTCAGGCAGCAAGTCCGCCCCGAGGAACCCTCCAAGAGGCTGCTCATGTCCACCTTCCATGGCCATCACCCAGGCCCCGCCCGGGGGATCCGCGGCTTCGGCCGCAGCGTGCCAGGCCGACAGGTCCACGGCCGTCCAGGCCACCTGGTCGCAGGGCACCACCCACCACCGGCGCACCGGAGGCGGAATAGTGCGGGCCCAGACGGCCAGCGCCACCGCCGGGCCCCGGCGCGGATCCGCCACCACGTGGCCCTTCGCATCGGGAAGAGGTTCGCCTAGGATCTGCACGGGACCGCCAGGAAACCCCTGCAGGAACACCCGCACCAGATGGCCTCCCCAGGTCCCTCCGCCGGGATGCGCCCGGTCATGCTTCGGCCCGCCGAGGCGCCGGCCCTGGCCACCCGTCAGGAGCAGGAGCCCGAGGGCCTCTCCATCAGGCATGGCCCTTCCCTTCCACCTATACATCCTTGATCCAGGTATGGGCCGCCACGGCGGTGGGCAGGCCCAAGGTACCCGCCGAAAGAGCCACCACCTGTTCCAGCTCCGCGTCCGTGACACCGATGGCCCTGGCCTTGCGCACAGAGGCGTGCACCGCGCCTTCCTTCTGCGCGCCGATGGCGATGGCCAGCTTCACGAGCCGCGCGGTGCGCTCGTCCAAGGGGCCCTCTTTGCCGGCCTCGGCCAAGAGGTCCCAGGCCTGGCCCAGCTTCGGAAAGCGGGCCACGAAATCCGAGTAGGCCTTCGGGGGGTTGGAAAGTTTTTCTTGTTTGGGCATCGGAGTCTCCCGTCCAAAAATTTGCACCCGTATTCGTAAAGCCTTGGCCCCTTGCCTTCAGCATTGCACCTCGGCATTCTTCCGGGCGTAGTACCACCAGTTCAGCATCAGGCAGATGGCGTAGAAAGCCGCGAATCCGTAAAGGGCGTACTCCACCTTTCCGGCGGCGACCTGGGTCTTGAACACTGCTGGAATGATGAAGGAGCCATAGGCGGCGGCTGCGGAGGTCCACCCCAACACCGGCCCCGCGAGCTTGGGCTCGAAGATGAAGGGGACCATCTGGAACGTGGACCCGTTGCCCAGACCCGTGGCTACGAAGAGCAGCAGGAAGAGTCCCAGGAAGGGCGCGAAAAAGGTTTCCGGCGTCATGGAACCGTGGGCGAGCTTCACATAGTGGGCCACTCCCAGTGCGCCGATGATCATCACCACCGTGGACCACTGGGTCACGCGGCTGCCCTTGAACTTGTCAGAGAGCATGCCGCCGATGGGCCGCACAACGCTGCCCACCAAGGGGCCGAGGAAGGCGTAAGCAAGGGGGTTCGGCGAGTTGGGGTTGATGGTGCCCATGGGGAACTTCCCGAAAACTTCCTTGATGAGCAGGGGCAGCGCCGAGCTGAAACCGATGAAGCTTCCGAAGGTCATCAGGTAGAGCACCGTCATGACCCAGGTGTGCTTCCTGGGAAAGATCAAGAACTGGGCGTCCAGCCCGGTCTTGATCTTTCCAGGCAGCAGTTTCATCAACCCCAAGCACACGACGATGGTCAGCACCAGCACGCCCAATTGTGCCAACAGGCCCAATTTGAAATTGAGCAGCAGCAGCACACCCACCGCCGTGGCGGCGAAGCCGATGCCATGCAGTCCGAGGATTTTCAGCAGGGCCAGGCCCAGCGGCTCGCAGTCCTGGCCATCGCGGTTGTCCATGAAGAACCAGGCGAGCACCGCCAGCACTGCCAGGATGGGCACCCAGACGAAGGCGCCGTTCTGCACCCACATCTGCTTGCCCGTGGCGGCCACGAGGTGCGGCGCCCCCGCCAGTGAGCCGAACATGGCGGCGCCCATGACCGCGGGCACCAGGTACTGCATGATGCTCACGCCCAGGTTGCCCACCCCGGCGTTCAGGCCCAGGGCCAGGCCCGCCAGGCGCTTGGGGAAGAAGCCGTTGATGTTGGACATGGAGGACGCGAAGTTGCCGCCGCCGATGCCCGAGAGGGCCGCCATCACCGCGAAGGTGGAAAAGCTGGTGGAAGTGTCCTGCAGCGCGATGCCGGCCCCCACGGCCGGGATGATGAGCAGCGCCGTGGTGAGCGCGATGGTGTTCCGCCCGCCCGCCAGGGACACCAGGAAAGAGCTGGGGATGCGCAGGGTCGCGCCACTCAATCCGGCGATGGAAATAAGCGTAAAGAGCTGGGCCGGCGTGAAGGGGAAGCCGGCCTCCTTCATCCGCACCGTGAGCACGCTCCAGAACATCCACACCGCGAAGGCACAGAGCAGGCTGGGCACGCTGATGGCGAGGTTGCGCCAGGCTGTCTTCGAAGCGCCGGCTGCCCAGGCTTGGGGAGCTTCGGGATTCCAGTTGGTTAATTTGGCCATGGCGGCTCCCTAGGTGGCGTGATCGATGACGTGGATCTGTCCCGGCGCCGCTTCGCGGCCGATGCGGCGCACCACGAAATGGAGCCAGGCGAGACAGATGAGGGAAAGGGCTGTCAGCGCCATCCACATGGTGGTCCACAGGCCCGTGGACTTCAGCATGTATCCGAAGAGGATGGGCCCTGCGAAGCCGCCCAGCCCTCCGATGACTCCAACGATACCGCCCACGACGCCGACTTCTTCTGGGAAGTAGTCGGGAATGTACTTGTAGACCGCCGCCTTGCCCACGCCCCACACGATGCCCAGGAAGAACACCAGGAAGGTGAAGATGCCGACGTTGGCCTGAAAGAATACGTGGGTGAAGCCCTTTGCGAGGATCTGCTTTTTTTTCACCCGGTCGCCTGGTTTTACCGCGGGCTCTTGCCAGAAGGTGGATTTGGGCCACACAAGCAGGCGGTCGTCCGTGGCTTCCGCGCCCCCATTTTTAATCTTGTAGGCATAAGTCATCCCGCCCACCTGGATCCTCCCGGGTTCCACCGAGCTGACTTCCCCACCGGCGACGGCCAGCACCGCGGGGCCTGGGGAATCAATGCTCATGCGGGGCACCATGAGCGCAGCACACGCGAAGAGGCTGAGGCCGAAGGTCCAATACATCACCGAACGGGCGCCGCAGCGGTCCGAAAGCCAGCCGCCAAAGGCGCGGATAAGACCCGAGGGCAGGCTGAAGCAGGCCGCCAGGAGGCCGGCCATCGCCAAGCTCGTGCCATAGACGCCGACATAGTAGGGGATCAGCCACTGGGCCAAGCCGACGAAGCAGCCGAACACCAGGAAATAGTACAGGCCAAAACGCCAGACCCGCAGCCGCTTCAGCGGTGAGAGCAGCTGGCCCAGGGATTTCTTCGCGGCGTGCTCAGATTTCTTTTCCGTCGTGAAGATAAAGAAGAGCACCGCCATCACCACCAGCGCCGCAGCATAGAGCTTCGGCGCCGTCCGCCAGGCATCCACTTGGGCTCCACCCCTGGTGAGCTTGTTCAACAGCAGCGGCGCACCCATGCTCGTGATCGCGCTGCCCGCATTCCCGGCCCCGAAGATGCCCAGGGCGGTGCCTTGGCGCGCCTTGCTGAACCAGACTGAGGTGAAGGCAATGCCCACCGCGAAGGCGGCGCCGCTCAGCCCGAAGCCCAGGGAAGCCCATATGAAACCCGCGTAGCTGGTCACACTGCCCAGCAGGTACATCGGGACCGCCGTCAGCAACAACAGGATGCTGTAGACTTTCCGGCCTCCGAACTTGTCGGTGAGCAGGCCCACGGGCAGGCGCATAAGCGAACCGGTGAGCACCGGGATGCCGATGAGCCATCCAATCTGCGCCTGGTCCCAATGGAAGACCCCGTTCTCCACCAGGAAGGTCACCAGCACCCCGTTCAAGGTCCACGCCGCAAAACAAAGCGTGAAGGCCAAGGTGCTCATGGCCAGGGCGGAAAGGGACCGGGCTTGGTCGTCCATGAAAGCTCCAGGCGGGGGGAATTGTGGACCTTCAACTCGGGCCGGTCCTGCAATCAGAATTTCCGGATCAATTAAGGATTAGTTGATCTTAAATAACCCTAATTCCCCTGCTGGGGTCCCGGCAAGGCCTCGCCGGGAAGGTGTGACGAAGCTCACGCCAAGGCCAGCGCGAGGTTCTGTTCAGCGATCCAGCCCCGGAGCCTTGAACGCCAGGAACAAGCCTACGACGCTGAGGGCCAGAGACACGAAGAAGGCCCCGGCCAAAAGGCTGCGCTGGCCATCCAGCACCGAACCCAGCACGGTCTCGAAGAGGTACAGCTGGATGACCAGGGCCAGCAACAGGAAGCCGAGCGCCGCGCCGGTCATGCGGGACCGCTGGATGTGCTTCAAGGTCATACCGCGGCCTCCTTCCGGCTTTCTTTTGGGCAGGCCGAGGAGACCCGGCCGGGGCTGTTGGGTTTCGTCAGATCACCGATGGCCCAGATCAACCCATCGGGACGGATCTCCAATTCAATCCCGCTGAGCGGACGGGTAGGCGGCCCCTGGACCGGGAACCCCTGGACGACCTCGAAATAGCCCTGGTGGCAGGGGCACTCCAGGCGCGCTCCGTCCCAGCGCACCGCACAGCCAAGATGGGTGCAGATTTGACGGTAGGCCCGCAATTCACCCAGGGTGGTGCGCACCAGGACGCATTTGTCCTGGGCGTCCCGGAAGGTGAAGAGCCGGCTCTGGCCAGGGCTCAGGGATGCAGCCGCACACACCGCTACGGCGGCCTGGACCCCTGCCCCGGCTTCGGGCGCACCCTCCAGCGGCTTCTTCCGGGCCCACAGAAAGCCGATGCCCGCGGTGAAGCCCGCGGATACCAGCGCCAGGAAACGCGCGAATTCCCGGCGCGAGTGGCGCGCCTCGTCCGCCAGATCCACCGGGAAGGCATCTTTCCAATGGGCCATCAGAAATCTCCTTCAATCAGCAACGCGGCATCCAGGTGGAGAGGCACGTCCGGATCCGGGAGCATCACCGCCGTGCGGGTCTTCACCAAGAGCGCGCCCACCAGGAATTCGCGCACAGGCTTCGAACGCCGCATCTCCGTGACCTGGTACTTGGGGACGTAGAGCAAAGCCTGGCTTGGGCAGACCGTGGCGCACATGGGTTTCAGTCCTTCGGAAGTACGGTCGTAGCAGAGGTCGCATTTGAGCATCTGCTCCAGGCCGCTGAACACGACGGGCACGCCGAAAGGGCAGCTCAATTCGCAGTTCTGGCAGCCGATGCAGCGGGGCTTCTGGGAGCTGTGCACCACGCCATCCTCGCTGCGCTTGATGGCATCCGCCGGGCACACCTGCGCGCAGATGGGATCCTCGCAGTGCATGCACACGGTGGGCACCGTCTGGGTGGATTCCTGGCGATCCATTTCATCTAGGTGGATCATGGGCCGGCCCTTATGGGTGCCGCACTCCGCGCAGGCCCCCACGCAAGCACGGCAGCCGATGCAGCGCTGGGGATCGATGAAAAAGCCGTATTCGTCCGAGACCATCAGAACACCTGCTCAGGAAGAAGGGCCTGGTCGGTCCGGGCTTCGAAGGCCATGCGCTGGAGCTCCTTGAGTTCGGGGCTGAAGCGATCCGCCGAGGTCTTGGCGAGGCGCACGGCGCTGATCTTGTACTCCGGGATCTTGCTGACGGGATCCAGATGCCGCGCCGTCAGCCGGTTGGCCGCCAGGGCTCCGGGCCAGTGGTAGGGAATGAAGACCGTGTCGGGCCGGATGGTCTTAACCACCTTGGCAGGCAGCACCATGGAACCCCGCCTTGAGGTGATCTCCACCGCGTCGCCCTCCGAGATGCCATAGCGCTCCGCCAGTCTCGGATGGAGCTCCAGGTAGGGGTTGGGGCACTGCTCCACCAGGAAGCCGATACGTCGGGTCTGGGTTCCGCTCAAGTAGTGGAACACCACGCGGCCGGTGGTGAGCCACACGGGATAGTCCGCATCCACCACCTCCATGGGCGGCCGCCAGGGCGTGGCGACGAAGTGCGCCTTTTGGTCCGGCGTGAAGAACACCATGTCCTCGAAGAGCCTCGGCGTGCCCGGGTGGTCCAGCTCCGGGCAGGGCCAGAACACACCCATGTTCTTTTCGATCTTTTCGTAGGTGATGCCGAAGTAGTCCGCGGTGCCGCCTCTGGAGGCCACGCGCAGTTCATTGAAGATGGCCTCGGGGCTGGTGAAGTGGTCGAAATATTTCCCGCGGCCCAGGTGGTCCGCCATCTCGACCATGATCTTCCAGTCCGGGCGGGCGTCCCCGGGCGGATCCACGGCCTTGTTGAGCTTGATGACCCGGCCCTCGGCGCTGGTGCTGGTGCCTTCGTCCTCCTCATGCAAGGCCGCGGGAAACACCACGTCCGCATGCTGGGCGGTCTCGCTCAGGAAGAAATCAAAATTGACGTAGAACTCGAGCTTGTTGAGGGCGGCCCGGGTGAACTCCGTGTCCGGCAGGCTCACCAAGGGATTGAAGCAGAGCGAGAGCAGGCCCTTGATTTCGCCCGCATGGATGGCATTCATGATTTCCTGGGCGGTGAGCCCCTTGTGCGGCAGTTCTTCGTCGGTGCAGCCCCATACCTGGCAGATGTACTTGCGGTGCTCGGGGTTCTCGATGTCGCGGTTGCCCGGCAACTGGTCGCACTTGTGGCCGTGCTCGCGGCCGCCCTGCCCGTTGCCCTGGCCGGTGATGGTGGCATACCCGCAATTGGGCTTGCCGATGCGGCCGGTGGCCAGCACCAGGTTGATGCAGGAGTTCACGTTCTCCACACCCTTGCTCTGGTGCTCGATGCCCCGGGCGTGCATGAGGAAGCTGGTCTTGGCCTCGCCCCACATGCGGGCGGCCTTTTCGATGGCCGCCACGGGGATGCCCGTGATCTGGGAGGTCCATTCCGGCGTGCACTCCTGCACGGCCTCGAGGGTCTGGTCGAAGCCGGAGGTATGGGCGTCCACGAAGGCCCGGTCCACCAGGTCCCACTTGTCCAGCAGGTGCAGGATGCCATTGGTGAGGGCCGAGTCGGTGCCGGGCTTCAGGGGCAGCACCAGGTCCGCGGTGCGGGCCAGGGGCGTGATGCGGGGATCCACCACGATGAGGAGGGCGCCGCGGTCGCGGGCACGCCAGATGTAGTCGGTGGTGATGGG
>JANXXC010000271.1 GCA_025350765.1 Holophagaceae bacterium | reverse complement strand
AGGAAGCCATCGCGCTAAAGGTCAGTTGGCCCTCGGCCTTTCTTTCCTTCCACGCCATCAGAAGCCGCATGAGCACCATGCCGATGGCCAGGCAGGAAAGAAAGGCCGAGGGCCAACTGACCTTTAGCGCGATGGCTTCCTGGGCTGAATAGCTGGTGAGGGATCCGTAGCTCAGGGCCACGAAAAAGAGCAGGGACGCGAGCATCAACACCGCGCGATCCGGGAGTTGCAAGGGAGGTTGTTCATGGGCTTCGCGATGTGCATCGGGCGGCAGGAATCTGGCCAGAAAAGAGAGTCCCAGGAAGCAGAGCACCAACAAAAGACACATGGTTCGAAAGGACGCGTGATGAAAGATCGTCAGGCCCATCGTGGGGCCGAAGACCACGCCCAGCGGGCTCGCGAGCCCGTACCAGCTCATCCCCTCCGTGCGCGATTCGGACGGCAGGATACCCCCGAGCATCGCCACGGTGGATGTGATGAGGCCCGACCACACCGCGCCGTGGATGGGTGCCAGCACGTAGAACCCCCAGCGCACTGGCAAGTAGGCGTAGGTGCCCATGATGAGCGTAAAAAGTGACGCAGTGCTCACCATCATCCGGCGATGGCCCAGACGATCCGCCAGTTGTCCCGTGATCAATGCGCCCAAGGCCGAACCCACCGTGAACACCGCCAGGAAACGCCCGCTCTCCGCCAGGGTAGCCCCCAACTCAATGAGCCGCAGCGGCGCCGTGGGGAAAAGCTGAAAGGCCGCAAAGAAAGTGAGAAACGTGCATGACCAGATGAGCAGAAAGGGTCGGGTCCAAAGAGTTGCGCGTTCAGCCATGCTCCAGGTTCTCATGGGAATTGATGACTTGGGCCCAGGGTGTTCCTACCCCGCGCTAAGGTGAACCCATCCTCTGGAGCTCCCAAAATGAAACGCGGCTTGCCCTTTGTTTTCGCCCTTAATTTGCTCGCCCAAAGCCCTTGGCAGATCTCCCAAAGTGGCACCACCGTTGCGCTCCGCGGCCTTTCGGTGGTCAATGGACAGGTGGCTTGGGCCAGTGGCGCAAAGGGCACGGTGCTTCGGACGGTGGATGGTGAGCATTGGAAAATCATGCAGGTTCCGGGTGCTGAAGGCCTGGATTTCCGGGATGTGGAAGGCTTCAGCGAGAACGTCGCCATCGCCATGAGTGCGGGGCCTGGATACGCATCAACCATCTACAAAACCACCGATGGCGGCGCCACATGGAGCCTTAAAATCCGTAACCCCGACCCGATGGGTTTTTGGGATGCCATGGCCTTTTGGGATGCCCATCACGGCATGGTCTTCGGCGACCCCGTGAAGGGCCGATTCCAGACCCTCATCACGAAGGATGGCGGTGACACCTGGACCTCCATCCAAGGCCCTGAATCCTTGCCCAACGAAGGCGGATTCGCCGCGAGCGGGACCTGCCTCACCGTCTCCGGCACCCAGGATGTTTGGATCGCCACTGGAGGCGCTAAAACATCCCGCGTGCTGCACTCCTCCAACCGCGGGAAAAGCTGGACCGCCGCCGAAGTCCCTGTGTTCAGCGACGCGCCCACCAAGGGACTTTTCTCCATCGCTTTCCGAAACGCAATAGAAGGATTCGCCGTGGGCGGAGATTACAAAAAACCCATGGCGGATGGACCCAACGGTTCCTTCAGCTTGGATGGCGGCAAGAGCTGGAAAGCCGGGCCGGGGTTGCCGCTGGGCTTCTTCTCCGTGGTCGTCGCCGTGCCCCACACGAAAGGCGCCTACGTGGCCGCTGGCCCCCTGGGATCCACCTATTCCACCGATGGCGGCCACAGCTGGACCCCCCTGGATCAGAGCCCCGTAAACACCGTCGGCTTCGCCGATCCCAACCATGGTTGGGCCGTGGGGCCCAAAGGGCTGGTGCTGAAATACGTGGGTAAGGCGCTGAAGTAGCTCATCTCGAACACTCGGCCTCAGTCGCGTAATCTGGAGTTTTGCCCCGGAGTACCGATGAATCCCGAGCACCTTCAACTTGAAATAGAGCGCATCCAAAAGGGCGGCGCTTCAAAATCCCACGAGAAGAATGCGGAAGTAGGCAAGCTTTTCGCGCGAGAGCGCATTCGATTGCTGGTAGACGAAAGTTCATTTGTGGAAGACGGCCTCTTCGCCAACGCCCTGGACTTGGGCCTTCCGGCGGATGGCGTCATCACGGGCACGGCCACCATCGCGGGACGGCCCGTGGCCTTGATGGCCAACGACTCCACCATCAAGGCGGGCAGTTGGGGCGCGCGCACCGTTGAAAAAATCATCCGCATCCAGGAAGTGGCCATGCGGATGAAAGTCCCCATGCTCTACCTGGTAGACAGCGCCGGCGCGCGCATCACGGATCAGTTGGATATGTTTCCGGGCCGCCGCCACGCGGGCACCATCTTCCACAACGAGGTGGCGCTATCGGGCCTGGTGCCGCAAGTGTGCTTGCTCTTCGGGCCTTCAGCCGCAGGGGGCGCCTATATTCCCGCCTTCTGCGACGTGGTGATGATGATCGAAGGCAACGCGTCCATGTACCTGGGCAGCCCCCGCATGGCGGAGATGGTCATCGGTGAAAAGATCAGTCTGGAAGACCTGGGTGGCGCGAAGATGCATTGCTCCATTTCCGGCTGTGGCGATTTCCTTTGCAAGACAGAAGTCGAGGCCATCGAGCTGTGCAAAACCTACCTGGGTTATTTTCCGCTGCACTGCGAAGACTCAAGCCCCATAAGGGATTCCAAGCCCGTGGCCGCGAAGGCCAAAGACATCTCCACCCTCGTCCCCAAGGACATCAACACCGCCTTTCAGATGAAGGATTTCATCGAAGCCCTCGTGGATGAAGGCAGTTTTTTGGAGATCAAAAAACTCTTCGCGGGCGAGATTATCACGGGCCTCGCGCGCATGGACGGCCGCCCCGTAGGCATCGTGGCCAACCAGCCCCGCGTGAAGGGTGGCGTGTTGTTCGTGGATAGCGCCGACAAGGCCACGCGCTTCATGACCCTGTGCGATGCCTTCGGCATTCCACTCATTTTCCTCAGCGACGTGCCGGGCTTCATGATCGGCAGCGCCGTGGAAAAGCAGGGCATCATCCGCCACGGCGCCAAGATGATTTCCGCCATGGCCAGTTGCAGCACGCCGCGCTTTTGCGTGGTGGTGCGGAAGGCTTATGGCGCGGGTCTCTACGCCATGAGCGGGCCGGGCTTTGACCCCGACGCGACCCTGGCGCTGCCCACCGCCAGCATCGCCGTCATGGGCGCCGAAGCCGCCGTGAACGCCGTCTTCGCCAACAAGATCGCCGAGAAGCCCGAAGCCGAGCGCGCCGCCTACGTGCAGCAGCTCCGCGACGAATACAACGAAGACGTAGACCTCAAGCGCCTCGGCGCCAACCTCCACGTGGACGCCATCGTAGAGCCCGCCAACCTCCGCCAAGAACTCATCACGCGCCTCAGCCGCGCTAAGCGCCGCGAAACTTGGCCCGTGAAACGAAGAAGCGTCACGCCGGTGTAGGTGCCAACTCGGTCAGCATCCGGTTAGATCGGCGCGGGTGGCCATTCGGCGTAGTCGCCCCCATGGCGGACGCGACGGAAGGTTTCAATATCATTCAGATCTTCAAAAGCTTCGCATTCGAGCAGTGGTTTTACGTCGAAAATCCGTACTCATCGTCTGCGAATTGGATTCCCAAAGTCCAGTCCATCCGGGCGCTCGGGAGAGCGATGGCGGGCATCATTCAAGCCATTGGTCTGAAGCACAAGCATAGGCTTCAGGAGCGACGAATAGCGGGTGACGTTCCCAGTTCCAGTGTCGCCACCACCGCTTCGCCGATTTGCCTCATCACTCCGCCATCCACTTTCCCCAGGCGTTTCATCAGCCTTTCTTTGTCTACGGTGAAGAGCTGGGTGCAGTTGGCCCAACTGGGGGCGGGTAGGCCGGTGGCCTTGGTTTTGGGGATGGGGACGTAGAAGACGAAGGGGCGATCCTGAGTGGTGAGGGGCACGGCAATGGTGGTGCGCGCGCCGGGGGCGTGGTTGCCGAGATCGGACTGGATGATGATGGCGGGACGATAGCCCCCCTGCTCGGAGCCCCTTCGGGGCTCGAAATTCAGCATCCAGATTTCGCCTCGGCTGTACGTGGGCGGAACTTGGGGCAGGGCCTCGCTCACCGGATTTTGCTCTTGGCTTTGGAGGGGGCTTTGGATGGGGACTTGGATTTGTAGGCCTTCTGTTTGGGCTCAGCGACAACCTGGGCCTGGGCATTGAAGGCGTAGTCCACATCCTGCGCCTGCCGGTCCTGGGCGTAGGCGGCCCAATCTGCGGCCAGGCGTTTTCGCGCGGTGGCCTCCCGCTCCCGGCGCAGCAACTCGGCGAGAAAGGCATTCACGCTGAGGGCGCTGCGTTGGGCTGCCTCCTGCAGGAAATGCCCCAGGTCCTCATTGATGCGAAGGGTAGTGCTGAACATGATGCGCTCCAAGTCATCATAATATGATATCAGTCTTGAATAGCAAGGGGCAGAGCGGCTCCAAGCCCCATGGGTGCGTGCCATCGGGGAAAAGGCTCTAGACTGGAAAGTCCCCACGGAACCGGCCCCCAATGCTTCAAATGATTCTCCTCAGCTCATGCCTGCTGCTCTCCAGCCACGGTTGGGCCCAGCAGCCTCCAGCTCCCGAAGCGGCCAGGACCGCGCTCTTCGAGGCCACCGCCACGGCGGTGCGGCCCGGGGAATCCGTGGGCTTGCGGTGGGACTGCGCGGTGAGCGGCAAGGTGCGGCTTGATCCGGGTGGTCTGGTGATGGAGGCCAAAGGGCAGGTCACCGTGAAGCCCGCGGCCACGACGACCTACTCACTCAGCGAAGCCAAGGCTGGCGGAGCATTGCTCGCAAGATTGGAAGTGCGCATCGAGCCCTACGCGCCCTATGGCGAGCCCGCGAAAGTCTGCGCCTTCGAAGCCAGCACCCACGCCGTGCTGCCCGGCGAGCCCGTGAAACTTTCATGGACCTGCACGGGCACGGCCAAAGTGAAATTAGAGCCCGGCGGCCTGGAGCTGGATGGCCAGAGCGACATCACGGTCACGCCGTTGGAGACCACGCGCTACACCATCACCGCCTCGAACTTTTCTGGCGGCGCGTCGCGCACCGTGGAGGTGCAAGTGCTCAAATCCCCCGTGGGCCAGCCCGCGCGGGTCTGCGCCTTCACCGCGGAGCACAGCGCCATCCGTCCCGGCGACCCCGTGGAGCTGCACTGGGAATGCGTGGGCGATTCCAAGGTGCGCCTTGAACCCGGCGGCCTTGAATTGGATGGCAAGGACCACATCACGGTTCAGCCCACGGAAACCACGGTGTATACGCTCAGCGCCGCCAACATCCTGGGGGGGTCGAGCCGCAGCCTGGAGATCCGCGTCATTCCAGGGCTTCCGGAGAAAATGGCAGTTACGAGGACCGTTCCTGAGGCCTTGAAACCAATTCCTGAATCACTACCAGTGCAAGCGGAACATCCGCCGCGCACCGCCGAAGCGGTCAAGCCGCGGCTTGTCTTGGATAGACCGGAAGCTCCAATCTCCTCCGCCATCACGGATACGAAAATCACGGCCTTCCGGGAAGCCAATCTTCCTCTCGCCATCGCCCTCAGCGAGTCCCAAAGGGCCGCGATACCGCCGGAGCGATGGACGGTGCGCCTGGTGGTGTCGGGCTCGCTCGAAGGCCTCAAGGTGTTGGCCAAGCACGGCGGCAAGGAGGCCGAAGATCTCATGGTGCTGCCCTTCGTGCGTCGGGATGGCATCCGATGGTGGCAGGCCTGCTACGGCGCCTTCCCCAGTAAAGCCGCGGCTCTGAAGGCCTACGCCAAACTGCCGGATGCGCTGCGCAAGGCGCTGTCCACGCCGCTGCCGCTGCATATCGGAAAGCTGCCCGGGGATCTTCCCAAGGTTTGAATCGGCTATGGTAGTCAATCTCTGGAGGTTCACATGTTCCGCCACGTCGCTGATTTCAAAACCATCTGGCAGCTCGAAACCAAGCACACGCTAGGCCTTCTCGATGCCATTCCCGACGCCTCGGCGGGCCAGGCCATTTCGGCGGAACACCGCGATCTGCGGCGCATCGCCTGGCATCTGGTGGAGAGCTGCGTGGAGATGCCCGGTAAGATGGGGATGAAGATCGCGGGCTTCAGCGGCGAGCCCTACAAAACCCAGCCGCCCGCGACCATGAAAGAGATCCGCGACACCTACGCGGCGGTCTCCACGTCCGTGGCCGATGAGGTGATGAAGCTCAACGACATGGCGCTGGCCATGACCTATCCCTTTTACGGCATGACCTGGACTGGAGCCTTCGCGCTGTTCGTGTTGGTGACCCACCAGAGCCACCATCGCGGGCAGATGACGGTGCTCATGCGCCAGGCGGGCCTCAAGGTGCCCGGCACCTACGGACCCGCGAAAGAAGAATGGGTGGCCTGGGGCATGGCGATGCCTGCGGTTTGAACCCCGCACTTGGGTTAAGTCGCCTCATCCGCCGAGTCCTCGGCTGCGTATAGCCAAGTGTGGAGCGGTCATGAATCTGAGCAAAGATCTCCGGCGTCATCGAGCCACCCTTAGCGCCTTGCGGGCGCTCATTCTCGAATTTTCAGACGATGCCTGGGCGCGGGCCCCGCAGCCTGGTGTTTGGTGCCCGGCCCAGGTCTACAGCCACATCTCGATCATCGCCACTGGCTTTAGCTTCAAAAACTTGGAAGCCTGTCTGGATGGCAGTGGGCAGGTGGGGGGACGCGTGAAGCTACTGGGGCGCCTTATTCTGTGGACCAACGTCATCCGAGGATCCCGCCGGATTCGGGTGGATTTTCCGCCGGAGTTGTTGCCTCTTTCCATCACCAAGGAAGCCGCAAGGGAGGCCATGGATGCCCTGGCAGCAAAGGCTGAGGCCTTCGCGCCCAGGGTGGCTGCGGCGGATTTGCGCTTCACCGCCAAGCATTTTTTACTCGGGTGGATGAATGCCGCCCAATGGTTTCGCTTCGCCGAAATTCATCACCGGCACCACCTCGAAGGCCAGTTGCATCGGCTGGCGGAAGGAGCTCGTTCGCGTTGACCCCTTGCCCTGGAGCTCCGGCGCTTCTAGCGTGATGAAGCCGTGGACCCTTCGAACGATGGAATGCCTGAAGTCAGCCTGGAGCAGGCCCGGGTCACCCATGTCCGCGCTTCGATGCCGCGCAGCATTCAAAAGATGGTTCTGGCGGATGGGGGCGAAGCGGCCTGGGAGGCCCTGCTGGCTGAGGTTTCAGCGCCCTGCCGCGAAGCCTTTTCTCAACAGCTCTCCACTTTTCGATGGATCGAAATAGAGCATTTGAACGAACTCACCCTGGCGCATATCGGCCATGGGGACGAGCAAAGTGTCTCCGATCGGGCCACATCACTGGCTGACGACCACTTGCGCGTTTCCCATCCCTGGCTGCTACGGCTCCTGAGCCCCGAAACCCTGGTGCGCCAAAGCCCCACGCTCTTTCGGTTCTATTACCGCGGTGGCCTGGTGCGATTGGAGAGCCTGAAAGCTGGTGAAGGCGCCTTCTCGGTTTGGGCCCAAGGCCTCTACGACCAGTGGTACACCCGAGCCTTTCCCTCCTATGTTTCCCGTGCGCTGGAAATCAGTGGGGGCGCGGGTGTAGATGTCGAGCACTTCCCGCCGACTGAAGGCGGTTTTCATCACCGCTACGTCGTGCGTTGGGTATGAGAGCGCCTATCGTTGCTCGCCCTTCAAATAGAGACTCCCGTTCTTCGTGGCGAGAAAATCATCTAGTGAAATGTCTTCCTGTTTGAGGAAACCCTGTTGAGGCAAGGCGCCGCTCCGCACCATCTCGATGACGGCGCAAATACTCGCGGCGGTGGTCCAGCTGATGGCCCGCCAGGACTGGCCCGCGACTTCCATCTGGGGATAGGCCCGGACGAATTCCGAGCGAGCCAGGGAGCCCTTCTTCCAGCCTTCCACCGCGCCATGGACGAACACGTAGTCTTCGTCTACGGCGGGCAAGGCGTTCTTCAGGATCTTCCCCACCAGGTCTCGGTCGTCCCGCAGATGCAGCTCTTCCAGCAGGAACTTCATGCGCTCGAAGTGGCCGAGGTAACGCATGGTCTTGTAATGCAATTCCTGGACGCGGCCTTCGAAGGTTTCGCACATGGTGCCCAGGCCGCCACTGGTGGTGGCGGCTTCGAGCTGTACTCCGTTGATGGTGATGATCTCGTAGCCTTCTAGCGCCGGGATCAATTGTCGGCGGCCCATGCGGATCACTTCGCAGTCGTTGATGTACTCGTTGATGACGCCTTCGGGGCTCCAATTGAAGGCGTAGCCCAGCGATCCGCGCGGATGCTTGGGCAGTGCGCCGACTTTCAATTCGATGCTGCGGAGATCATCGAATTCACGCGCCAGATGCGAACCCACGATGCCGATAAAACCGGGCGCCAGGCCGCACTGCGGGGCCATCAAGCCCTTGGCGGTTTTCGACAAATCCAAGATGGCGTTGGTGGTGGGCACATCTTCGGTGAGATCGAAATAGTGAAGGCCCGCAGCGTGCGCGGCCTGGGCAAGTGGAATATTGAGATGGAAGGGCAGGCACGAGACAACCGCGTCGAAGTTCGTCAGCAAATTGGTGAAGGCCGCGCTATCGCGGAGATCCATTCCGAGGGTCTTGAAGGGCAGATCCTTGCGGGGCGTCGCGTCCACGCCGGTGACTTCAAAATCCGATTCCTTCAGCAAGGTCGCCACGAGGCTCCCCACTTTGCCGAGGCCCAGCACCAGCACGCGATTGAAACTCATGGCTTCTCCTTCTCCTTCTTGTTCGCTTTCGGGGAGACGGCCAGATGGGGCGTCTCCTTCGTGGTCTCCAGCACCACCGTGGTGCGCGTGGCCCGCACGTTGGGGATGGCGCCGATCTCTTTCATCAAGGCCGAAAGCGCCGCCGTATCCTTCACCCGCACCTTGGCCAAGTAGCAGTCCTCGCCCGCCACGTGGTGGACTTCTTGGATTTCCGGCCGCTTAGCCAGCCGCTTCGCGGTGGAGTCGCCGCCCACCGGGTCTTCGCTGCGCACGAAGATGAAGGCCAGAAGCTTTTGATCCAATTGATCCGGATCCAGCAGTGCGGTGTAGCGGCGGATGGCGCCGCGCTCTTCCAATTTCTTGATGCGCTCGAAAATCCCCGAAGCCGCCATGCCGAGAGACCGGGCCAGCTCCGCATTGGAGACCCGGGCGTCATCCTGAAGAATCTTCAGTATTTTTTGATCAATGGTGTCGAACATTCATGAAACCTGTCTATTCCATGAAAGATCGAACAGGCCTCGGCGTCAAGGCACAGTGGGGAATCTTAACAAAATTTCACGTACCTGCTCCCAGCTCATCCGTCCACACCAGGGGAGTATCGCAAATGGATTTCACGCGGAGGCGCGAAGGCGCAAAGCAAAGCGGAAAAAATCAAGACCACCTTCTCAAGACTCTCAATCCAAATCCTGATTCCAAGTTCGATCTTTTCTCCGCGTCTCTGCGTCTCCCCGTCCCCGCGTGAATTGTCTTTACCGCTTCAATTCCAGCATGAAATCACCCGCCGCCACGGGCACGGTGGCTTCGCCTTTTCGGTGGCTGTTGAGATCCTCGAAAGCAATGTGGATGGGCCCATCTCCCGGGGATAGCACTAGGCGGCAGGTGGGCCGGTAATAGAAAGGGCTTTCTTCATTGGCGGCGCCGAGGACCCGCGTGGGTTCGGCATTGGGGCTAGCGCTGGGTTGAGTGATCTCGGCCTTGGTTTTGCCCATGACCCAACCTTCCAGCTGCAATTTCCAGCTGTCGTCCTCTTGGTGGCTGAGCCGCCCTTGGAGGGTCTGCAGGCCGATGTTTCCTTCGGTGGCTTGAATGGCTTTTTCGCGGTACAGATTCATGACGGCCTTGACGTAAAGGCGACTTTCTTCGTGAGGCGCCACGCTGCCGGAGGCGTCCACCGCCGTTTCACCGGCGTTGTAGGCCATCACCGCACGAGAGGTGTCACCTTGATAGCGATCCAAAAGAAAGCGGAGGTATTTCGCCCCGGCCTTGAGATTCTGGTCCACCTGCCAGGGGTCCGTGGCGCCAAAGCGGGCGGCGGTTTTGGGCATGAGCTGCATGAGCCCCATGGAACCGTAGGGGCTCTTGGCTTTGGGGTTGTAGCGGCTTTCGCACTGGATCATGGCGCGCATGAGATCGGGATCAATGCCCTCGGCGATCGCGGCGGCATCCACCTGTTTCAGCAGGTCCGCAGGCACCAGGATCGCGGGCGATGGAGCGCCGTCATGGAACGGAATGGCGGCGGCCAGGCCAAGGCCCGTGAGGACCAGCGCGGCGGAGAGAAGGGCTGGTAGAGAGGGACGGGCGCTGACGCCCAGAAGGTGACGGATGCGGGTCATGAGAGGTGCTCCTTGCGCCCGGAGGGCCAGTGAGGTTCGCCCAAAAGGGGCGAGTTGAAGGGAGTTGCCGGTGGCTGGACGCAGGTCATCCAGCCGGTCGAGTACCGCGGCATAAAAAATCGCATCGCCGCAGATCGCCACCGCCGCCAAGTCGCAACAGCGTTCACGTTCCAGGCGCACGATGGCGGAAATCCAGTGAGCGATGGGGTGATGGAAGAGGAGCAATTCAGCCAGCGCTTGCAGGGCATTCACCAGGAAATCGTGGCGGCGCAAATGCGCGAATTCGTGGGCGAGAAGGGCTTCCAGATCCCGCACGTCCATGTGTCCCAGGCAGGCCGCTGGAAGCACCACAATGGTGCGCCAAAGCCCGTAGCCGAAAGGCCCGGAGATGCCATCTGCAACGCGCAGGGAAGGGAGCCGAAGGCCCATGCGGCGAGCCAAATCCGCGCCTAGGTTCAGCACCCATTCCGGCGCGGGCTGCGCGGATTGACGAAGCCGTTGGAGCCACCACCAGCCGCCCATCAGGCGAAGCCCTAGGACGATCACACCCGCCCCCCAAAGCAGCGCGAGCCAAGGAAGGGCTGGGCGGGTCCAGGTGATGATTCGGGCAGGGATGGGCGTCTGTTTTTGGGGTGGAGACGGTAGGAGTATTGCGGGTTCGATAAACTTTGGACCGCGCGCGATGGCGGCGCTCCGAGTGCTGCGATCGATGCGCGCCTGGCGGAAGGTCGTGGCGGGCCAAAGCAAGGCGGCGGCAAGCGCGGCGAGGGCCAAGTGGTAGCGCACGTTAGGCGAAGCCCGGTGCAACAGCGTGAGGAACCCCCACAACGCCAGCGCCACGAGGGCCACCTGCCACAGGGAGTGGAGCAGCGCGAGGCCAAGGTCCACCGCAATTCCCTGAATATCCAAGGCGCTCACCGGCTTTTCTCTGAGGATTTATCGGCGGTTTTCTCCTTCAGCAATTCGCGCAGCGTGGCCTTTTCATCGGGCCGCAATTTACGGCCCTGCAGCGCCATCTGCACCAGGTCTCCCGCCGATCCCGCGAAGACCTTGTCCATGAAATCGCCCAGCAGGGTTTTTTGCGTTTTGGACTTGGCCTGGGCCGGCCAGTAGCGGTGGGCCCGTTCGGATTCATCGCGGGCCAGCAGGCCCTTGTCCAGCATGGTTTGCATGAGCTTGAGTACCGCCGTATAACCCAGCTCCCGCTCCAGGCCCACCCGGGCATAGACTTCCTTCACGCTGCTGGGCCCCAGCTCCCACAGCACCTGGAGGATGCCCACCTCGGCTTCGGTGGGTTTCGGCGTCGGGGGAATCAGCGGCCTTGAAGGAACAGGTGTCATGGGTTCTCCGGGATCTACGACAACCAATGTACGATAAATAATGTACATTGCAAGGTGTAGTTTACCAAACCATTGATTTCATCTGAATGGGTCACCGAAATCAGCGACGAAATCGGGAAGGAATCCTGCGGGCGATGGCACGGGCCTGGGGATGTCGCAGCAAGAGCATCATTGCACCGTAGACGCCCGCGCAGACCGCGATGTGGGGTAGCAGACGCAGGGCGAGGGACACCCGAGTCAGAGATTCAGAAAGCCTCATCCATTCCGCGCCCTTCCAGGTGAGAAGGCCCATCACCGCAGCGCCAAAGAGAGAGATAAGCCAAGACCTGAGCACCGGCCCCGTGGGCATCTCCGGCAGTCGAGGTTTCAAGCGCATCACGAGGAAGAGCAGCCCCGCGAGGCTCGACACACCGTTGGCCAGGGCGAGGCCTCCGGTGCCCAAGGGCCGCAGCCAAAGCACGCTCAGCAGCACGTTGAGCAGCATCGAGAGCACCGCGATGACCACGGGTCCTCGGTAGTCCTTCAAGGCATAGAGAGCCTGTGTTCCGATGCGGCTGGCGGCCACGAAGAGCAGTCCCACGCATTGAAACATCATGGTGGTGGCGGTCCAGGAGGCGGCGTCGGCATCGTAGGCGCCGGTGCGGAAAATGAGTGTGGCGATGGGATGGGCCAGGACGGCCATGCCGATGCTGGCGGGAATCACGAGCAGGCCCGTGGTGCCCAGGGCTTCCGTCAAGTTGCCGCGCATGCCGTGCCAGTCCTTGGCTTCCGCCTGACGGCTGAGGGCCGGAAGACTCGCGGTGGCCAGGCTCATGGCGAAGAGGCCCAGCACCATCTCGCCCATCATGCCGCTGTTGTAGAGCACGATCTGCGCGCCGTCCTTCAGGTTCGACGCGAGCATGGTGGAGATCACCGCGTTGATGGGATAGACCCCCGCCGCCACGAGCCCCGGCCCCATGCGGCGCAGGGCCAGACGCACCCAGGGATCCTTGAAATAAAGGCCCGGCCGCACGGTGAAGCCCAGGCGCAGGCTGGATGGAATGATCACCGCCAATTGCAATAGGCCCCCCGCCAGCACCGCCACGGCGCAGATAGTGGCGATGGCATCGGGGCTGGTCCAGCCGCGGCTGCGTCCAAATTGAATGGCGAACCAACCGAAGGTGATGAAACCGATATTCGAGAAAATCGAAACGGCGGAGGCCAGGGCGAAGCGGCCCCGCAGGTTGAGCAGACCACCCAGCCCCGCCGTGAGGCTCACCAGCGCCAAATAGGGAAACATGATGCGGCCGAGCCGCACCGTCAGCGCCATTTGCGGTGGCGGAGGCCGCGAGCCCGAAAGCACCTGGCCGAGCAAGGCCAGTTTCTCGCCAAAGGGAATCGAGGTTCCCATTTTCCCGACCACCAGAAGGCCCGCGATCAGGCCCATGGAAAGCATCACCACCACCACCAGACCTGAGAGCAGGGTCAGCAGCGTGCCCAGGAAACGAGCGGCGGTGGCGCGGGTGGCTTCTTCACCCTCCTTGGCCTCCAGCTCCGTGAGGGTGGGCAGGAAGGCCGCCGTCATGGTGCCCTCGGCAGCGAAACGGCGCAGCAGATTCGGTAGGCGGAAGGCCACCGCGTAGGCATCCGCCGCCCTGCCACCGCCCAGATAGTGGGACAGAAAAATGGTCTGCACGAGTCCGGTCAAACGGCTGATCAACGTCATGAAGGAGACGACGGCGGCAGAACGCATGAGGCTGGGGTGTTTCACCGGCTCCGGCGCCGCGATTTCCGGGCCGCTCATTTCAGCAGCAGCCATAGGCCCACGGCCACGTTGCCGAAGCCGCTCACGAAGTAGAGGCAGCGATGCCAGCGTGCGGTGGTGCCGAGCTTCGAGGCGACCCTGCCCGCGATCCAACTGAGAGCGATGAAGGCCGCCGTGATGCCCACACCAAAGAGCAGCAGCGCCGATAGGAAGGGCCAGCTCCCCGCCTCCTTCGACAGCGTCAGGAAGCCCCGCACGCCGCCGAGGCCGAAGAAGGCGCCGAGCCACGCGGCGGTGTGATGGAGCCCATGCCCTTGGTTTTCCTCGTGGGGATGTTCATGCGCGAGGGCGCCGTGGGTGTGGGTGTGCGCGTGGATTCGAAGAGCCCGAATTCCAAAGGCCGCCGCGAGGTTCCAGAACCCCAGCAGGATCACGAAAGCCCAGGCGGCGCGGTCCAGCCGAATCAGCATCGCGTCCCCCAAGAGGGTTCTTCCCAGCAGCGCCGTAAGCCCCGCCAGCAGCCCCACCGCGAGCATGTGGGAAAGGCCGAAGGCCAGGCCCACCTTCCAGGCCCCGCGATGCTTTCCCTGCAGCGAAACCCCCGTCACCACGGCCACATGATCGGGCTCGAAGGCGTGCAGCAAACCAAGGCTGAGGGGAAGGAGCATCGGAGATCCGGGAAGGCTCTAGCTTAGCGGAGGCTTCGGTGAATGGCCGCGCCAATGGCGCGCACCCCAAATCGGAAATCAAAAATCGAAAATTCCAAGATGTACCCGATTCGTTGAATCATCACTTTGATTAATTGGGAACGAAACTCAATAAGATGGATTGATCCTCCGGTGCCCCATGCTCCCCGACAACGCCCCTCTGAACGTCCTGCTCGCGGTGATGGCGGAGAAGAGCTTCACCCGCGCAGCGGAAAAATTGGGCCGCACCCAGCCAGCCATCTCCCAGGCCATCCAGCGACTGGAGGCGGAATTGGGTGAGACCCTCATTGACCGCAGTGGGCGGGAGCTGACGTTGACGGAGGCGGGGCGGCTGGTCTTCGAGGCCGCGCGGCGCCAGGAAAATTTGCAGCGCGAGCTCGTCTCCCAGTTGGGCGATCTGCGGAACAAGGCCGCGGGACGCTTGGTGATCGGCGCCAACGAAAGCATGATCCTGTACCTGTTGCCGCACATCGAGCGCTACCGCCGCGCCTACCCGAAAGTGAAGGTGGTGGTGCAGCGCAGCCGCTCCAGCCAGGTGCCGGAGCTACTCTTGGCCGGGGACCTGGAATTCGGTGTGGTGAGCTATCCCGCCGCCGAGGACCGCTTCCAATCTCAGGTGCTCTACGTGGATCACCTGGCCTTCGTGGTGGCGCCGGAACATCGCCTCGCTGGAAAAAAAATCCTCTCCATCAAGGATCTGGAAGCCGAGACCTTCGTCGCCCACAACGTGGCTTCGCCCTACCGGGACGCGGTGTTGCGCGCCTTCCAGCAGCAGCAGGTCCCGCTCAACATGGACATCGAGATGCCCACGGTGGAAAGCATCCGCCGCATGGTGCAGGCGGGGATGGGCGTGGCCTTCCTGCCGCGGGTTTGCGTGGACCAGGATCTCCGCCAGGGCATCCTCAAAGAAATCCCGGTGAAGGAGCTGAAACTGGAGCGGAAGATCTACCTGGTGAGCGTGGAGAAGCGCCCCCTGAGCCACGCCGCGCGCGCCTTCCGGGAACTCATGAAGAAGGAGCTGGCGGCGTCGAGGAAGGGTGGGGCGTAAGGCTCTTTATGCCGTTCTCGACCATGAAGGGAAGGATTGTTTTGTTACGATGGCTTATCGAAAGACATGGGGAATCTGACCGTGGTTTGGGCTTGATTCGGGAAGATTGTATGACCCACTACGTCACCACGCGATGTTTTCTTGAATCCCCGCCCGGGCGATGCACACTGAGGCAGCAGAGGTGTAAGCCGTGAGTGGCAACCTGACGTTTATCATTCGACCAAATCAAGAGGGCTTGTTAGAAGCGCGGGCCGTGGGTCACTCCATTTTCACGTACGGAAAATCAATCGAGGAATTGCGGGCCAACCTTCTGGAAGCGATCCTTTGCCATTTTGATAAAGATGAGTTGCCTGAAAGCGTCGATCTCTTGGACGCATCCAAGGCCGACCACCTTCTGATCCCTGCGTGACAAAAACTCCCCGTGACGTAGGTGGAGCTTGGCTCATACGTCGCCTTGGAAAAGAGTTTGGATATTCGGTCATCCGACAGCGGGGAAGCCACATCAGGCTTGAATGCGAATCCCCCAAACACAGGATCACGGCCCTATTGGCTGATCCTGTGGCGGTGGGAACCCTGGATTCGATCATGGAAGACGTAGCCGAGGCTTTTGGACTCTCTCGACTAGAAGTCATGAAGCGAATCTTCGGCTAGCTCTGCGGGGCATTTTACGAAGGGTCGCCGCGGGTTTGCGTGGACCAGGATCTCCGCCAGGGCATCCTCAAAGAAATCCCCGTGAAGGAGCTGAAACTGGAGCGGAAGATCTACCTGGTGAGCGTGGAAAAGCGCCCCTTGAGCCACGCCGCGCGCGCCTTCCGGGAACTCATGAAGAAGGAGCTGACAGCGTCGAGGAAAGCCGCGGGGTAAAGCTCAGCCTTCCGGCGGTGGCTTGGGCAGTGCCATCAGCAGATCCGCGACGGAGAGAAACCATTGGAACGCGAAGCCGAGACCCATCATGGCGCCGCCCAAAATGATGCCGAGGGCTGCGGATTCGTAGCGCTTGGTGATCCACCAATGGGCGATGTCCCAGACCACGGCGAGGAAGGGCAGAGCCACCAGCGCCGCCTTGAGGCCTTCCCGCCACCGGGTCTTCACGAAGAAATAGCCCAACATAAAGAACAGCATCGGGATGCCCAGCAGATGCACGTGGCTCATGCGGGCGAGGGACTTGAGCGCCACGCCCGTGTCGTAACGGGCCAGGGGCGCGATGTCGTCATAGGCCACGAGCTTCGGTAGCGTCCCGCCCTCACCGTGGCAGCTGGCGCAGTTGTTGGTGACGATGGGAGCGACCTTGTCGAAACCCTCCTTCTGCGCGCCATTCTTGATCCAGACCTTGAAGGCCTTGAGCTCATCGGGATTCACGGTGTCCGCCATGCTTCCCTTGAGCACATTCTCGAGCCGCGTGGTGGTGCGATCTCCGTAATAAGTCCGGGCGACCCCTTGGATGAGCCCATGGCCTTGGATCTGATGGGGACGGATTTCGCTGGCGTAGAGGTACACGAAGGCCAGCAGGAAGCCGAGGCCCAGGACGCCAAGGACGGCCCCGCTGTAAATCCGAAAGGAGAGGGGCTGGGAGCGGAGGCTCATGATCGCATCCTAGGAGAGAAGAACCGGTGCGCCTAAGGCACTTGCCTCGGTTCGCACCGGCTTGAATGGAGTGACCGAGGGTTCTCAGAAACCCCAGGTCACCTGGAGGAAGTACCGTTTGTCTTTGAACTTCAAGGTACCTGGAATGCTGGCGTTGACGCTGTTCCAGGTCTCTCGCTCGGTGTATTCGAAGTTCCACCGGGCGCCGCTGTTTTCGTTCATGTAGAGGACTCCGTTCAGGCCCAGCAGGACCTGCTTCACGTCGTTGTTACTGACGTTTTGGTCGGGATCCAGGTAGTCGTAGCGGGCGTAGATCCCCAGCTTGTCGGAGAAGTTGTAGTCCAGCAATCCGTAGTAGCCCGCGTTCTTGGTGGTGCCCTTCACGTAGGTCGCCGGAGTTAGGGCGGCGATGCCGAGGTTCACGGTTTCCTTGCCCGTGAAGTAGGCGCCCACGATCCGCCAGTTGTCCCGGAGGAAGCGGGCCAGCAGCGCGTCTTTGGTGAAGGCATTGTTGAAATTCAGCGTAGTTCCGAAGTCGTTGGCGGTGGCATAGTTCGCAAAGGTGCCGTCGTAGTGGTAGAGGCCCACCGCGCTTTCGTTCTTATCAAAGGCCCAGAGAACCGAGGCGTACCAGTCCTTGTGCCCGTCGCTGTCGATGCTGTTCGTGACATTGGTGGCGCTTCCATTCACCACGCCGATGGTGGCTTCGACCGGGTGCCAATTCAAGGTGGCGTCCACTCCCTGCTGGCGACTGAAGGGTTTGAACTGGTTCTGCGACGTGTTGGCCGGGGCCTGGAGCGCGTCATTCAGCACCACCGCGCGCTGTTCCGCGCTGCGGGCGCCCACCCCGAAGACGTGGAGGATCGGGGGCAGGATCTCGCCGCCGCGGATGGCGATGAAGGCCTTGTCCGTCAGGGGCTGGTTGTATTGGAGAAAGGCTTCCGCCAGTTTTTTGCGGGAGGCGTCGCCTTGGACGATGTTGCTGCCACTGGTCGAACCCGTATTCTCGTTGAGGTAGAGCTCGGTGAAATAGCTGAAGCGTTCGGATAGGGCGCCGCCGGTGTACAGGGAGAAGCTGTGCTGCTCGAAGTTCGTGGCGGGCTTTTGCAGGTTGGCATTGCCGGTCCTCTGTTTGTCGAAGGTGTCGCCGTAGGCGCGGCCCTTCCAAACGAGGGACAGGTAGTTGTCCCACTTCTGATCCTTCTTATCGAACTTGAGGGCTTCGCTCCGGTGCCCGTTCTTCAGGAACTCCAAGCCCGTGCCCGTCAGCTGCCAGGTAGGCATCGCATGGCAGGCCGTACAGGAGGCCCCGGTCTGCCTGGACCAAGCCGGGATCGCAAAAAGCTCCAGGGGCATGAGGAGCAGTACTAGAAATTTGAGCCATCGCATGGTTTTACCTCCCGCGCCGAAGCGCGAAAACCTTTCTGGCCATCAGCCCCAGTCGGCCCCTGGCCGCGGGTTCTGTTTGCTTATCCCTTCTTGGGGTAGTCCTTCAGCCAAGCCAAGTCGACTTCGGAAGCCTTCCGCCGCGCCTTTTCATCCA
>JANXXC010000265.1 GCA_025350765.1 Holophagaceae bacterium | reverse complement strand
CACTGGCCAGAGCGGCCAGGCAGGTGCGGTTCGATCAGGGCCCAGTGCTTGTCTGAAAGGTCGTGGCGTCGGTAGGCTTCGGTCATCGGATCCCGCGAGATGGTTGTGATCCTACCATTTAATCACATCTCGTGACGACACAGTCTAGGTCTCCCTCGCCCGTCGTTCCTAATCTAGCTGCTGACCCCTCCAGATTCCATTGGCGAAACCCACCCAAACTTTCCATCCTCGCTTTACGAGGCTTCCTGGTAGGTTGGAGGGATTCCGCCCAAAGGAGCCTTCATGTTCTCTCCCTTGCTTTGCCACACGGCTTTGATGCTGGTGGGACTTTCCATGGCCGCGCAGGCGCCCAGCCCCGCGCCCCCACCGCAAACGCCCGCGGGCTCCGCGAGCCCCGCAGGAATGCCCAAGCCCGGCGCTCCCGCGGACGCTGAGCCCAAGCCCTACGACAAGGTCATCACCTCGGAGTTCAAGACTCAGACCGGCCTTTTCAAGGTCCACCAGCACAAGGGCAAACTCTACTTCGAGCTGCCCAAGGCCGATCTCGGCAAAGAATTGTTGCTGGTGGCCACTGCCACGAAAACGCCTGCGGGCGTGGATCACGCAGGCAAGGAAATCAACGACGACGTGGTGCGCTGGACCCTGAAAGAGAACAAGGTCTACCTGGCCCAGGTCTCTCACGGCATCGTCTCCGATCCCAGCAAGCCCGTGGCTCGCGCCGTGGCGAATTCCAATGAGGACGCCATCCTCATGAGCTTTCCGGTGGAAGCCTTCGCCAAGGATGGCTCGCCGGTCATCGAGGTTTCCAAACTGTTCACCAGCGAGGTCGGTGATTTCACCGCCCGCGCCATGCTCAACGCCATGACCCTGGACGCCGGGCGCAGCTATGTGGACCAGGTGAGGGCCTTCCCCGGCAACCTGCGAGTGGACGCGGTGCACACCTACACCATCAGCGCCCTGCCGCCGGGGACGCCGCCCATTCCCGGGATGCCCAGCCTGCCGCCCCGCAATGGCTCGGTGGAGCTGGCCTATTCTTTCGTGGCGCTCCCGGACAAGCCCATGATGCCGCGCCTCATGGATGACCGCGTGGGCTTCTTCTCTGTGCGCAACGTGGACTACGGCCGCGACGATCACGAAGCCAAGCGCCGCACCTACATCACGCGCTGGAAGCTCGAAAAGAAGGATCCCAGCGCCGCGCTAAGCGAGCCGGTGAAGCCCATCGTCTGGTACATCGATGCCGCCACCCCGGCCCAATGGGTGCCCTATATCAAGAAGGGCGTGGAGGCCTGGAACGTGGCCTTCGAGGCCGCGGGCTTCAAGAACGCCGTGCAGGCCAAGACCTTTCCCACCAAGGAACAGGATCCCCAATTCGATCCCGCAGACGTGCGCTATTCCATCATCCGCTGGGTGCCTTCGCCCATCGCCAACGCCTACGGCCCGCACATCAGCGACCCCCGCAGCGGGGAGATCCTGAACGCCGACATCGTGATGTACCACAACATCCTGCAGCTCCAGCGGGACTGGTATTTCACGCAGGTGGGCCCCTTGGATCCGAGGGCTCAAGAACTCCCCTTGCCGGACGATCTCATGGGCGATCTCATCGCTTATGTGGTCACGCATGAATGCGGACATTCCCTCGGTTTCCCCCACAACATGAAGTCCAGTTCGGAATATCCCTTCGAGAAGATCCGCGACAAGGCATGGCTGGCCAAAATGGGCCATGTGGCCACCTTGATGGATTACAGCCGTTTCAACTACGTGGTACAGCCCGAAGATCACATCGATCCCAAATTGCTCATTCCGAAAGTCGGTCCCTACGACATCTTCGCGGTGCAGTGGGGCTACACGCCCATCGCCAGCGCCAAGACGCCCGATGATGAAAAGGCCACATTGGATGCCTGGGCGCGCAAGCAAGACGATTCGCCCTGGCTGCGCTTCTCCACGCCTGGAGCTTTTGGGTCGGACCCCGGCGAGAATACCGAGGCCGTGGGCGATGCGGACGCCGTCGCGGCCACCACCCTCGGCACCAAGAACATCCAGCGCGTGGCGGACATGCTGCTGAAGGTGTCCGAAAAGGCCGGCGAGGACAATGAGACCTTGGGCCATCTCTATGGCGCAACCTGGGGCCAGTGGACCCGCGAGCTCAACCACGTGGCGGTCATCGTCGGCGGCTATGACGCTCAGACCAAGCATGGCGGCCAATCCGGCGCGGTCTTTACGCCCGTCTCAAAGACCCGCCAGCAACAGGCCGTGAAGTACCTCAACGGCGCGATTTTCCAGACACCGGAATGGCTGCTGAAGCCCGAGATTCTCAGCCGCATCGAGCCCAATAGTGGCTCCACGCGATTGCTGAACGCGCAGAAAAGCGTGCTGCGCAACCTGCTGGATCGTGGCCGTGTGGCGCGCTTGCAGGAACAGGAATCCACGCTAGGCGACAAGGCCTACAAGATCAGCGACCTGTTATCCGACGTGCGCGGCGGTGTGTTCACGGAGCTTGCCAGCCCCGCGCCGAAGATCGACGCCCACCGCCGGGACTTGCAGCGGGCCTACCTCGACCTGCTCAATGATCGCTTGAATCACGCGGCGCCCGCGCCCATCAACATTCCGGGCTTCATGGTTCAGAACGTCAACGCCCAAGACGATCAGCGCGGAGCGATCCGGGCTGAGTTGAAGTCGCTATACACCCAGGTTTCCAGCAAATTGCTCGCGGCGAAAGGCGCGTCGAAAGCGCATCTCGAAGACTTGAAGGATCAGATCACGAAGATTCTCGATCCCAAGTTCGCCACCGCTGGCGGAGCAAGTGCGGGCGCCTTCGGCCGCGGCATCACCGTGCACCCAGACACCTGCTGGCCGGGCATGGACGCGGCTTACGAATAGTGATTCTGCTTCTCCGAAAAGGGCCGCGAAAGCGGCCCTTGCTTTTCCGCTTCTCGATGGGGGCTTAAACTCATCCTATGCCCACGCCCCGCCTCGCCGTATTCCTGGACACCGAAACCACCAGCTTCGATCCCCGCACCGAAGAAATCATCGAGTTGGCGATCGTGCTCTTCTCTTTTGACGCGCACAACGGCGAGGTCTTGGGCATCGAGGAGACCTACTGCGGACTACGGGAACCCACCGTGCGCATCCATCCCGAAGCCTCTGCGGTGAATGGCATCACCCTGGGGATGGTGGCGGGGAAAGCCTTGGATCTGGACAAGGTCCAGGGCCTACTCGCCCGCGCTGAAGTCATCCTGGCCCACAACGCCGAATTCGACCGGCCCTTTGTGGAAGGCTTTCTTGGACCTCTGGACCAGCCCTGGGGCTGCTCTCTCCGGGACGTTAATTGGAACGCCCTGGGGCATGGAAACAGGGCTCTGGCCTCGCTGATGCAGGCCTATAACATCCCGCCCCAGGGAACCCCTCATCGGGCTGATGCGGATGCCCTTGGCGGCCTCGCCCTGCTCTCCCAAAAGGATGCCCAGGGTCGCGCCTTTCTGGCCCAGGTTCTCGCCGCGATCCAACACCGACAGTCCTTGGGGCCCAAAGAAACATCGCAGGAACGCACCTATTTGAAAGTTTCCTTCGCTCAAAAAGACGCCGTGAAAGCCCTCGGAGCCCGCTGGGATCCTGAGCGCAAGCAGTGGTTCGTTCCGCCGGGGCCGAACCTCACGCCCTTCAAAGCCTGGATGACGCAGCTTCCTTAAACCGAAATGGGGGATGAAGACCTTGTCCCTCCCTTGCGCCGCCACAGGAATGACCAAGTTATTTTTCCGAAAGGGCTCACCGTTCCACTTGGAAGACCTCCGCCGCCGCCAACGGAAATCGTTGGCCGCCGAGATAGTCGTCAAGGCACTTCAAGACGAGGCTTGATCGGGGTCGCGCTGCGGCGATCTCCTCTCGCGTGAGCCAATGGCAGGCCAGAATCTCTGCATCTTGGGGCACAGCCATCGCATCCTCCGGCACACTCCCCGAGAAACAGACTCGCGCATAGTCCCGCCCATTGGCCGCCCGCAGCTGATAGACGCCGATGAGATGCTCCGGAGCGAAGACGGTTCCGGTCTCCTCCCAGGTCTCCCGAATCACCGCCGCGAGGATGGATTCGCCGGGATCCACGTGGCCCGCGGGCTGGTTCAGCACGCGCTCCGGACTCACCCCATCGGTCTCCTCCACCACGAGAAAACGGCCCGACCTTTCGATGATGGCGGCGACAGTGAGGGACCAGGACAAAGGCGCTCCGATCAGGACGCGGTTCAACGCATCTGATCATCGCGGAAAAATGGGGGGATTGAAATGTTCAGGGCGTGACGTGGATGACCCCAGTCATGCCGAAGCCGCAGTGGGGCGCGCAGAAGAAAGGCACATCACCGGCGGCCATGGGGGTGAAAACCACCTGGAATCCGGCGCTCTGGACGCCCGTATTCAACACGCCGCCATCGGTGCACGGCGTGCCAATCACCACGCTATGCCCGCCGTTGGCCCAGTGGAAGGTGACGGCCGTCCCCACCCTGACGGTGAGAGAGGTGGGAGAGAAGATCGCGCCGCCCTGACCTACCTCGATGGTGTTGGCGGGAACCACGGCCTGCGCCGTGGCCACCAGGCTGTGGGCGGCGTTCATGGTGATGATTCCCGAAGCCGGCGCCGCGCTTCCGTCCAACAAAACCGAAAGGTTGGTGAAGCCCGCAAGGGTTGAGTAACTGTAGTTGACGCTGCTCCCCTGGACGAAATTTGAGCTGGCGCTGGGGGTTCCGGTGACGCCGTTCCCGAGGCCCACTGTGAGGGTGAACACCACCGGCACCGCGCTGAAGTTCGCGGTGATGGCGAAATCCTGGGTCACGTTGGTGAGGGTGAGCGGGTTGTTCGCGCTCGTCGTAAAGCCTGCGCCCGTCCAGTTCATGAACGAAAAACCGCCATTGGGGACAGCGGTGACGGGGGTCGTGCTACCTCCATTCACTACGCTTTGATTGGCTTTGCCCGAAAGGCTCCCGCCCGGGCCCGCCGCAAAGGTCACGCTGCGCTGAATGGGTGTGGCGGAAACCGCGAGGGTGTGGGCGCCATTCATGCTGAGGGTCCCCGCTGCGGTCGCCGGGGAACCATCCAGCATAACTTGCAGATTCGTGAATCCTGATTGAACGGTGTAGCTGTAATTCACGGCCGTTCCGACCGCGAAGGTGCTGGTGGCCGCTGGCGTGCCCGTGGCGCCCGCGCTCAGATTCACCGTGAGCGTAAAGGTCGGGACGTTCACCAGCAGCGTAGCGGCGCTGCTGGTGGCCGATCCCAGGGGATTCGTGGCGATGCAGCGGAATTGCAGGTTGTTGATCGCGCCGCTGGTGGCCCCCGTACCAAAAGTAGCGCTGATCGCTCCCGCCTGGTCCGCCCACTGCGTCCCGTTGGGACTGGATTGCCATTGGTAGCTGGCCGCGGGATTAGCATCGGTGGCGACGCTGAAGGTCGCTGGAGCGGGTGAACTGACCGACTGGTTGGCGGGCTGCATCGTGAAGGTGGGGGCCCACTGCACGCCGAGGATCGCGGCATTGGAAATGGCGGTGCCCGCGACGTTCGCGGCTTTGGCTCGAAACTGCGCCGTGTGATCTGCCTTCGCGGGGGTGAAGCTCAAGGAGGCATTGGTGGCGCCGTTGATGCCGCTCCAGATGGTGCCATCGCCGCTGCGCTCCCACTGAAACCCGGGGGTCGGGGTGCCGGTGGCGGCAGCGCTGAAACTGGCCATTTGCCCCAAGGTCACGGTGGCATTGCCGGGCTGGCCCGTGATGGCCGGCGCGACGTTCGTGGTTCCGCCCCCGCCGTTATTGCTGGTGCTGCCGCCTCCGCCTCCGCCTCCACAGGCCCCAAGCAGCCCCAGACCCAACAACACGGGTAGGAGATTCAAATCTTTCAGCCAGGTTCTTTTCCGATTCATCGGGAGCTCTTTCATGGGGTTACGGTGATCGTTCCCTTCATATTCGAGACGCAATGGACGCCACAGAAAAAGGGATAGGTGCCCGCAGTATTGAATGTGTGGGTCATGGAAAAGCCCGCGCTCTTCACCCCACCGCTGCTGAACTGATTATCGGCGGCGCATCCGGGGCCGGAATCCACCAGATGTCCACCGCTCTGCCAGTCCCACGTCACCGTGGTGCCTTTCGGAACCGTCAGATTGACGGGGTTGAAGGCGAGGATCGGAGTTCCAGTGTCTCCGTAACCACCTCCGCTCGTGCCCCCCACAAAGATGGTGTTGGGCGGTGGCGGTTGTGGCCCAGAACTGGATCCGCCGCTGCCCCCACCCCCGCAGAACAACAAAAGGCCAGCGACACCAACCAGGGTGGGAACCCTGAAGGAGATGAACACTCTGGGAAGAAAGGAAGGGCGGTGAAACATAGATCCTGCCTAGGTCACGGCGTGACGTGAATGACGCCGACCATGCCCGATCCGCAATGGGGCTGGCAGAAGAAGGACACATCTGTATTCATGGTTACGATGGGCATCGTCACATCTTGGGAAAACCCATACCCTTGAATCTGCGTGTTCAGGGTGATGGGGCCTCCAGGTGCGCAGTTAGAACCCATCACCACGCTGTGGCCTCCCGCAGCCCAAGTGAAGGTCACTTTGGCCCCCCCCTTCACGGTGAGCGTGTCAGGGGAGAATCGAAACCCCCCTGAGCCCACGGAAATGGTGTTAGCTGGTGGGGGAGGTGGAGGCGGCGGGGGCGTCGAAGAACTTCCACCACCACCGCCACCACAGGAAAGCAGCAAGGCTGTCCCGCACGCGGCCAGAAAAAAGGCCTGCATTTTTGAAAGCTGAATGCCGAGCTTAGGCATGGGAACTCCTTGGGGTGAGAGGCACTCTCCACCATGGCGGTTCTGCAGACTTGCGAAAGGTCCGGTCGGAAGATCCGGACCCCTCCGGTTCATCCAATCCTTGACCGGACTCGTAGAGCGCGGAATGGTTTGGACAGGGATACCAGCAGAAGCAGATCGGGAGCATCGGGATATCTATGGCGCAGTGGGACTTGGCCATCCAGTTGGACCGCACGCGGGCGGAGACTCTTTATCTCCAGATCGCCTCGGCCATCCAGGACGACATCCGAAAAGGGCGCTTGCGGCCCGGCGATCCGCTTCCGGGGACAAGGATCCTGGCCGAGTCGCTTGGCGTGAACCGCAACACGGCCCTGACGGCCTACCGCGAACTGTCCGCCGAGGGCTGGGTCGTCAGCGAGCCGGACCGGGGCACTTTCGTCGCCCCCAACCCGCCCGTGAATTTGGAGAACACGTCCACCATCGCCGCCGAAGATTCGGGCTCTTGGACCAGCCCTACGCCCATGACCGAGCCCTTTTTCCAACCCCCCGCCATTGATCGCGATGGGTTCCAGCTCCTGCCAGATCTAGCGGACGTGCGGCTCGCCCCCACGGGCAGCATCCACCGCGCCTATGGCCGCGTGCTGCGGTTGCAACAACAGCGTGCCTTGCAGCCAAGCTGGGATCCACGCGGCCATCTGCAATTGCGGACCTCCCTGTGCCAACTGTTGCGGGACCTGCGCGGCATCAGCTTGGAACCTGGCAATCTTGTGCTCACCCGGGGCCTCATGGGAACTCTGCATTTGGCGTCCAAGGGCCTCTTCACTTCAGGCGACGTGGTGGTGGTAGAAAGTCCCGGAGCCTTCCGCCTGGTGGAGTCCTTTCGCGCTGCAGGTGCGCGCCTGATGTCGGTACCCGTTGATTCGGGTGGCATGGACCTGGACGCGCTTGAAGCCTTGCTTCGCCGAGAATCCGTGAGCCTCATCTGCGTCAGCGCCAGCCCGCAGTATCCAACCCACGCCGTGATGGATGGGGATCATCGGCGGTGTTTGTTGGCATTGGCGAAGGCCCATGGGGCGCGGATCCTCGAACTGGACCTGAGTCTTGGGTTTCATCGCGAGAATGCCCCGGCTCCCGCCCTCGCCAGTGAAGATACCGAAGGCCTAGTCTTCTACGCGGCCACCCTTGACCAGATTCTCGCGCCGGGATTGCAGGTAGGTTTCATCGCGGGGCCCAGCCCTGAAATCAAGACCATGGCGAAGTACCGGCAGCTCATTGACTGGCCCGGGAACCAGCTTCACGAAGCCGCCCTGGAGGAGCTGTTTCGCGATGGCGAAATTCAGCGCCATCTGCGGCGCATTCGCCGCATCACCGACGAGCGTCGCGATTCCATGGTGGATCGCCTGCTACTGCACCTGCATCCTTTCGTCGGCGTGGAAGATCCCCACGAGGGATTGTCGCTCTGGGTCAAGGTTCGTGAGCCCGACCTGCTGGATGCCTGGGCGGACCGCTGCGCCACCAAGGGCGTCGTCTTTTACACCGGCCAACTCTATGAGTTTCATCACCACCGCCTCCCCTTCGTCTGCATGGGCTTTGCCGCCCACGATGTGGAAGAGCAGAACCAAGCCTGCGAGCGCATGGCCGAAGCGCTGAAGGATGTCCGGGGCGCGAAGCGACCCTGAATCGCCACCAAGTGCCACCCAAAAAAGCGGAACACAAAAGGCACGGAAATCCACGGAAGAGCAAGGAAACGCCAGTTCAGCGCCGCGTCCAGCAGGGGTCATCTGGATGTGGGCGACCCTGCGAGCCGCCCTACGGCGCCCTCTCTGACCTCCGGTTTTTTTCTGTGTCCTCGGTGTCCCAGCTTTTCGATTGAAGATGAGTTTTGGCTGAGAGATGCCGATACTCAGAATGAATTGCTAGCTCCGAGGACGACCTATGCCCGCAGACGCATCCCTACTCACTGACCTGCCTCTGTTCGCATCGCTGGCCCCAGGGGAGTGCGCCCTGCTGGCGGAAGTGGTGGACACGCGCCCTCTTTCCAAGGGCGAAATCCTGTTCAAGGCGGGCGATCCGGGGCAGGCCATGTACGTGGTGGCGAGCGGCGCCATGGAAATCTTCATCACCGATAACGCCGGCCAAAAGATTCAGCTCACCGAGTGCCGGAAGGGTGAAGTTTTCGGAGAGCTGGCCATGTTGGACTCAGGCCCTCGAACTGCGTCAGCCATGGCGTTGGAGGACACGGCATTGCTGGAGCTGGACCGCGAGGATCTGATTCTTTTGGTGACGAAAAAACCT
Organism: Holophagaceae bacterium; assembly: GCA_025350765.1. GTDB lineage: Bacteria > Acidobacteriota > Holophagae > Holophagales > Holophagaceae > JANXPB01. The sequence goes on along the minus strand of JANXXC010000265.1, from coordinate 8,295 downwards.
GAAGCCGCCCTGCATTTATTGGGCGCCATGGGGGCCATGACCCGCAAGGCGGACATGCTACTGCGGGCCCGGGTGGCGCGGAATCCCAATGAGGAAATTCAGGAGCACCTCACCTTTCTTCAGAAGGTCGCGGATTGGATCGCGGCGTTTTCCGGAAGCATGAGTTTTCTGGCGATGAACGGGCTCTGGTTCGGCACCTGGATCTACTTGAATGTGTCCGGCGTCTGGCGCTTCGATCCTTTCCCTTTCGGCCTCCTGACGATGATCGTGTCGTTGCAAGCCATCTTTTTGTCCATCTTCGTGCTGCTGGCCCAGAACCGCCAGGCCGCCAAGGATCACGTCCGCGATGACATCGAATACGACATCAACGTCAAAGCCGAATTGGAAATCGCCCACCTGCACGAAAAGGTCGAAGAGATCCGAGAAGGCGTGCTGGAGCGGCTGGAGCGCATGGAGAAGATCCTGTTACAAAGCCGTCCCGAGAAATGATTTCAGTCAACAGTCGGTATTTTAAAAAAACAAGCCACGGATTACTCGGATTGACCCGGATGGTTTTCTTCAGGTTGTTTGCGCAGAATCCCTGACGCCGGCCGACTGATGATTTTTGGTTTAAAAAAACACAGCCGTAGATGTCGCAGATTGACCCCGATCCAACCGGCAGAGCCCGTTTTGAATCCGTGTGAATCCGTGAAATCCGTGGCCTAAATCAGTTCATATTTCATCTGCGCCTCCGTACTTTTGAACGGTGGCCGACTGATCCGCTCAGGGATTCCAATCTAGGCCCGCCCAGGCATTGGCGGTGCCGATCTCCGCGCCGCAGGCCTTGGCGTAGAGGAAGAGTTGCAGCTTGTAGGCCGTGATCCACTTGAAGGGCCCATTCAAAATAGCCAAGCCCAAGGTGGTGGTGCCACGCCCGCCGGGCAGAGGCGCTTCCTGGCTCTCCAGGGTCGCCTCGCTGATGCCCGCGAAGAAGGCTTCGAGTTCGCTTTTCTGTCGCGCCATTTCAACGGCGAAATCTTCCGACTTCATTTCCTTCACGCGCCCGGAAAAATCACCAAACCGTTTCCAGTCGGCCTCGGCCATGCAGGTGATGCCCGCGATGCCGCAGATGGCCAAGTAGCGCAACAGCTCGAGGGTGGATCGCTGTTTTTCCGAAGGCCGGTAGTCCATGGCCTCAGGGCTCAATTTAGAAACGAGATGCACGCAGATGTCGCATTCCCGCAGCATGGCGGCGGCGAGTTGGTCTTTGGAAATCATGAGAATCCCTTCGGTAAAAGTGTTCTTGATTATCGGCATCTTTCAGCCCAAAGAAGCTGGACACAGAAGGCACGGAAAGCTCACGGAAGACCACAGAAACGCAGGTTCAGCGCCGCGTCTAGCAAGGGTCATTTGGATGCGGGCGCGACCTCGATCGCTTTTGGGGGCGAGTCACCGGTCGCGCCCGCATCCTCAGGCGCCTCGCGCCTGTGCCCGCGTCGCGGGCGACCCTTGCGTGCCATCGCACAACTCCCTCTGTGTTCTCCAGTTTTTTCTGTGTTCTCTGTGTCCAGGCTTTTCGACGGCGTGTGCGATTGAGGCTGAGTAAAGCCGATAACCAGGATAGTGTTTTCCAGAATACCCTTCTACCGTCCTCCAAGGAGCCATTCATGTCCCTCGCCAAAGCCTTCGCCGTGGCTTCCGCCACCACGCCCCTTGCAGCTTTTGAGTTCGAGCGTCGCGAAGTCGGAGCCCACGACGTCAGCATCGAGATTGCTTTCTGCGGCGTGTGCCATTCGGACATTCATCAGGTGCGAAATGAATGGGGCAACGCGACGTACCCCATGGTGCCGGGCCACGAAATCGTCGGCCGCGTGACCCAGATTGGTGCCCACGTTAAAAATTTCAAAATCGGCGACTTCGCGGGCGTCGGCTGCCTGGTGGATTCCTGTCGCACCTGCGCTTCCTGCAAGCGCGACCTGGAGCAATTCTGCGAATCCGGCGCGGCCTTCTCCTACAACAGCACCGAGATGGATCGCAAGACGCCCACCCACGGCGGCTACTCCTCGCACATCGTCACGGATGAAGCTTTCTGTTTAAAGATTTCGCCCAAGCTGGATCTCGCTGCAGCCGCGCCGTTGCTGTGCGCGGGCATTACTACCTATTCGCCGCTCCGTCATTGGAAGGTTCAGAAGGGCACCAAGGTGGGCGTGGTGGGTCTCGGTGGGTTGGGGCACATGGCAGTGAAATTGGCCGCCGCTATGGGCGCCGAAGTGACCATGCTCAGCACTTCGGCCGCCAAGGAAGCCGACGCGCGAGCCCTTGGCGCCAGCGGGTTTGGGCTGACTTCGGACGAAGACACTTTCACGAGGTTGCGGGGCCATTTCGATCTCATCATCAACACCATTTCAGCGCCCCACGATTACAACAAATACGTAGGCATGCTCCGCATTGATGGCTCCATGGTGTTGCTGGGTATTCCACCCGAGCCTCTGCCCGTAGCGGCGATGGGTCTCATCTTCGGTCGCAAATCTATCAGCGGCTCTCTCATCGGTGGCATCAAAGAGACGCAGGAAATGCTCGATTTTTGCGCCGAACACAACATCGTCTCAGACATCGAATTGATCCCGGTGCAACAGGTCAACGAGGCCTATGAACGCATGATGAAGGGCGACGTGCGCTATCGGTTTGTGTTGGACATGAAGACGCTGTGATGGGGAGGGTTCACTTTCCCAACTCCACCTTTACCTTGGCCACGAAATCCGCTTCGCAGCGGGCCACAGCTGCGGCGTAGCCCTTGGGGTCCTCGTAAATTCCAGCCTTGCGCTTGGCCGCCAATCCGCACTGGGAGGCGTGGGCGGCCACCCAAACATCGGGGTTGAGAGACTTGAGCCGGACGAAGCTGCTCCGCAGGTCCGCCACGATCCTGGGATATTGCGGATTCTTTAAGGGCATGACGACCGTGGGCAGGTTGGCGAAGAGCAGCCTGCGAGCCTTCCCGCCCTCCCGCACCGTCATTTCATAGCTCACGCTGCCCGGCGTGTGACCTGGCGTCGAGACGACCTTCAAGGCGAGATCGCCGAGGAGGATTTCCTCGCCGTCCTTGATCACACGGTCCACCTTCACCGGCGCGAAGCCGTCCATGCCGCCTGGATCCGAGGCACCACCATCCGCCAGCAGCGGCGCGTCCCCCGGGGTGGCAAGGACCCTTGCGCCCGAGAGTTTCTGCATCGCCGCGAAGCCACCAACGTGGTCGTAGTGGGCCTGGTTCGTGAGAAGGATTCGAATGTGCTTAGGATCGAAGCCCAGGGCCCGGATGTTCGCGGCGATGAGGGGCGGCGAATCCGCCAGGCCTGTGTTGATGAGAATGTCCCCAACGGAGCCTCTGATGAGGTAGCAGCCAAGCTCCTCGGTGCCGACGAAGTAGACGTTCCCCACGATGCGGTGGGCCGGGAAGGGCCGCGACCACTCCGGCGGCGTCCCGGCAAGGGCCGGGAGGGACAAGATGAGGACTGCGGGAAGGCATGGGTGCATTGCGTAATTTTAGGGCAGGGAAGGACTTTTCAAATGAGTGAATCGAATGGAGGGATAGGGAGAGACCATCGATTTCCTCTATTTTGGGGGATGCTGTGATTTTTCGCTTAGCCTCGCGAATCATGTGGTAACGGTGCCCCCGGGGGCCCCAGCCCCGAAGCCCAAGGAACCCATGACACCTGACGCCGACCACGATCCGTTTCTGGCCCAGCTCGAGGCGAACCAAGGAATTCTCTACAAGGTGGCCAACGCCTACTGCCGGGATCCCGAGGATCGCCGCGACCTCGTGCAAGACATGACCATCCAGGTCTGGCGCTCCTTTGAGCGCTTTGATGGGCGGTGCAAATTCTCCACCTGGATGTACCGCATCGCCCTCAACGTCGCCATCAGTTTTCACCGCTCCGAACAGGCCCGTAGCCGCCATCTGCACCATGGCGAGGACCACCTCATGGATGTGCCGGATCTCACGGACCCAGGCCCGCCTTCCGAAGATCTCGCCTTCCTCTACCGCTTCATCGACGACCTTCCGGATCTCGACAAGGCCCTCCTGCTCCTCTACCTCGATGACCGCAGCCACTCGGAAATCGCAGACATCCTCGGCCTCACCGCCACCCATGTCTCCACCAAAATCGGCCGACTCAAGCAGCGCCTGCGCGATCAGGCCGCCACTGGCCCCTCCCTTTGAAAGATGACTCCCATGGAACTCGACGATCTCAAATCCGCTTGGCAAAGCCTGAACGAAACCATGGCCCGGCAGAACGCCCTCAACCTGCGCGCGCTGAAGGACCAGAAGCTCGACAAGGTGCGTCACGGCCTGCGTCCGCTGGTCTGGGGCCAGGCCATCCAGATAGGCCTAGGCGCGCTGTTGGCGCTGGTATCCGCCGGGTTCTGGTCGAACCATCGCCATGTGCCCCACCTCTTGGTGACCGGGCTGGTGATGCACGCCTACGGACTGGCGATGATCCTGTTTGGCACGCGGATGCAGGTGCTCATCGGGCGTATTGATTTCGGCGCCCCGGTGTTGGAGATTCAGCGGCGGATGGCCGAGCTGCGTCGCTTCTACGGCCGCGGCGGCCTGTGGATCGGACTGCCCTGGTGGGTGCTCTGGATCGTCGCCATGGAGATGCTCTTCATGGGGCTTTTCGGCGCGGACCTCTATGTGAATCTGTCTCCGGCGGTCACGATCTCGCAGTTCGCCATCGGATTTCTGGGCTGGGCTTTGACCCTTGCCTTCGATGCGTGGGCCCGGCGCCACCCGAAATTCGGCCCGGAGCTCACGCGGGCTACCGAAGGCAAGAATCTCACCCGCGCCAAAGCCGCCCTTGAAGACATCGCTCGCTTCGAAGACGAAGCCCGCTAGGTCCAATACGGTTTACTTAGTCGAGAGTCGAGAGTTAAGGAGTTCGATGAGGATGCGCCCGGAAGGCGCGACTTCCCCACGGTGCGCCGGCGGCGCCACAAGATTGACTGTCAACTCTGAACTCTGAACTCAAGACTCCGGCTCCCGTGATAAGCAAACCGTATTTCCGCTAGGTCGGCCTCTTCTACCATCCCGGAATCTGCGCCCTCTGACCGCGCGCGGGTTTCCTCTGCCTGGAGTTTCCCTTGCGCGGCTTTGCCACCACCTGCCCCTGCCTGCTCCTAATCCTCTTTCCTCTGCTCATGGCACCGGCCTTCGCGGCCCCAAACCCCGCGCCCAGGGCAGACGGCAGCGTCAGCACATCGCTCCTCCCTCACGGCCGCCTCCATCGCCATTCCTATACCTCCAAAATCCTCGGAGAACCCCGCGAGGTGCTCGTCTACACGCCCCCAGGCTACGACCCCGTCTCCTCGCGCGCTTACCCGGTGCTCGTACTACTGCACGGCGTCATGGGCCAGCCCGAAGACTGGATCACAGGAGTCCAAGCCGGTCGGGGCCTTGATGAGCTCATCGCCAAACACGAGGCGGAATCCATGATCTTGGTGCTTCCCCTGGGCTACGGATTTCCAAACGCAGCCAAAGATGCGTCCCGCGTTTTTGGGGCCACGCCTCTTCAGCAGCGGCAGTGGATGGACGCCCTCGGGCGCTCCCTCTTCGAGGAGATTTTGCCCTTCGTCGAAGGCGCCTACCGCGTGCGCTCAGACCGAGACGGCCGCGCCCTGGCGGGCTTCTCCATGGGCGGCGCACAGGCGGTGTACTTGGGCTTGAAATATCCCGACCGCGTTGGATGGATCGGCGCCTTCGCCGGTGCCTTCATACTCTTCGGAAACCGCTTGGACTTGGCCCTTCCAAGCACCGCTTCTCGGCCGCGCCTGCTATGGCTGGCCTGTGGCACCGAGGACCCTTTGCTCGGTCCCAACCGCGCCGCAGCCTCGTGGCTGGACACCCCCCTGCAAGAAGGTGCTGGAGGTCACACCGACTCGGCGTGTCGGCAGCAATTCCTCGCCTTCATCCCTCAACTCTTTCGCTCGAACTAAACAACCCCTCCGCCCATGGCGGACTCTTCTGAGGTTTTTTATGCACCGCAGTCCAGCTCTCAACCTCCTCACCATTCCAGCCCTCACAAGTTCGCCGACGGTCTCGGTGGATCAGATCCTCTCCAAGCATGTGCAGGCTCTGGGCGGATCCGCGGCCATCAAAGCCCTTCAGACCCTACGCACGACCTCCACGCTCCGCGGCCTGGCCCCCTTCGACATCCCCGTGGTGGTGGAGCAAACCCGCGCCGGGCTCTACCGCCGCGAAGTCACCATCCAAGGCACCATCCAGATCACCGCTTTCGACGGCAAGGCGGGGTGGAAGATTGATCCCTTCGGTTCCGGTTCCACGAAACCCGAGGCCCTCCAGGGCGAGGAGCTGAAAGATCTCCAAGAGCAGATGGATTTCGATGGGGACCTGGTGGACGTCGGGGCCAAGGGCCACACCGTTGTCTACGAGGGCCTAGAGAAGCTACCCACAGGCCCCGCTCACAAGCTCCACCTCACTTTGCAAAACGGGCGCCAGAGCACGATCTTTCTCGACGCTACTTGCTTCCTTGAAGTAAGGCGTGTGCAGACCCGGCCTCAAGGAGGCCAAGAGATCACCCTGGAAATCATCTCCAGCGACTACCGCGTCACGCGCGGCGTGAAGATCCCTTTCGCCGTCACGCTGACGCCTAAGGGCGCCGCCCAGGGTCTCAGCATCCGCGTAGACAAGGTTGAGGTGAACGCTCCCCTGGCGCAAGAACGCTTCATACGTCCGGCGTAAATCTTCGCGGCGATGGGACGGCTCGAAACGTAGAGGTAGTGAAAGCTATTAACGACTCGGCCTTCCAAGCGAGGGGGTGGATCGTGGGCGTGGCGCATTCATAGTGCAAGCGATTTCGAAAACATAGGGTGAGATACGAGAAGACCGAGGGTAGGTACCTCGGCCTTCTCCGCCTCGCAGCGGCCACGGTTGGCTGGAGGAAGGTTGGACTAATTGACGGATAAGTTCTTAATCCCGAGATCGATCCTCAATCTTTGTCGCGATTTTTTTCGTGGCCCCGTTTGCCCTTGCCCTCGCCCTTGTCTCGATGGCCGTTGTCGTGATGTTCATTTTCGCCATCTCTCTGCTGATAGTGCTCCAGCACGACTGGCTCTCTCGGCTGGTAACGGTAATTCTGCCGGTGGATCTCATGTTGCTCGTCTTCATGGGGATACCGATCCCCCAAGTACCTCCGCTGGTAAACCGGCAGCCGGGCGGGCGCTGGCACTGCGTGGCGGTCCCACTTGTCCCATCCACCGCGATGTTGCTCCCAGTCATGGCCCCAATGTTCTCCCCAACGGGGCGGGGCATCACCCTGCCATCCACGGAAGTACGCCGGAGGCTGCCGATAGTAGCGAACGGGGACTCGCAGGACGTACATCGGCACATCCTCCCGATCGATCCGATCCCAGGGCCCGTTGTACCAGGAACTCGCATACCACTCGTCCCCCCGATAGACCCAATACATGCCGTCGTAAAAGAAATAATTCGAATCCGATGCGGGCGCGTAGTAGACCGGCTGATTCGGTACTTGAATGAGTCTCGGGAACGAAGGCTGGTTGATCCCGATGCTCAAGCCCGGAAGCCTGACACCGAGGCTCACCTGAGCGGGGGCCGGAACCACCGAGCCGACTAACATCAACGGCACAAATAGTTGGTAGCGCATTTTCTAGCCTCCACGCAAAAAACAGGTTGACGGTGAATGCCGCCAACCGAAAAATGCATATCCCATACCACCCAATAAACATGCTTATATTCAATTACTTACACAAAGTATTTTTTCAATGGGCTGATCGAATCAATCAAGATGAAGTGCAACCTACTTCAATTCGAAGGAGAAAAAAACAGATGGGAGCCTCTCCCCCAAGGCCCCCAACGACGACCAATAACCTTCGATTCGGAGGGCTATTGGTTGTTGCCCGCGTTGATGCCCTGAGTGTAGTAGCCACCACCGAGGGTTTCGACCATGTTGTTGCCGTACTTGGTGTAGAGGCTGTTGATGGTCAGGTTTCCAACCACGATGCGGTTCTCGGTCACGTGGCCGCTCATGCAGGAGGCGTCGATGTAGATGCCGTTCCCTGGCGAATAGAACCCAGGGCCACCGCCGGCATAGTCGATGACGCAGTCCCGCACGATGAAGTTATTGCTCCCGCTGAGGTAGATCCCGGAGACCGCCGTGCCCTGCATCTGGCCGATATCCACGTTGAGCACCCGCACATAGTCCGAGGACATCAGCATCACGCCGTAGGCTCCGCCGCCATAGCTGTTGTTGATGTGGTTCACCATGTTGCCGATGCCCACGT
>JANXXC010000232.1 GCA_025350765.1 Holophagaceae bacterium | reverse complement strand
TGCTTGAACACAGAAGGGATTCGAACCTGGATAGGACGCCGAAAACCTATTTCGACGAAAGTCGAATTTCTTCTCCATTCACCCAGAGTCGGCCTGGCCTCAGTTTGCGCAACTCCGCAGGAGTGAGTTGAAGCATGGGCGCGCGCACCCACAGTAGATCCGCCAGGTTGCCGGGGTGGATGCGGCCCATGTCCTTGCGGCCGAGAGCCAAGGCATTACCGAGCGTGTAGGCGCGCAGGGATTCTTCGCGGGTGAGTTTTTGATCCGGGATAAATCCACCTTTCGGATCACCGCTTTCGTCCTCGCGGGTTTCCGCGGCGGCCAGGGTGATGTACGGATTTGAATCCTCAATGGGCGCGTCGCTCCCGAAAGCCAGCACCGCGCCGCCCTTCAGGAATCCACGCCAGGGAAAGGCTTCGTTGACGCGCTGGGGCCCGAGGCGCGCGGGGGTCCACGCATGATCCGAGGTGCAATGCACCGGCTGGACTGAGGCAATGACGCCGAGTTTCCCGAAGCGCGGAACATCACCCGGGTCCACGATCTGCGCATGTTCGATGCGAGGCAGGACGCTCGAGTGGGATGTTTTTTTCGCGGCCGCCAGAAGGTCCAAAGCCGCGCGGTTGCCCGCGTCCCCGATGGCGTGGATGGCGGGCTGATAACCGGCCTTCAGGGTGATGGTGGCATCGCGCTGTACGATATTCGGCTCAGTGACCCAGAGGCCCTGGGTGCTGGATTCGTCCGCATAGGGCTGGATTAGACGCGCACCGCGGCTGCCCAGGGCGCCGTCCATGTAGAACTTCACGCCCTGCACCTGGAAGAAGGTAGTCGCGAGAGTCCGTGGCTTCTTCAATTCCTGAAGCATCACGAGGGGGTCATGGCTCAGGTACGCGAAGACGCGGATGGGCAGGGCCTTTTCGGCGGCCAAGGCGCGATAGGCCGCCAGATCGCCTGCACCGATTCCCATATCCGCCACCGATGCAAAACCCTCGTCCCGCAATTCACGAAGGCCTTCCAGCAGATGTTCGCGGCGTTCCGCGTTCGTGGGCGCGGGGATGAGTTTGGCCACGAGATCCATCGCGCCATCCACAAGAATGCCGGTGGGGAGTCCCTTGTCATCCCGTAGGATTCGGCCGCCTTTGGGATCCGGCGTTGAAGCGGAGATGCCCGCCAGCCTTAGGGCGCTTGAGTTCACCCAAATGGCGTGGCCATCCACCCGGGATAGCGCCGCCGGGCGAGTTCCACTGACGGCATCCAGATCCACCGCGGTGGGAAAGGCCTTTTTCGGCCATCGGTTTTGGTCCCAACCCCGACCCAGGATCCAGCCGGTGCCATGGGTCGCGGACCACGCGTTGACGCGGCTCAGAGCCTCTTTCATATCGGTGGCGCCACCCAGTTCCACTTCTAGTTTGTGGATTCCAAGCTTGCTCACATGAGCGTGGCCCTCGGTGAATGCCGGCATCAAGGTTCCGCCCTCGAGCACGACCTTGGCAGCCTTGGGGAAGCGCTTTGCCAGTTGCGATTCGGTTCCCACCGCCACGATGCGTGGCCCCCGCAGAACCACCGCCTGTCCGGATTTGACCAGGGCATGCTGGCCATCGTCCAGCCACAGATCGGCGCCGGAGATGATCTGGGTGAGGGGAGGCGGCGGAGGGAGCATCATTAGGTCCTCTATTGGATGGGGATTCCTCCAGCCTAAACGCTCTCAACGAGGAAGGGGGCCGAAGCCCCCTTATCCCAGGCATATCGTAGCCATCAATTGGTGTAGTAGCCCACGATCTCCGCAGATTGAAGGTGTAGCGTGCCGTTGACGAAGAGTTGGCTCCACCCGATGTCGAGCCCTTCGCCGCCGGGGATTCTCAGCCCGCCAGTCAGGGAGAAAGGGAAGACCTGGTTCGCGGCGGTAAGGCCATTGTGGAGGGTGCGGCTCATCAGGGTGCCGACCCAGATGCCGTTGTTCGACGCGAAAAGGGTTAGGAGCACGTCCTGACCGCTGCCCCCGAAGGTTTGGAAGTTTACGTCCGTCACCACAAGCACCTTGCCCACGGGCACCTTGAAGGCGCCGTTTCCGATTTGAACCGTATTGGCGCCGTTCTGGTAAATGGTCCAGGACATGGTCGGATTTCCATTGGATCCCGCGGGCAGGGTGTTGAAACCACTAAGCACCACCATGTTGGCGCTGGGGACATTGAGATGAGTGGTGGTCTGGGCTTGGCCCGTGGGGGCGATTGCCAGCAGCAGAGCATTGGCGAGGGCGATGCGCTTGAGCATGGAAGTTCTCCGTTGGGGTGAAAACCCAAGGTAGATGAGAGGTCTGGCGGCCCACTGGACCACTTTCCACATTTACCCCTAGACCAGTTGGAATGAAGGGCGGTGCGCTCCTGTTAACTTGGGATCGAGGGAGCCGCTATGTTCCAACCGGATTTTCTGAAGCAGGTGCGCGAGCAGATGGAGGTCCAGGAGGACTCCGCGAAGCTTCGGCAGCCGCGCTTCGAGACCAGCTCGGGCATTCCGCTCAAGAACAACTACAACCCTGCGGATCTCGCTAAGCACGATGTCTTCAAGGATCTTGGCGCCCCGGGGAAATATCCCTTCACGCGATCGGTGCAGGCCACGGGCTACCGCGGACGGCTGTGGACCATGCGCCAGTACGCCGGCTTTGCCACCGCCGAAGAGAGCAACGCTCGCTATCGGTTCTTGCTGGATCAAGGCACCACGGGCCTTTCCGTGGCCTTCGATCTGCCCACGCAGATCGGCATGGATCCCGATCACGCCATGGCGCTGGGCGAGGTCGGCAAGGTGGGGGTTTCCATCGCCAGCCTCCAGGATATGCGCACGCTTTTCCGCGGCATCCCCCTGGACAAGGTCACCACGAGCATGACCATCAATGCGCCCGCGGCGGTGCTATTGGCCCTCTACTTGGCCGTGGCGGAAGAGCAGGGCGTGTCCTGGGACAAGGTGGGCGGCACCATCCAGAACGACATCCTGAAGGAGTACATGGCCCGCGGCACGTACATCTTTCCACCAAGGCCCAGCTTGCGCCTTATCACCGACACCTTCTCCTTTTGCGCGGACCAAGTACCCAACTGGAACACTATCTCCATCTCGGGCTACCACATCCGCGAAGCGGGCTGCACCGCGGCCCACGAAATCGCATTCACGCTGGGGGATGGCATCGCCTATGTGCAAGCGGCGCTGGACGCGGGGCTGAAACTGGAATCCTTCGCGCCGCGATTGTCCTTTTTCTTCAACAGCCACAACCAGTTTTTCGAGGAGGTGGCCAAGTTCCGCGCGGCGCGCAGGCTCTGGGCTCGAATCATGAAGACTCGCTTCCATTGCGATGATCCAAAATCCCAGATGCTCCGCTTCCACACGCAAACCGCGGGTTCCACGCTGACCGCCCAGCAACCGGACAACAACATCGTGCGCACCACGGTGCAGGCGATGGCGGCGGTGTGCGGTGGGACGCAAAGCTTGCACACGAACTCCCGGGATGAAGCGCTGTCCTTGCCCACGGAAACCTCCGCTCGCATCGCGCTGCGCACCCAGCAGATCCTCGCCTTCGAATCGAAGATCGCCGACGTGGTGGATCCCTTCGCGGGGAGCTATTACGTGGAGAGCCTCACCAATGAATTGGAGCAGCGCGCGGAGGCCTTGATCGCGAAGGTGGATGAGCTTGGCGGCATGGTCAGCGCCATCGAAAAGGGCTTTCCTCAGCGAGAGATCCAGAATGCCGCCTACCGCCACCAAATGGACGTGCAGAAGGGCGAGCAGATCGTGGTGGGGGTGAATAAATTCACTCTTGAAAACGAGGTGAAGCCCGAGCTCCTGCGGGTGGACGAGGCCCTGGGCGCGGTGCGTCGGCAACAGATCGCCGACGTGCGCGCCCACCGTGATAACGGTGCCGTGCGCATGAAACTGGAGGCCCTCAGCGTCGCCGCCAAGGGCAGCGACAATCTCCTCCCCAAGATCTTCGACGGAGTGAAGGCCCACGCCACCATCGGCGAAATCTGCGACGCCCTGCGGGAGGTGTTCGGGGAGTACCAGGAGCGGCTGGTGCTTTGAGAGGGGTGAGGTATGGGGGTTGAGGTATGAGGTGGATTTGAGCGCGCCTTTGGCGCGGCCGTTCCTTTGATCGTGGCCAGCAAATCAAGGAATCCTCGCTGGCCTCGGCACCTCATTTCGAACAAGCTGAATTGAGACATCGGCTACCAGTAACGAGTTCAGACATGACTAAGCAGAAAAAAGAAGATGGGGCACAGTTCCTTCGATACTTCGGGCCATTGCTCGAAGCTCTTAGGAAATTGGGTGGTTCCGGAACTCCTGATGAAGTTGTGGAACGTATTGCTCTAGACCTTCTATTGTCGGATGAGGTTCAAAATGAGACGCTTTCATCCGGCGATTCTCGCTATCGAAATCAAGTGGCATGGGCACGTTTTTATTTGGTTCGTGAAGGTCTACTAGAATCATCCAAACGTGGGGTATGGAGCCTTACGGAGCGCGGCCGCGCAACTGACCTTTCGCTAGCTCAGGCTGGGGAGATTCGACGAAAATGGGTCCGCAAATTTCAAGAAAAGCGACAAGCTAAAATCGATACCCCAGAACCCATCGCCGAACAAATTGAGGAAGTAAGCGATGAAACCTCAAGTGACTACCGGAGCATGGTACTTGAGGTGCTGCTCTCGCTCCCGCCAGCCGGTTTCGAACGGCTCTCCCAGCGACTGCTCCGGGAATCTGGATTTACCCAAGTTGTAGTCACCGGAGGCAGTGGAGATGGGGGTATTGATGGGTACGGCACACTCCAAATCACTCCGCTTGTATCTTTCAAAGTTCTATTTCAATGCAAGAGATATTCGAAGTCCGTGAGGCCTTCGCAAGTCCGCGATTTTCGTGGTGCCATGGCAGGCCGAGCCGATAAGGGAATCATCATCACGACAGGCACATTCACGGTCGAGGCCCGTCGTGAAGCATCTCGGGATGGGGTCCATCCGATCGAATTGATTGATAGAGACAAGCTGGTGGAGATGCTTCAGCGTTATGAACTTGGCTTAAGGCCAGTCACAACCTATGAAGTAGACGATCACTTCTTCAATGAGTTTCGTGCCTAAGAACCCTTCGATTCCTTCGACCAAATAATGCTGATACCCAGGATTCAATCGGATCAGATCCCTCTACCTTTTCCGCCGAGCCCACTCATGCACCGACACCAGCTCAAGACTCATAGCTCACGGCTCATAGCTCTTACCTCACACCTCACACCTCATACCTCACCCCTCGCCCGCCCATGAGCCCCGACGTCCGCCGCCCTATTGACCGCCAGCTGCTGTTTTATGCGCTCCTGCTGATGGCGGTGGGCATGGTGTGGATCTACTCGGCGTCGGCGCTGAAGGGTGATCTCGGGCATTCGGCGGCCACGGCATTCTTGGTGCGGCAGCTCGTGGCGGGGATCATCGGCGTGGCCCTGATGCTCGCGCTGACGCAAGTGGAGCTTGCTCATCTGCGGGACAACCCGCGAATCCTACAGGCGCTGTACGTGTTCACCATCATCCTGCTGCTGGGCGTCTTCTTCTTTCCGAAGGTGAACAATGCCCACCGCTGGATCCGGATGGCGGGCCAAAGCATCCAGCCTTCGGAGTTCTTTAAGCCGCTGTCGGTACTCATTGTTTCTTGGTGGATGGTGCGCCACGCGGAGGCCTGGGAGGAGCGGCAGAACTCCATTCCGAAGCTCCTTATCCTTTTCGGGATTCTGCTGGTGCCCCTGGCGCTCATCTTGAAAGAGCCGGATTTCGGGACGACTTTCCTGATCCTTTTCGTGGCCATGCTGCTGATCTTTCTTGGGGGCGCGCCGAGGTGGATCTTTGCGGTGGTGACGCCCGCGCTGCTGCTGGTGGGCGGCGCCTTCGTGTGGTTCGAGCCCTATCGTCGCGCTCGGGTCCTGAGTTTTCTGAACCCGGAAGCCGATCCCCTGGGCAAGGGGCATCAGGCTCTGCAAAGCCTCATCGCCGTAGGGAATGGCGGCTTCACGGGCGTGGGCCTCGGCGCCTCGATGCAGAAGCTCCACTACCTGCCGGAAGCCCACACCGACTTCATCTACGCGGTCATCGGCGAGGAGACGGGGCTCATCGGCACGGTGATCGTGCTCGCGCTTTTCGTGGCCATCCTCTGGCGCGGCTATCGCGTGGCGCGCATGGTGCGCGACAGCTACCTGAAGCTCTGCGCCATGGGCCTCACTCTGCTGCTGGTGGTGCAGGCCCTCATGAATATCAGCGTGGTGCTCAGCATCGCCCCCAACAAAGGCATCCCGCTGCCCTTCATCAGCTACGGCGGTACGAGCCTTATCGTCAGTCTGGTCTGCCTGGGCTTGCTGTTGAGTATCAGCAAAGAGGCGGGAGCCTGAAAAAACACCCCGCGGAGAGCAGCAGAGAAATACCACCTGTTCTCCTCAGCTTCCCTCCGTTTTTTTTCTCCGCTACCCTCCGCGTGGTTTCTTTTCTTCACCCGCGATTCTGCAGCGCGGGCCAATTGCCGAAGGCCAAGATGCAAAGGCAGATGAGGCCGCCCAGGCCGGGAATCAGGGCAATGAGGGCCATGGCGCCGCTGTAGCCTGCCTTGGTGAAGATGCGCCAAAGGCAGAAAATGAGAAAGGCCATGACCACCGCGATGAAGATGAAATAGACGCAGGCGAAGCCCGCGAGCATTCCCGCAGCGGCGGCATCGTCTTCAGGGCGGGCCAAGGCCAGGATGGAAAGAGCGTCGAGCATGGAAGCCTCCGGGGGTCGGTGAAACCATAGTCCCTGCCCATGCTCCTGTCGAGGTCAACCAATTTGCAGGGGTTCATCCTCGTCTTCATCAACAATCTTGAGGTTGGGCCCGGCGCTGAGCAGCACGGCGTCTTCATAGATGTTCTTCAGTTTCGGCTCAAAGCGTTCGGCCTGGTTAAGGCGGGGGTCCTCCGCCAGTTCCACGTCCAGGCGCTCCAGCCCCACGATTGAGCTGGGATCCAGGCCTAGGATGCCGCCCAGCAATTTCAAGGGGTTGAGGGCTTCCTTGGCGGAGATGCGGGTGGTGAAGATTAATGCTCCGGTTTCCCAGGTGAGGGCCTGGACAAGGGACCGCACTTCGATGTGCTTGACCCTTTTCTGGCCGCCTTCCTTTCCCACTTTTTCGATGGAGAAGGTGCGGGAGGATTCGAAGGCCGCCAGCTTGTTTTCCGCCTCGCGTCGAAGCTCTGAGGGGCAGGGCCACCGCCATCGTGCCAAGCTGGAAAGTTCCAGCACCGGCGTGGCGAAGACCGACAGGGCGGTGCAGCCTTGAAAGGTCAAGCCATCGGGGGCCGCAGCGTTGAGCCGCGCCAACAGCGCATCTTCAGGGGTCTTGGGCATGGGGCTCAATTCCGCATCCGCCCATTCCGAACGGCCCGCCAGCCCGAGGGGCAGGGGGTGGCCCAGGACCACCAGGGGCCGCGGCGCGCGCTCCAGACTGAGGGCCGGATGCAGGCCCGAATCCCGCAGCACCGTCGTCAACTGGGACAGGAATTGAGCCGGGTTCAGATGCGCCAGGGCCTCGCCGCGCCCATATCGCAAGCGGAGGATTCCGCGGTCCGCGTCCAGCCGGGTATCCGCGGCGCGACGATCTCGGGCCTTCTCCGCAGCGACACCGATGCGGATCTTGAGCTGTTTGAGCTTGGGCGGATGAACCCCCTTGGGCATTCGATGCTGGCGCAGGCGGGCTTGGGCGGCTTCCGAGCAACCCTCTTTCTCCAATTCGGGAAGCAGGGCCAGGGCGGCTTCCCAATCCGGTTCGGGGGCACCAAGCACCTGTTCGAAACACTGGAGGGCGGGGGAAGAAGGATGGCTCACCCGTTCAGGATATCCGGGAGCCTTAGGCGCTGATGGGGGATCCCGTCTTTGCAGGCGGGGTTCATCGTGTTCCACTGGAAGTTCAACTCCGGAGTGCTTGAGTGCCCTCCGCCGACGCACGAGGGCGCCAATGAGCGAGAAAAAGAAGTACGCGGTCTATCTCCCCAAGACGGATTTCCCCATGAAGGCGGACCTTCCGCAGCGGGAGCCCAAGCGGCTGGAGAAGTGGAAGGCCGAGGGCCTGTACCAGCGCGTGGAGGCCAAGCGCCGCGAGGATAACGCCGCCGGAAAAGGCAAGGGTCGCGCGGTGTTGCACGATGGCCCGCCCTACGCCAATGGCGCCATCCATATCGGCCACGCGCTCAACAAGATCCTGAAGGACGTGGTCGTGAAATCCCGCTGGATGGAGGGCTACGAATCTCCCTACGTGCCGGGTTGGGATTGCCACGGCCTGCCCATCGAACACGCGGTGGAGAAGGACTTGGGCCCCAAGCGCCGCGAATTGTCGCGCTCGCAGTTCCTGGAAAAATGCCGCGCCTTCGCCGCGAAATGGATTGATACCCAGAGCGCCGCATTCCAGCGCCTGGGCATTCTCGGCGCTTGGGATGAGCCCTACCTCACCATGGCGCCCAAGTATGAGGCCGCCGTGGTGCGCCAAATGGGTCAGCTTTTCGAGCATGGCGCCGTGACTCGAAAACTGAAAGTCGTGCACTGGAGCTATGGCGCGCGAACCGCCTTGGCCGAAGCGGAAGTGGAGTATGCGGATAGGAAGAGCCCGGCGATTTATGTACGATTCGAGGTGCCGGGGGCGATGGCGAAGGCATTCCTGGATAGTTGCGGTCTCAATCCGACTAGCGCGTTTAAGCTCTTCCTCCCCATTTGGACGACGACTCCGTGGACACTGCCGAGTAACCGCGCTATCGCTATGCACCCCGGAATGGAATACACCTTAGCCTACGAAAACCTCGGCGGAGTGGATCAGTACTATGTCGTTGCGGTTCCGTTGCTGGAACAGTTCAATAGGAAGCTGGGACTGACTCTGCACCAGAAGGCTGTCCTTAAGGGCCGGGAATTCCAAACCCTTGTGGCGCGGCACCCGTGGATCGACAGGGAAAGCCCCGTGCTCATGGGGGACCACGTCACAGCCGAGACGGGAACGGGTCTTGTGCATACGGCGCCGGACCATGGCGTGGACGACTTCAATATCGCTCAGCACCTGGGTCTTTTCGAATTCGTGGGCCCCGACGGCAAGTTCAATGCCGTAGTGAATGATCCGGATCTCGAAGGGAAGAACGTCTTCGAGACCAATCCCATCGTCATCGAAAAGCTGATAGCTCGTGGCGCGCTCCTTGGCCGGCCAGACGAGATAGAGCACAGCTATCCCCACTGCTGGCGCACCAAGACGCCGATCCTGTTCCGCGCCACGGAGCAGTGGTTCATCACCATGGATACGGAGTTGAAAGGGAGCGGCAAGAGCCTGCGGGAACTGGGGCTCGAGGGCGTGGATCAGACCCAATGGGTTCCCGCCGCGGGCAAGAATCGCATCCACGCCATGATCGCCGGCCGTCCGGACTGGTGCATCTCCCGCCAGCGGGCTTGGGGCACGCCCATCACCGTGCTGCGGAACATCGAGAGCGGCGAACCCCTGGTGCGTCCGGAATTTTTCGAGCGCGCGGCCAAGGCCATCGAGCAGGGCGGAATCGAGGCCTGGTCTGACATGAGCGTAGATACGCTGGTGGCGGGCCTTGGCATCGATGCAGCGCTGTACCAGAAAGAGACGGACATCCTGGATGTGTGGATCGATTCCGGCGTCAGCGCCGGGGTGGTGTGCGACACCCATTCCGAACTGTCCCGCGCCGACTACGGCAACTTCATCTACTTGGAAGGCTCGGATCAGCACCGTGGATGGTTCCATTCTTCGCTGCTTTTCAACCTGGCTGCCAGCGGCAAGAAGCCTTACACGACGGTCGTTACCCATGGTTTTGTCATGGATGGCAAGGGACAGAAGATGTCCAAATCCTTGGGCAACGTGGTGTCGCCCGAGGACGTGATGAAGACCCTGGGCGCCGACATTCTGCGCCTGTGGGCGTGCAGCGTGGACTACGCCGAAGACGTGCGCATTGGCAAGGAAATCCTGGATCGCAGCGCCGATGCCTACCGCAAGATGCGCAACACCATGCGCTTCCTGCTGGGAGCCCTGGATGGCTTTGACCCGGCCCAGGACCAAGTGCCGATGAGCGCCTGGACGCCCCTGGATACCTGGATCTGGCGCTCCTTTGGCCGCCTTGCGGCCGAAGTGCGCGAGGCCTTTGAACGCTACGATTTCCATCGCGCCACCCAAGCCCTTCACGGCTTTTGCCAGCTGGAATTGAGCGGCCGCTACTTCGAAATCATCAAGGACCGCCTCTACTGCGACGCCCTGGATTCAGATCGCCGCCGCAGCTGCCGCGCGGTCTGTTTCCAACTCGCGAAAGGGATGGCCACCCTGCTGTCCCCGGTGCTGAGCTTCACGGCGGATGAAGTGTGGGAACACCTGCCGAAATCTCAGTCTGAAGGTGGAGGCAGTGTATTCGAGCAGCGTTTTCCCGACATGGCCGTCGAGGCTGAAAGCGAGGCCTGGCAAGCCCTTTGGACCGTCCGTGAGGCCTTGCAGGGAGCCATGGAGCCCCATCGCGCCGCCAAGACCATTGGCACCAGCCTCGATGCGGCGGTGCGCATCGGAGTGCCTGCATCGGTGCAGGTGGAGTTGATATCCCTGGGCGAATCTCTGGATGAGCTTTGCGTGGTGTCGAGCCTGGAATTTTTTGAAGCCGCCGAATTGAACGTGGAGATCATGGCCCATATCGGCACGCGGTGCCCGCGCTGTTGGAACCACAAGGGGGGCCATGGGGGGCCTAAGGATGCGGATCTTTGCGCGCGCTGCGCGACCGTGGTGGGCGCTGCTTCGGTGAATCCATGAAGCGTCCTGTTTGGCTCTTATTGCCCTTCTCGGCCCTGGTTCTGGATTTTCTATCCAAGGTCTGGATTCTAAAACTGCTCCACTTCGAAGGGGACTCCATCTCGGTGATCGAAGGCTTTTTCAAGCTGACGCTGGGATTCAACAAGGGGGCCATTTTCGGCAGCCTGCGCGACGCGCCAGAGTGGCTGCGGGCGGGCCTCTTCACCCTGGCAGGAATCGCCGCGCTGGTCTATTTTGGCCGCCTATTCTTGGCGGAGGAGACCCCTCGACTCGAGCGTGTGGCCCTGGGCCTGATCATCGGCGGCGCCATGGGCAACGGCTTGGACCGCCTCCTTCACGGCTACGTGGTGGACTTCCTGGATTTTGTGTTCGGCACTTGGCACTACTGGTACTTCAACGTCGCCGACAGCTGCATCGTCGTGGGGGGCATCCTCTTCGGCATCAGCCTGCTGACGGAAAAGAAGGCCCCGAAAACAGTGCCGACGGACTAGCGCCGAAGGCGCCGAAAGGCTGTCGCCGAAGGTGCCGAAAGGCTATCGCCGAATGGCGCCTGCGCTCGGAAATTCATTGTTGTTCGCCTGATTGGGCGTGAGGTCTTTCAGTCCCGTGCCATCGGGATGGATCTCGAAGACACTGAATTTTCCGGAGCCGGAATAGAGGGTGCGATGGAAGCGGATGAGCGAACCATCCAGGCTCCAGTCGGGCTTGGAGTTGATCTGACCGTCGTCGATGACGATGCCGGGCATGACGCTGGGACCCGCGCCCGCGAGATTGATTTTTCGGATGCCCCAGGTGCCAAAGGGTTTGCCGGGGCTGCCAGGGGGTAGCGTCTGCGTCAGAAAGGCGAGAGTTCTACCATCCGGCGAAAAGTAGGGATCGTTGTCAATGAGTCCATCGCCGGTGATGCGGGTCGCGTTGCCGCCCACGGAGGGCACGGTGTAGACCTCGTAGTCCCTAGGGTTTGTGGTGCCGTTGGGGGAGCCGACGAAAGCGACGGTGGCGCCATCCGGTGACCAGCTGGGATCAATATTCGGGCTGGGGCGATTGGTGATGGCGGTGGGATTCTTGCCCGCGGAATCCGTAGTGAAGATCTGCAGGTTGGCGGCG
>JANXXC010000214.1 GCA_025350765.1 Holophagaceae bacterium | reverse complement strand
AAACCAGCTCTTCCTGATCAAGATGCCTCCGAAAAAGGAACTGCGATGGAGATGATGGCTTCGACGGGTCTGGGCTATCGCCTTGAGACACCGGAAGCGTTCTATTGTAGGGTCCCCGAAAAACGAGGATCAACTGAAGCTGCGCGGGCTCGGATGACTTTGGCGAGGATGTCCTTGGCCTCGGCGGTCCAGATGTAGGGCCTTGGGGCCTGGTTGTGCTGGTCGATGGCGGCCTGGATGGTGCACTCCAGTTCATCGACACTTCTGAACACGCCACGCCGGATCTGCTTTTCCGTGATGTCGCGGAAGTACCGCTCGACCATGTTCAGCCATGAGGAGCCAGTGGGCGTGAAGTGGATGTGGAAGCGGGGGTGTTTCTCCAGCCATGTCCTGACCACTTCGTGCTTATGCGTCCGGTAGTTGTCGCAGATGATGTGGAGATCCAGCCCCTTCGGGGCTTTGCGGTCGATGAGCTTGAGGAACTTGAGCCACTCCTGATGCCGGTGTCGAGGCATGCACTCGCCAATGACCTTCCCGTCCAGGGTGCTCATCGCCGCGAACAGCGTGGTGGTTCCGTTGCGCTTGTAGTCGTGCGTCATCGTCCCGCATCGGCCGGGCTTCATCGGAAGCCCCGGCTGGGTCCGGTCCAGCGCTTGGATCTGGCTCTTCTCGTCCGCGCAGAGCACGATCGCGTGCTCGGGCGGGTTCAGGTAGAGCCCGACGATATCCACGAGCTTGGCCTCGAAGTCAGGATCGGTGCTCAGCTTGAAACTCTCGACCCGGTGCGGCTTCAGGCCATGGGCCTTCCAGATCCGATGGATGGTGGATTTACCCAGGCCGGAGGCCTTCGCCATGCTCCGCACGCTCCAATGCGTGGTGCCTTCCGGTTTCACCTGCAGCGTCGTATGGACGACATCCTGCACGGCTTCCACCGCGATCACAGCCTTCCGTCCGCGCCCCGGGCGCTCCCGCTCAATCCCATCGAACCGCTCGGCAAGGAAGCGGTTCCGCCACCGCATGACGGTTTTGAAATCGATGCTCAGATTCGCGCCGATGACGCGATTGGACAGGCCTTCCGCGGCCAGCAACACGATCCGCGCCCGAAGCACCAACCTGGATGGAAGTGTCCGGCTGCGGGTCATCCCCACCAGCCGCTCACGCTCCGTTTCTGACAGTTCGATTCGCACAGGCTCCCGCACTCGATACCCTCCAGTATCGAGTGCGCGCAATCCCGAAAATGATCCTTGTATTATTGGGACACTACACTAGGAGCACGGACCATCATTCGTGCTCCTAGGTTCATGTGAGCTGGGGTCGAACCAGCGAGCCCGTCGTCAGAGACAGGACTAGATGTCCTGTCGAATCGGCGGGGTTGGGCGAAGCCCAACGGTTCGACCCATGCAACGACAGTATTTGGCCGAAGAGAGATCCATGTGGCAAGTTCCATGCTCCTACGTAGGTAGGATTTAGGGTCGAACCAGCGAGCCCAAGCGAGACGCGACTCCCACCGATCGGACGCGGTGCTTCCTCCCGCTCGCCTTCGGCTTACGGAGGTGGGTCCCTTGTCGCATCGAAGCGTAGGGACGCGGCGAAGCCGCGCGGGACGACCCCAGTCGGGTGCACCAATCACACGAGGGGCAGGGGAGAAAAACCATGCTCCTCAGCTCGCTTGTGGACAGGTCGAACCTGCGAGCCCGCAACGATTCCTCGCTTTTCGCACCTCAGGATTCCAGCGCCTTTCGGAGCGCGCTTTCCAGATCGTGATAGCTGAAGGGTTTGGCCATCAGGGCGACGACACCTCGCTCGGCGGCAAGGGCTTCGGTGAGCACGTCGCGGGATCCCGACCAGAGGATGACTTTCACGTCGGGGTCCACCTCAAATAGGGCCCGGAGGGTTTCGAGGCCGTCCATGCGCGGCATGGAAAGATCCATGAGAACGATGCGGATCTTATCTACGCGCTTGCGGTACAGATCCAGGGCGGACACCCCGTCAAATGCTGTGATGGGATTGAAGCCCATGTAAAGCAACTCGGCGGACGCGGCATCCCTGACGTCGGCCTCATCGTCCACCACGAGGACGGTGCCTTCGCCTCTCCAGGGAGTCTGCGCTGGAGCGAGTGAATCCTGAAGCACATGGATCAGATTGGCTGCGGGGAGCCAGAGGGTGAAAACAGTTCCCTCTCCGAGCCGGGACTCCACTTGGACGCCGCCGTGGTGACTCTTCACGATCCCCAATAGCGCCGAAAGGCCCAGGCCGTGGCCCGTGGCTTTGGTGGTGAAGAAGGGATCGAAGACCCGGGCAAGAACCTCCTCCTGCATGCCGCTGCCGGTGTCCCGCACTTCCAGAACTGAGTAGAGGCCCTTGCGAGGGGGGCCGCCCACGAAGGCGCGGGGGCCTGGGTTTGAGTCCAGTTCACCGCGGCGCGTGGACACGAGGATGGTTCCCTCTCCGCTACCGATGGCGTCTGCGGCGTTGATCACCAGGTTCATGAGCACTTGCTCGAGCTGAACCTTGTCCCCCATCACCCTCGGTAGATCCTCCTGCAAGTGATACTCGAGCGAGATCTTCCGAGAGATGGCCGAGCCCACCAGCCGGTCGGTCTCCCGAGTCAGGGCATTGAGGTCCACGGGCGCGTTGGTCAGGCTCGCGCGGCCGGAATAGGCGAGCATCTGCCTCGCCAGATCCCCGGCGCGAAGGATGGTTTCCTCCACCGTCTTCAGCCGGGATTGGGCCGAGGAAGCCCCCGGAAGGTCCATCTGGGCTAAGTTCAAATTTCCGAGCATGGCCGTAAGCAGGTTGTTGAAGTCGTGGGCCACGCCCCCAGCCAGCAACCCGAGCGACTCAAGTTTTTGGGTCTGGCGCAGGTTCTCCTCCAGGCGCTTGGCGTCCGTGACGTCCACCACGGACCCCGCCATTCGCTCGGCCTTGCCTAGACGGTCCCGGAAAATTTCTCCCTTTCCGAGCAGCCACCGGATACTCCCATTCGAGAGCCGGATCCGGTGCTCCACGCTGTAAGGCTCATCGGTTTCCAGGCAGTGCTGGATCCGCTCTTCCACCATTTGGCGGTCATCTTCGTGGAGGAGCTTTAGGTAAGCGTCGTGGGTTCCCTCGAAACTGCTTGGTTCCAGGCCAAAGATGGCTTCGACGTTATCCGACCAGGTGACTTGCCCGGTGTCCGGGATCCATTCCCACAGGCCCACGCGCCCGGCCCGGTAAGCCATCTCCAGCTGCGCGTCCTTTTGTCGGAGGGCGGACTGAGCTTGAACGAGATCTGTGATGTCCAGGCAGGTTCCAAACATCCCCACCGCGTTTCCGGCCGGGTCCAATTTTACATTTCCCCGGGACCGGAGGGACCGTACTTCACCGCCGGGCCTCACGATTCGTTCCTCGAAGGCAAAGGGTTTCTGGGCCCTCCTCGCTTCTTCTACGACCCCCAGCACCCGGTCCCGGTCCTCGGGATGGAGCAAGCCGGCGTAGCCTTGGAGGGACGCCGCGAATTCCTGCGGATCCAGTCCGTAGATCCGGTACAGCTCGCTGGACCAAGTCACCTTGTCATCCCTCAGGGACCAACTCCAAAAGCCCAGGTGGGCGATGGTCTGGGCCTCGTCCATCAGGTGCAGGGCCTCCAGCAGCGCCGCTTCCTCTTGTTTGCGGACGGTGATGTCCTGAAAGAAAATCGAAAGCCCATCCTCGGACGGATAGACGCGGGTCTCGAACCATTTCTGCCACGGGTCGTAAAACAGGGCCTGGTGCTGGGGTTCACCGGTCTGGATGGCGCGCGAGCAGGCTCGAATCAAGGGATCAATTCCCCCCTCCGGGAACACGGATCCCATCTCCTTGCCCAGCAGAGACTCAGGATCCCGACCGAGCATCCGGCCGGCTTGGGGATTGACGTAGGTGTAGCGGCGCTTCAGGTTGGTGGCCACGAACCCGTCGCTGATCCGCTCCATGGTATTGCGCAGCTCTTTCTGCCGGCGGTCCAGGGCGTCAAGGGTAGCGCCGAGCCTCGCCATCTCGGCCACGCGATGTTCCAGGATGGTCGTCCTGAGCCCGAGGTCCTGGAGGGAGATCGGTTTGATGAGGAAGTCGCTGGCGCCCCCATCGAGCAGATCCCGGATCCGCTCGTGGGAAGTCTCGCCGGTGATCATTTGGATCACCACCAGGGCCCCGCCAGGATGGGCCCGGATGTGCTGGCAGACCTCCAGGCCATCCAGGCCCGGCATCGTCCAATCAAGGATCACGAGTGGGAAGGGCTCAGCGTGGAAAGCCTTCCACGCCGAAGATCCGTCCGGGCAATCCGTCACCTCGTGTCCTCGGGCCCACAGGAAGGACCGGAGAAAAGACCTCATTTCCGCGTTGTCTTCGGCCAGAAGGATTCGCATGGTTTTTCAGGAGGTGGATCGGGATTGGAATTCCCAGCATAGACCACTCAGCGTTCCGAATGCACCCGAACACCCGGGTTGGGAGAGGCTTACCTGGGACTAGGCCTAAGCTCGGCCTTGTTGCCCTCTGCATCAATCGCCACCATCACGACCCGGGTGGTGAGCACCAGGTCGCGGGTGCCTTCTTCGCGGTTCATGCGCTCGGCCTTGAGTTCCAGCTCCAGGCCGCAGCGGCGCGCCTGGATGACCCGGGCGCCGATGTCCACCACATCGCCCGTGTGGCAGGGGCGCAGAAAGCGCACCTTTTCCATCTCGAAGGTCACGAAGGTGTTCCGGGCCATACGATCGGCGTAGAGTGCCGCGGCTTCATCCACCCAGCAGAGCATGATCCCGCCGAAAAGATTGCCGGACACGCCGATGTTCATGACAAGGACGTGGTGAGATGCGATGTGCTGGAAGGGGGAATCTTGCGATGGGGCCGTGGTGTCCATGATTCATCCTCCTGATTTTCTCTACTTATGTATCCATAAATCGCCTTGCTCGCATTTGGTAAATCCCGGATGGCCTTTCCTCCGTACATGGTTTACTGGAGGACTAGGAAAGACCCATGAAACAGAAGATTCCTATCACGGTCGTCAGCGTCTCCTTCGTACTCTTGCACCTAGCCTGCCTGACGGTGTTCATCGTCGCCTTCAGCTGGTGGGCGGTGCTTATCGGAATCCTTCTCTACTTGATCCGCATGTTTGCAGTTACGGCGGGCTACCACCGCTATTTCGCGCACCGCACCTATCGCTTGAGCCGCTTCAATCAGTTCGCCATGGCCTTCGCGGCGCAGACCTCGGCCCAAAAGGGCGTGCTCTGGTGGGCGGCCCACCACCGGGACCATCACCGTTTCTCCGATACCGAGCAGGACATCCATTCGCCCATCGCGCGGAGCCTTTGGTGGTCCCATTTGGGCTGGGTGCTGTCGGATGATTTCGACGACTACAACCAGACCAACATCCGCGATTTTGGGAAGTTTCCGGAGCTTCGTTTTCTAAACACCTATCACTGGATCTGCCCTTGGCTATTGGGCACCGCGGTCTTCGCCCTGGGCCATTTCACGGGCATCGGCGGGTGGAGCGCCCTGGTGTGGGGCTTCGTGCTGAGCACGGTGTTGCTATTCCACGGCACTTTCAGCATCAACAGCCTGAGCCACCTTTGGGGCACACGCCGCTTCAAGACCGATGACCATAGCCGCAACAATTTCCTGCTGGCCATGATCACGCTCGGCGAGGGCTGGCACAACAACCACCATAACTTCATGAACGCCTGCCGCCAGGGCATCATGTGGTGGGAAATTGATCTGACCTACTACGCGCTGAAGATGATGAGCTGGGTTCGGATCGTCAAGGACATCCGGCCCTATCCCCAGTCCGCCAGGGTGGCGACGGAGCCGTAGGAGCACGGGTTGTCCGAGAGCGGCATCGCAAAGGTCGCGGTTCTGGGCGGGGGCATTTCCGGCTTGGCGGTGGCCTATCTGTTGAGCCGGCGGTTCCGGGTGACCCTGTTTGAAAAAGAGGATCGCCTTGGCGGCCATACCCTCACCGTCCCGGTGGAAACCCCTACGGGCCTTGTCCCCGTGGACATGGGTTTCATCGTCCACAACCGGAAGAACTACCCCAATTTCTGCCGGCTCATGGCAGAGCTGAAGGTGGAAAGCTGCGAAAGCGACATGTCCTTCGCCCTGCATGGCGGGCCGAAGGGATTGACCTGGAGCTCAGCCGGGCTCAATGGACTCTTCACTCAGCGCGCCAACCTACTGAATCCCGGTTTCTACGGGCTATGGCGGGAAGTGATCCGCTTCAACAAGTTGGGCCACCAGTTGCTGGAGGATGGCGCTAGCCAGGACATTTCCCTGGGTGATTTTTTGGATGAGCATCGCTTTGGCGCGGCCTTCCGGGAGCATTATCTCTACCCCATGGCCGGGGCCGTGTGGTCCACCACCCTGGAGGAAATGGGCGCTTTCCCCGCCTTCACGCTGTTGGTCTTCTTCCGGAATCATGGCTTCCTGGGACTCCTGACCCACCAGCCTTGGCGGACCATGACCGGGGGCGCCTCCCGCTACATCGAGCCCCTGACCAGGCCCTATGCGGATAACATCGTGCTGGGTGCCCATATCACCGAAGTGCGGCGCAACTTGGAGGGCGCGGACCTTCGCATGGAGAGTGGTGAAACCTTGCGTTTCGATCATGTGGTTTTCGCCTGCCACGGTGACCAGGCGCTGCCCTTGCTTGGAGATGCCACCAAGGCCGAACGCGAGGTGCTCTCGGCCTTCCGCACCCACCGCAACCCCACCGCCATGCACACCGATGCAGGCATTCTCGACCGGCGACGAAGGGCCTGGGCTTCCTGGAATGTGCGTGCTTCTGCGGACCAGAGTCGGCTTTTGGTGAGCTACCACATGAATCGGTTGCAGCCCCTTGCCACGAAGCAGGACATTTTCGTGAGCCTCAACGCGGACGAGCTTCTGGAACCGAACTCCATCCTTCGCCGCGAAGTCTTCCATCACCCGCGCTACGACCTAGCCGCCATCCGTGCTCAGGGCCGGTGGGAAGAAATCAGCGGCCGCTACAGCGCCTTCGGCCGCACCCACTACTGCGGCGCCCACTGGGGCTACGGCTTCCATGAGGATGGCCTTAACTCTGCGATCAAAGTAGCTGAGGGGCTAGGCATCAAATGGTGAAGGCAAGGAGTGTCGAAGGAGGCCTCGTGTATTCGCGCAGCGGATACCGAGAAGATGGCCTTAACTCGGCGATCAAGGTCGCCGAGAGCATGGGTATCCCATGGTGAACAAATGCCCAAACGAAGGAGGCCTTGCGTATCCGCGAAGCGGATACCAAGCGGATGGCCTTAACTCCGCGATCAAAGTAGCTGAGGGGCTAGGCATCAAATGGTGAGCGACCCGCCCCTTGAGTCCGCTCTAAGCCCCGAGTCGGCCTTCTATACCGGCGTCGTCCGGCATCGTCGCTTTCATCCCAAACAGCACGCTTTCCGTTACCCAGTTACCTACGCGTTTTTGGACATTGATCGCATCCCCGAACTCTGCAAAATCTCACCCTTTCTTAGTTACAACCGATGGAATTGGGCCAGTTTCAATGAAGGAGATCATCTGGGGGATTCAACCCAGTCACTCCGATTGCGGCTGGAGGTGGATGCGAGGGCCAAGGGGGTGGAATTGCCCAAGGGCCCAATCTTTCTCTTAGCCTTTCTGCGTTATGCAGGCCACTGTTTTAATCCCGTGTCCTACTTCTATTGCTACGACTTGAAAGGCCGCTTGGAGCGCATTTGCGCTGAGGTTTGCAACACGCCCTGGAAGGAGCGCCACACGTATTGGATGGACCCGGCCACCGAAGTTCTTGGAAAAGATGGACGGTCCTTCGAGGTGGAGAAAGCCTTCCACGTTTCTCCCTTCATGGCCATGGGTTGCCGTTATCGCTGGGCCTTTACGGATCCCGGTGAGGCGCTGAAAGTTCACATGGCCGAATTTGAAAAGGAGATTTTTTTCTTTGATGTGGACCTGGAACTTAAGCGTGAAGAATGGAGTGGTGCGACCCTATTAAAATCCCTCATCCGGTTTCCTTTTCAAACCGTAGGAGTGGTTGCAGCCATTCACTGGGAGGCTCTTCGTCTATGGATCAAGCGAGTTCCGGTTTACACGCACCCCAAGAAATCGAGTCGCGTTCCGGAGAATCCGGAGGCCTTGCCCAAAGGTTGATGCTCGCGGCCCTCGGCCAGATCAAGAGCGGATACCTGGAATTGGATGCGCTGGAAGGGCCGCTCTCCTTCGGTGATCCAAGCAGCGAATTGAGGGCCCGGGCTCAACTGGTGGATGCGCGGGCCTATGGCGCAGGCCTGTGGGGCGGCGAAGTGGGCTTGGGCGAAGCCTACATGAACGGCTGGTGGACCTCTGATGAAGTGGTCTCGGTGGTGCGCTTGGCCGTGCGCAATATGGAAGCCTTCGACCGCGAAGGCCTGCTCACGTCCATCGGCCGCTTCATCCAGCGGCTGCGCCATCTCGCCAGGCCTAACCACGTGGATGGCTCGAAGGCCAACATCGCCCATCACTACGATCTGGGCAACGGTTTCTACCGTCTGTTCCTGGACGAAAGCCTAGCCTATTCCTGCGCCTACTACCGCAGTGAAACGGATTCACTGCATCAGGCGCAGCTTCAGAAATTCGATCTCATCGGCCGGAAGTTGCGATTGAATGAACGCGACCATCTGCTGGAAATTGGCACCGGCTGGGGAGGCTTTGCGGCCTACGCGGCCTCTGAATATGGTTGCCGGGTCACCACCACCACCATCAGCCGGGAGCAGCACGATTACGCGGCGAAACTCTTTCAGGAGAAAGGTCTAGGAGACCGCATCGAGTTGCGCTTCGAGGACTACCGGCACCTGCAGGGAACCTATGACAAGGTGGTGAGCATCGAGATGTTCGAGGCCGTGGGTTTGAAGTACTACGATGCCTATTTTGGCGCGGTGGACCGCTTGCTGAAACCCAATGGCACCATGCTGCTTCAGGCCATCACCATGAATGAGCATCGCTTCTCCAGCTATCAAAAAGGCACGGATTGGATTCAGCAATACATCTTCCCTGGCGCCGAGCTGGCCTCGGTCTCGGAAGTCATAAAGAGCCTGGCCCGGTGCACCTCCATGAGTGTTTTCCATCTCGAAGACATCGGCGCGCATTACGCCCGCACCTTGCACGCCTGGCGAGAGGCCTTCCTGGCTCAGCTCGATGCGGTGCGCTCTCTAGGTTTCGATGCAACGTTCATTCGCATGTGGGACTACTATCTGGCCTACTGCGAAGGCGCTTTTTTGGAACGCTACATTGGAGATGCGCAGTTATTGCTGACCAAAAACGGGAACCTGCAGCCGCTCATGACTGAGCCTTGGGATGCCCAATGAAGAATGGATTGAAGGTCTATTTCATCCTGGTGCTGGTGGCCATGGTGGCGGTGACGGGTTGGGCGAGCCTGCACGAAAATGTCGTGGCTGCCCTCCTCCGCATATCGCGGGATCCCTGGGGCCTCGCCACCTTGTTTGATTGCTACTTCGCCTTCCTGGCTTTCTGGCTCTGGGTTGCCTACAAGGAATCTCGTTGGGTGGTCCGTCTTCTTTGGCTGGTGGCGATACTGCTCCTGGGCAACATCGCCATGGCGCTGTATGCCCTGATCCAGGTTTGGAGGCTGCCGCAATTCGGCGGTATGAACGATCTCTTTCGCCGAGCCCCTCGATGAAGGATTTTTTTCAACGGCGCCTTTGGCATCCCTTGCGGGACTTGCTTCGCCAAGGTCTCACGCCGGAGAAATTGGCGGCCAGCTTTGCCATTGGTTTGGGGCTTGCGGTCTTCCCTGTGATCGGTGCCACGACGGTGCTGTGCATCGTCGCGGCCTGGCTCGGGCGCCTCAACCAGCCTGCGGTTCAATTGGTTAACTATTTCGCCTATCCGATTCAGATCCTGTTGCTCATTCCCTTCGTCAGGCTGGGGGAGCGGCTTTTCCACTCGCCCCGCATGCCTTTGAATGCCTCCCAGATCCTTGAACACATCAAGGCTGATGCGGTGGGCTCCGTGCGCATGCTTTGGACGAGCACTTGGCATGCCGCGGTTGCGTGGTTGATGGTGGTGCCTTTGGCTACGGTCCTGCTGACGCTGATCCTGATCCCGATCATGCGCAAGCTGATGCCCAAATCCATGCATCAGGAGCCTGCGTGAACGCCGGGCATCTGGTCCTTTGGGGGGCGGTTTGGGTCTGCGGCCTTCAAGCCGCGATGTGGCTTTGGCATCTGCGCACGGACAATGCGGGATGGGTAGATGTCGGTTGGGCCCTGGGCCTGGGCGGACTCGCCATTCTGGATGGCATTTTCGGTCCCGGCGACCCGCAGCGACGCTTGATATTGGCCGTCATGGGCGGCGTGTGGGGTCTGCGACTCGGCCTGCACCTTTGGCGCCGCGTGGGCGGAGAACCTCATGAAGATGGCCGCTATCAGCAGATCCGCAAGGATTGGGGTGGCAACATCCGCCTGAAGTTCTTCTTTTTCTTTCAGGCCCAAGCCCTGCTAGATCTATTCCTCTCGTTACCTTTTCACTGGGTGGCGCTGGATGGTTCCAAACGGATTCATTGGACCGTTTGGCTGGGCCTTGGTCTGTGGTTGATTTCGATGCTGGGCGAGAGCATCGCCGATGAGCAGCTGCATCGTTTCAAAGCCGATCCATCCAGCCAAGGTAAAACGTGCAGGTCGGGTTTGTGGCGCTATTCCCGGCATCCAAATTATTTTTTCGAATGGCTGATTTGGGTTGCCTTTTTCTTGCTCGCGGTGGCGAGTCCCTGGGGCTGGACAGCAATTTTCTGTCCCGCCACGATGCTTTATTTTCTCTTGCGGGTGACTGGCATCCCTTACACCGAAGCACAAAGCTTACGCTCCCGGCCTGAGGATTACCGACGCTACCAGCGCGAGACGAGCGCCTTTTTGCCTTGGTTTCCAAAGAAGGTAAATGAATGATCAATGTTTTGCTTGAAAGAAATCTCCTTCCGGATTCGCTCATCCGTTTTCGCATCCGCCAGTTGCTGCGTAGGCGACTGGTGGACGAAGGGGAAGGCGGATTGGAGGCGGTGCAGGCGCGCTTCATGGCGCTGGTGGCGCAGCTGCGAGGCAGCCCCATCGCCCTTCATACCGCCGCCGCCAATGAACAGCATTACGAGGTTCCGCCGCGATTCTTCGAATTGGTTCTGGGTAAGCGGTTGAAATATTCATCGGCTTACTACGGCGAAGGTGTGGACTCCCTGGATCAGGCCGAGGAGGCCATGCTGGCCCTTACCTGTGAGCGGGCAGACCTGTGCGATGGACAGAAGATCCTGGAATTGGGTTGCGGCTGGGGATCCCTGACGCTGTGGATGGCGGAGGAGTATCCGAACTCCCAGATCACGGCCGTTTCCAACTCCAAGGACCAGCGAGGTTTCATCGAGACTCTTGCAGCCGAACGGGGTCTGACTAACGTCCGCATTGTCACCGCCGATATGAACGAATTCGAGCCGCCGGAAATAGGATTCGACCGCGTGGTGAGCGTGGAGATGTTCGAACACATGCGGAATTATCCAGAGCTGCTGAAGCGCGTTTCCACCTGGTTGGTGAAGTACGGCAAACTTTTCGTCCACATCTTCACCCACCGGGATTTCGCGTATCCCTTCGATGTGAAAGATGAAAGCGATTGGATGGCGAAATACTTCTTCACCGGCGGCATCATGCCTTCGGATCATTTGCTTTTTTATTTCCAGGAACATCTCCGGATCACGCGTCATTGGCGGGTTTCGGGTAGCCACTACGCAGCGACATCTGAAGCCTGGCTCAGGAACCAAGACGCTCATAGCAAAGAGATTCTCGCCTTGTTTCGGGAAGGCTATGGGCCAGATGCCCTCAAGCGATTCGTTTACTGGAGAATTTTTTTCATGGCCTGCGCGGAGCTGTGGGGCTGGCGCGAGGGTGAGGAATGGTTCGTCTCGCACTATTTGTTTGAGAAGCCTTGACCGTTCACCGGTGAAATTGAATTCCTCACCGATGCCCCGCCATCATTTGCCTCAACAGTCGTTGAAATCTCCGGTCTTGCCGCTACTCTTGGAGAATTGACATTCCGGAGGATCCATGGCGGATGGCCAGGCGAGCAAGAAGTCAGTCATCAAGAAGCGCTTTCCCTGGGGATGGGTGGTGCTCGGGATGATTGCGGTGGCGGTGCTGGGCATGGGCATGGCCCGCAAGAACGCGCCCATCCAGGTGAGCACCAACTCGCCCACGGTCTACAAGGCCGGGCAGCGCAATCCGTTGGTGACGGCCTCGGGCTACATCGTGGCGCGCACCCGGGCGACCCTTTCCAGCAAGGTGCTAGGCCGCATCGAGTGGCTGGGCATTCAGGAAGGCAGCCGCGTTCAAAAGGACCAGGTGATCGCGCGCCTCGAAGCGCCAGACCTGGTGGCCGCGCGCAATTCCGTGGCTTCCCAGTTGGCGCAGACGGAGCTGGATCTGGAGCGTTCCAAAAAATTAGTGAAGGAAGGCATCTCCGATCAGGCCTCCCTGGATCGACTGGTGAATCTTCAAAAACAGCAGGCGGCGCAGCTCAAATATCAGGACGCGCTGCTGGAAAGCATGGTGCTCCGGGCGCCTTTTGCGGGGGTGGTGACACAGAAATTGTCGGAAGTGGGCGAGACCGTGGCGCCGGGTAGCGCCGGGGGTGCCAATGCCATCAATGCCGTGGCAGTGCTGGCGGATTTCAACACGCTGGAAGTGGAAGTAGAAGTGAACGAGGCTTCCATCTCCAAACTCAAAAAAGCCATGCCCGTGGAAATCCGTGTTGATGCGCTGGAGCCCAAGGTGCTGAAGGGGCAAGTGCGGGAAATCTACCCCAGCTCTAATCGCCAGAAGGCCGTCATCATCGTGCGCGTCGTCATTCAAGATCGCGATTCGGCGCTGGTTCCCGACATGGGCGCCAAGGTGACGTTCCTCGGCGAGCCCTATGCGCAGGACGCCATCATCATCGGTCGTGAGCAGGTCGTGAAGCGCGACGGCCACAGCTTTGTGTGGGCGGCAGAGAATGGTCTGGCCGCGTTGAAGCCCATCGCCGTGCTGGCGGAAAATCCCATCGGTCTCGAAGTGAGCGGCCTCACCACAACCACCCAACTCATCGTCGCGCCGCCCGAAGGCCTGAAGCCCGAGGCCAAGATCACGGTGAAGGCCAAGTGAACTCCGAGCCCATCCCCGTGAGGAACGAACCCATTATTGTCCTTCGGGACATCGCCAAAAGTTATTGGCGCGAGACGCTGGAGATCCCGGTGCTCAAGGGCTTTGATTTGGAAATTCCGTCGGGCGGCTACTATGCGCTCATGGGTCCATCGGGCTCAGGCAAAACCACTTTACTGAATCTCATCGCGGGGATTGATCGCCCCACCGGCGGGTCCTTGCGGGTTTGCGGGTACGAGTTGAACGGCCTGGATGACGATGAATTGGCCGGATGGCGGAATGTATGCGTGGGCTTCATTTTCCAGAATTACAACTTGGTACCCGTGCTCAACGCCTATGAAAACATCGAACTACCTTTGTTGCTGAGCAGCCTCTCACGGGCCGAGCGCCGCGACCGGGTAGAACACACGCTGGAGTTGGTGAATCTTACGGATCGGATGCACAACTATCCGCGCCAGCTCAGTGGCGGGCAGGAGCAGCGGGTGGCCATCGCGCGCGCCATCGTCACGGACCCGCAGCTGCTCGTGGCGGACGAACCCACGGGTGCTTTGGACCACCAAAACGCCGAAGAAATTTTGAACCTCATGCAGCGGCTTAACGAGGATTTGGGCAAGACCATCATGGTGCGCGGCTTTGGGATCGTGGGTCACCACCATGATGGTC
>JANXXC010000197.1 GCA_025350765.1 Holophagaceae bacterium | reverse complement strand
CGCCGAATGCGAGCCCCAACATGATCGGCAGTGACATTTCGAAACTCAAAGCCGTGGCCGTTTGGAGGTCCACCACGGGTGTGCCCTTCGACGGATAAATCAGGGGCAGGAACAGTGCCCCGAAACCCAGCAGGAAGGCGCCCGCGGCCACCAATTTTTTGTTCAGCCATTCGGCTGCGGCGATATGCAGAATTTTCATGCGCGCACCTCTTCGTTCTCGTCCACTAACGCGATGAAAAGGTCTTCGAGCGCCATGGGCTCGATGTCCATTTCGCTGCTTTCAAACCGATGTTGGGAGGCTTCGTCAAAGCCCATCACCAGGGCTTCGGCGCCCCATGGGTGGCGCGTCATTCGCAGCACGTCTAAGCCCTTCAGGTCGGGTTCTGGGTGATGCCGTGAATCCCAGCGCAGACGGCGGACCCGGGCCTTCAAATGCTCCATAGGTTCATCCAAGATCAATCGTCCCTGGTTCAAAATGCCCACGCGATCCGCGACGCCTTCGACGCCTGCGAGATCGTGGGTCGTCAATAAGACGGACACGCCTCGATCCGCGAGTTCCGTCACCAGGCTTTCAAAAAAAGCGCGCCTCGCAACAGCATCGAGTCCCAAAGTGGGATCGTCCAAAACCAGCAATTCCGGGCGCGGACCCAGGGCCAAGGCCAAGGCAAGCTGGGCCTTCTGCCCACGCGAAAGGGAACCCGCCGGGGCTTGGAAAGAAATTCCTGCGCGCTTGATCCGCGCAGCAATGCCATCGCTATCCCAGGTTGGATAGAACCGCCCGCAAAATGCGACCGCTTGATCCACCCGCATGCCACCGGGAACGTCTGGCGATTCCTGCATGACGCCGACCCGCTCCATGGCGCGACCCCGGCTGCTCCAAGCGGGGTGTCCAAAGAGTTCAACTCGGCCTTCGTTCGGTTGCTGCCATCCCAAAATGCAGCGCACCAAGGATGATTTGCCAGACCCATTACGGCCCAGCAAGGCGTAGACCTGGCCCGGTTTTACGCTGAATGAAACGTCTGTCAAAATTCGCTTTTTGCCGTAGCTCACGCCAAGACTTTGAACCTGAATGAGCGCGCCTGAATCCATCATTTCGCATCCTCCTTGGCTTTTCCATCGAGGGACTTCCAGGCCTTACGCAGGGCTTCTTCGGCCTCGTCCAATTCAGACCCGGCGGTCAGCGATAACGACGCAAATCGCAGCGCGCCTTCCTGCACCATCTGCTTTCGATCCCGGCTCCGCAGCGTGGGCGTGAACTCCGCGACGAAGGTCCCTTCGCCGCGTTTGGTGATGAGCACACCCGCCTCCACCAGCCGTTGATAGGCCTTCGCGACAGTGGCGGGATTCACGCGGAGATCTCGCGCCAGGTCGCGCACCGAAGGCACCGCTTCGCCTTGGGGCAGCGCCCGCGAGAGCACCAGGCGGCGGATGCCCTCTTCGATCTGGCGCCAGATGGGCACAGAATCCTTGGGGTCAACTCGGAGGGTCTCCCTCATGTGCTGGGCCTTCTTGTGATGGAGTGAACGGGATGGTGCGGCACTGCTTGTGTATCAGTGTAGTAATACAGTAAGCAGACCGGCGAACCTGTCAACCCTGAAATTTGTGACAGCCCGAATCAAGTCGGACTCTCCTTCCGCCTATGCTGTCTCCATGGATGACCTCGCCTTCAAGGAATGGCTGCGCTTTGAGGCGATGGCTCTGGGCTTCGCTCGGGTGGGCTTCGCTTCCTGCGAGGCTTTTGAGGGCGAGCGGGAGCATCTCAAATCCTGGTTTTCGGAAGGGCGCGCAAAGCACTTGCCCTACCTCGATCCTGGAACCCTCGCTGGTCCGCAGCGGGTGATGGAGGGCGCGAAGACCGCGCTGGTGGGCTTCTTCCCCTACGCGCGGCCCAGCGCGATTCCCGGTGCGGCCCCCGGGAGCTTGAAGTTGAGCCGCTACCTTTGGGGCACGGACTACCACATTCTACTGAAGCCGCGCCTGCAGAAACTGCTGGCGAAAGCTCAGGCGCTGCGGCCGGAATTGCGGGGCCGGGTGTGCGTGGATACGGCACCGCTGATGGAGCGGCAGATGGCCGCGCGGGCGGGGCTCGGCTGGCAGGGGAAGCACACGCTGCTCATCATGGGTAAAGAGGGTTCCTGGGGCTTCCTGGGCGTTCTGCTGCTGGACGCGGAACTGCCGCCGGACGAGCCCTTCACCACCGAACACTGCGGGACGTGTACGGCCTGCATCGAGGCCTGTCCTTCAAAGGCCATCACCCCCTTCCAAATAGATCCCAATCGCTGCATGACCACC
>JANXXC010000192.1 GCA_025350765.1 Holophagaceae bacterium | reverse complement strand
CGCGAAGCAATGGAACTTCTCTGACGGGATACCCGTGGCCAAAAAAACTTTCTACTGTATCGACGCCCACACCTGCGGCAATCCCGTTCGGGTGGTGGCGGGGGGTGGTCCCTTGCTCGAAGGCGCCACCATGAGCGAGCGGCGCCAACATTTCCTGCGGGACCACGACTGGATCCGTACGGGGCTCATGTACGAGCCGCGAGGCCACGACATGATGAGCGGCTCGATCCTTTATCCGCCCATGCGTCCGGATACGGATATCGGAATCCTCTTCATCGAGACCTCCGGATGCCTGCCCATGTGCGGCCATGGCACCATCGGCACCGTCACGGTGATGATCGAGGAGGGCCTCGTGAAGCCCCGCGAACCGGGCTTCTTGAGGCTCGAAGTGCCCGCTGGAATCGTCGAAGCCCGATACACCGAAGAGAACGGGAAAGTCTGCGCGGTGCGGATCACCAACATCCCCTCCTTCCTTCATTCCGAAGGCCTGGAGGTGGCATGTCCCGACCTCGGCCGACTCAAAGTGGACGTGGCCTATGGCGGGAATTTCTACGCCATCGTGGATCCCCAGACGAATTTCGCGGGATTGGAAGCCATCACCGCTTCGGACTTGCTGCGATGGAGCCCGGCGCTGCGAAAACAGTTGAACGAGAAATATGAGTTCATCCATCCGGAAGACCCCACCATCCGCGGTCTCAGCCACATTCAATGGACTGGCGCGCCTCAGAACCCCGAGGCCCACGCTCGGAATGCGGTCTTCTATGGCGACAAGGCTATTGATCGAAGCCCCTGCGGAACGGGTACCAGCGCGCGCATGGCCCAGTGGGTGGCGAAGGGAAAACTGAAAGTCGGCGACGCCTTCCATCACGAAAGCATCATCGGCAGCCTCTTCAAGGGCCGTGTGGAAGCGGCCGTGAGAGTTGGCGGTTTCGACGGGATTATTCCGAGCATCGAGGGCTGGGCCAAGGTGACGGGCTACAACACGATCTTCCTGGATGACAGCGACCCCTACGTCCATGGATTTCAGGTGCTCTAGATGACCGCTCATTCACCCCGATCGGTGGTCATCCTGGGAGGCGGCGCCATCGGCCTTTGCTGCGCGCGGTATCTGCGGGCCGAAGGGCTTAATGTCACCCTAGTGGAGCGCGGTGAACCGGGGATGGGTTGTTCATGGGGCAATGCGGGGATGGTGACGCCCAGCCACTTCGTGCCCCTCGCGGCGCCGGGGATGGTGGCCAAGGGGCTTCGTTGGATGTTCGATCCCGAGAGCCCTTTTTATATTCGTCCTCGCGCCGAGATGGGCCTGCTGAGCTGGCTTTGGCATTTCAACCGGGCCGCCACGAAGACGCGGGTGGAGCGGGCCATGCCGCTGCTGCGGGACCTCATGGCGGAGAGCCTTAGACTTTTCCGCGAGCTGGGGCCCCTGGATTTCGGGTTGGAAGAAAAGGGCCTGGCCATTTATTTCAATTCGGAAAAGGACCGCAAAGGCTGCGTCCACGAGGCTGAGATGGCGCATCGAATCGGCATTGAGGCGCGGGTGCTGGACGCGGATCAGGCGCAGGAATTGGAGCCGGACGTGGCCTTGAAGGTCCTCGGCGGCGTGTTCTACCCAGGGGACGCACAGTTGGATCCGGGCCGCTTCAACGCGGCGATGGCGGTAGATCTTTCGGCCAAGGGGGTGCGGTTTCTTCGTGTGGAGGTGCGGGGATTTCACGGGTCGAAGGGCTGCCTACGGGCCTTGAGGACCGACCAAGGCGAGGTGGATGCAGATATCTTTGTGCTGGCTGCGGGGAGCTGGTCGGGCGCTCTGGCCAAGGAACTGGGTCTTTCTTTGCCTCTGCAACCGGGCAAGGGCTACAGCTTCGACTATGCCGAGCCGCCCTTCGCCCTTCGGCATCCCACCATTCTCAGCGAGGCCCGCGTGGCTATCACACCCATCGGTAAGCGGCTCCGCATCGCGGGAACCCTCGAGCTCGCGGGGCTGGATCTCTCCATCAATCCGCGCCGGGTAGAAGCCATCCGGAAAGCGGTGCCTCGCTATTTGGAGGTGGACCTGCCGCCGGCTCCGGCCCCGCTGTGGGCGGGTTTGCGGCCCTGCAGCCCCGATGGCCTGCCCTTCATCGGGCCCTTCGCCAAGGTTCCCAATCTCATCGCCGCGACCGGCCACGCCATGCTCGGCATCACCCTGGCTCCCGTCACGGGGCGATTGGTGGCGGATCTCGTGGCCGGTCGTGAACCTTTGGTGGCAGTGGATCTGCTCAGCCCGGACCGGTACTGAATTTACAGCGGGCGCCGACCTTCCATGGCGCGGGTCAGGGTCAAGTCATCGGCGTATTCGAGATCGGATCCGATGGGTAGGCCCAGGCCGATGCGCGTGATCTTTAGGGCCATGGGATCCAACACCCGCGCCAGCCAGGCGGCGGTGGCCTCGCCGTCCAAGGTGGGGTTCATGGCCAGCACGATCTCCTTGATCTCAGGATCCTCCAGGCGCTTAAGTAGTTCGCGGATCTTCAGTTGGTCCGGGCCCACGCCGCGAAGCGGTGAAACCAGGCCGCCCAGCACGAAATAGCGGCCCCGGTTTTGGCTATTGCGTTCGAAGCTCAGCACGTTGGAGGCCTCGGCCACCACCACCAACACGGCGGGATCCCGCTTCGGGTCGGTGCAGATGGAGCAGAGCGGTTGATCGGTGAAGGCTCCGCAGCGTTCACAAAACCCCACGCGATGGGCGGCCTGGGTGAGCAGATCGCCCAGGTGTTCCATGGATTGCGGTCCTTCTTTGAGAAGGTGCAAGGCCATGCGCTGGGCGCTCTTGGCACCCACGCCCGGAAGCTTTTGGAGGGCGTCTACGACCGCCTGGAGGGGAGCGGGAAGGTTCATAAAAATCGGAAGCCGGAAGCCATCAATTTTTCATTCCGGGGATGTTCAGCCCGGCGCCCATACCGCCGGTGGCCTTGGCCATGGCCTCGTCGGCCTTTTGGGAAGCATCTTTGAAGGCCGCCAGCACTAGGTCTTCGAGCATGGATGGATCCTCGGGATCCATGGCCTCTTTGGCGATGGAGATCTTTTGCGCCTCTTTGGCGCCATTGAGCGTGACCTTCACCAGCTCGCCACCCGCGGTGCCTTCAACCCGCAGGTTCGTCTGGGCCTCCGCCAGCTTCGCCTGCATGGCCTGAGCCTGCTTCATCAGGAATCGCATGTCCATGGGTGCCTCCGAGGGAATGTTGTATCGCCGTTGACCGGCATAAGGGGCCGTAAAGGAATGATCAGAAATGTACTGATCATTCCCTCACGGCTCCTAAATGGAACCGCCGCATGCGTCGGGCCAGCATCAGCATGGCCCAGTATCCGGCAGGAATGACGAGAAGGCTCAGCGCCGTGCCGCCGTACAAGTAAGATTTCAGGATCGGCCGAAGCATCTCATGCATGTCCAAGAAGCCCTGCCAGGAGAGGAAGCTCCGCCATCCGATCTCGTGCCAGCGGATGGAGGAAAGATCCAGGCTGAGCCCGCGCCCCCGAATGAAGTTGCCCAGGTAGGCCGAGGCCGTGGCGATGGGCACCATGGTCCAGGGATTGTTCACGAAGGAAGCCAGAAACATCAGCGGTCGATGGAGCCCGCGGAAGATCGCGCCAAAGAGCAGCACCATGGCCATATGAAGCCCCAGCAGTGGATTGAAGGCCACAGCCAAGCCGAGGGCGAAACTCCAGGCGATTTGCTCGGGCGAAAGTTCTGGATGCAGGATATGGCGCTTGAGCCGAGCCAGCAGGCCGCGTGGCGCCTCCTCCGTCGCGGCAGAGCCGGTAGGCTGGGATTCAGTCATGAAAGATCGGGCTGCGGGTGGAAGTGGTCAAAGCTGTGGTCATCCAAAGGGATCCAGAAAGCACCATCATAGACGAGAAGGGGGGACACCTCCGGCGCCACCGCCTCGGCCACGGGCCAAAGCGGAATGCCGAGGCTTGATTCGAGGGCCTCTTTGCCAAGGGTGGACGCGAAGCAACGGGCATAATCCTCGCCGCCAAAAAGCTCGTCTTGGCTGAGCCCCGGCGTCAACCGGAAGGTCACCCCGCTGGCATTCGCAAGCATCCGCAGATCCTTGGAGAGCCCGTCGGAGAGGTCAATGCAGGCGTGAACGCCAGGTAAGGCCGCGAGCCGGAGGCCCAGTCCCAGATTGGGTTTCGGATCCAGCTGCCAGGCCAGTTCGGGATCAGGAAGCGAGGGATTCCACCGCTGGCCTCCCTCGAGTTTCCGTAAACCCCGCGCACTGCGGCCCAGGGGTTGATCTACATAGAGCTGATCGCCGATCCTCACGCCATCTCGGCGCAGCCAGCGCTTGGCAGCGCCGAAGGCCGAAATGCCCAGGCCAATTCCGGATGCGCGTCCGGATGTATCCCCCCCCAACACCGGGAGGCCGGCTTCCCGCGCTGCTGCCGCCAGGCCCTTCAGCAGGGATTCCAGCCAGGCCATTTCGAGGTCCGGGGGGAGGGCCAAGGTCAGGGTGAACCCGAGGTAAGCCGCGCCGGAAGCATCCAGGTCCGAGAGGTTGACGTTCAACAGCTTACGGCCCAGCAGCTCGGGAGGATGCCATTCTCTGCGGAAGTGGATGCCCTCCTCCATTAGATCCGTGGTGACCAGCAGCGTTTCGCCAGGGGGCGCGGCGGGGATGGCGCCGCAATCGTCATCAAGGGCATCGCCGCCCGGCAACAGGGCCCGGACGCGGGCGTGGATGTCCAATTCTCGGAGGCTCACGGAGGCAGTGTCCCACGCTCTGGGCTTGGTTCTGCGCCGATCCTTTGATAACGTTGAAAGGTTCGCCCGCGGTGGTGACGGAGGAGACGACCCCATGGCCATTACCAAGGTTTGGATCGAGGAAGGCTGCATCGTGTGCAATGCCTGCGAGGCGGAAACCCCCGACGTATTCCACGTCACCGACACCAGCTGCAACATCATCGGTAGCTGTCGCAAAGATGGCATTGACAGCGAGAACCGCGACGAAATGAGCGAGCTCAACGACGACATCCAGACCGAATTGGCCGACAGCATCATCGCCGCCGCCGCCGGCTGCCCCGTTGAAGTCATCAAGTACGATCAGGTCTAGCGCTTTGCGCGGTTTCAACCTGAAGCAACGGTCTTCGGAAGAACGGCGCCGCGGCGCCGTTCTTTGCATACCTCATTCCTCAAGCCTCACCACTCGTACCTCATAGCCTCACACTGTCGGAAACCTGAATCTTCACCCACGAAGACCCCTACCATTTTGAAAGAGGTTCCTATGCTCGACCGCCTTCAGGCCGATCTCAAAGCCTCCATGCTGGCCAAGGATGCCGCCAAGACCATGGTGCTGCGCATGGCGCTGGCCGCGTACAAGAACGAGGCCGTGGCCAAAGGTCTCGGGCCCCAAGGCTCGCTCACCGAGGCCGATGCCATTAGCGTCTTCAAAAGATTGGTGAAGAGCCGCGAGGACAGCGTGGAGCAATACATGAAGGCCGGGCACCCCGGTCGGGCCGCCTCCGAGCAGGCCGAGATCGCCGTTCTGAAGCCCTACCTTCCCGCCATGCTGGAGGGAGTCCAGCTCGAAGCCGCCGTTCGCGAAGCTATTTCCACGACCGGAGCTAGTTCAAAAAAGGATATGGGCCAAGTCATGAAGGCACTCCAAGCCCAGCACGGCAGCGCCTTCGATGGCAAAGCCGCGAGCCAGCTCATCGGGACCATCCTGAATTAAAAACAACTACGCGGAGAACGCGGAGGTAAAGAAGAGCACGAAGGAAAACATGGATAAAAAACTTTTTCTTCGCGATCTTCGCTCCTTCTGAAACCTTCGCGTAGTGCCCTTTTCAAATAGAGAGACACACCCATGAAGCAATCGAAACTGCTCCTCCAGACCCTCCGTGAA
The DNA here is from genome assembly GCA_025350765.1 of Holophagaceae bacterium. Lineage (GTDB taxonomy): Bacteria > Acidobacteriota > Holophagae > Holophagales > Holophagaceae > JANXPB01. The sequence continues at coordinate 3,221 of JANXXC010000192.1, read as the reverse complement.
ACGCCCAAGGACGCGGACGTCATCAGTCAGCAATTGATGATGCGCTCGGGCATGATCCAGAAACAGGCAGCCGGCATCTACAGCTATTTTCCCTTGGCGCTGCGCAGCATCCGGAAATTCGAGAATATCGTCCGCGAAGAACTCGAAAAAGACGGCTGCCAAGAGATCTTGATGCCCAACGTTCAGCCCGCCGAGTTATGGGAAGAGAGCGGCCGTTGGACCTTCTATGGCAAGGAATTGCTGCGCTTCAAAGACCGCAAAGACACCTGGTTCTGCCTGGGCCCGACTCACGAAGAAGTGGTCACGGACATGGTGCGCCGCACCGTGCGGAGCTACAAGCAACTGCCCATGAACGTCTTCCAGATCCAAACGAAATTCCGGGATGAAATCCGTCCGCGCTTCGGCCTTATGCGGGGCCGGGAATTCATCATGAAGGACGGCTACTCCTTTCATGTGAGCGACGCCGACGCCGACCGTGAGTATTGGGTGATGTTCAACGCCTACAAACGGATCTTTGCACGCTTGGGCGTGAAGTTCCGCCCCGTGGAAGCCGACAGCGGCGCCATCGGCGGCTCCTTCACCCACGAATTCCATGTGCTCGCGGGCAGTGGCGAAGATGGCATCCTCTCCTGCGATACCTGCGACTACACTTCCAACATCGAGAAGACCGAGGCCCCCAAGTTGGCGACTCAAGACCATGGCGTCGCCTTTGACCTAAAGCGCGATCACTTTTGCACCCCCGGGATCCTAAGCCAGGAATTGCAGGCCGCCGGGATGATCGACACCGAGCATCCCAAGGGCATGCCCATCGCACAGACCAGCAAGTTTTTCCTGTACAAAGTCATGTTCGCGGATCAAAGCACTAAGCTGGTGGGCGCGGTGCTGCGGGGCGATCACGAGGTGAACCCCGTGAAGGTGAAAAACATCGCGGGCGCCACGGACATCGAATTGTTCCCCATCGAGGAAGCCGAAGCATTCACTGCCGCCAAGTCCGGTTTCATGGGTCCTGTGGGTTTAAAGGATGTGCAGATCATCGTGGACCTCAGCCTTCAAGGCGCGGTGAATCTCACCTGCGGCGCGAACAAAACGGACTACCACCACTTCGGCCTTTCGCCCGAGCGCGATTTGCCGGGCGCCGCCTTCGCAGACATTCGTTTCGCGGCGGAATGGGATGTCTGCACGCGCTGTGCGAAAGGCCACTACCAGGCCTTCCGCGGCATCGAGGTGGGCCAGGTCTTCAAGCTGGGCACCAAGTATTCCAAGAGTATGAACTGCACTTTTCTGGATGAGCAGGGCAAGGAGCAGCCCATGGTCATGGGCTGCTACGGCATCGGTGTCACCCGGACGGTCGCCGCGGCCATCGAGCAGAACTATGACGCCGACGGCATCATCTGGCCCTGGCCCATCGCGCCCTTCCAAATCCATCTGCTGAGCCTGGATCCGGCGAATGAAGAAGTCAGCGCCGTGGCCCATCAGGTCGAAAAGGAGCTGGAGGCTGCGGGCTTCGAAGTGCTCCACGATGAGCGCGAAGGCCTGAGCCCGGGCGCCAAATTCAAGGACGCGGACCTGCTGGGCTTCCCGTTGCGCATCATGGTGGGCGCGAAGGGGCTCAAGGACGGCATGATCGAGCTGCGGGACCGCCGCACCAAGGCCGTGGACAAAGTCCCCCCTGGCCAAATCCTGGAGCTGGTGCAGAATGCTAAAAACCGCATGATGAAAGAGCTCGAATCCGCCGGAGGGAGGTAAGGAATGGCTGAAGGCCCCATCTACCTGACCACCTTTATTGAAGGCGTGCTGGTGCATGGCTCCTCGAATCCTTCCGTCCTCGTGGTGCCTTCGGTGCATTCTCCGCACCGGGGGCTCCTGATGCCGCCCCAGGTTCCGTGGGCTCCGGGCTTCCTGCCGCCAGCGCTGCTGCAGAACCTCATTGATTCGACCTGGAAAATCCCCTTCCGGTTCTCAGACAGCAGCAAGTTGCCCGTGGTCTTCGATGAGCGCACCTCGCGCCTGCCGACCCCATGGATGCTGCGCCTCGAAGGCCTCGAAGGCCAGCAGCGCCTCTACCTGACCCATCTCCTGCGCTGCAAGGCCCCCGCGGACCAGCTCCCCACGCCCCCCGACGGCGGCATCTGGCTTACGGAAGAGACGCTCCAGACCATGGACCTGGTGGGTGGCGTCAAGCGGCTGTGCCAGTCCGCCCTGTGGGCGGTCAAAGAGGGGTGAGCTTCGAGGGTTGAGGGACGAGGAAAACTCCCCCTCTTCCATACCTCTGCCCGGTCCCAAGTCCCATGGAACCCTTCAAGACTTAACTGCATTCCACAAGTGGAATGGGGATGGGTTCTCCTGCCCACTCGCACAGATGAAATCGCCCTGCCAATATTAAAGCCTCATCCCAACCACTATTCTGGAGCAATACATGACCCACGGCATTATTAAGGGGGGTGGGCTCTGGCTGATCCTGGCCGGAACGAACCTCGCCGCCCAACAACCCCTCGCCTCGCTGCCACGGCTCGATGAGCCGTCCCTGGCGGGGCTGCGCGCCACGCAGACTCAGCGGGTCAAAGTGAGGGAACCGACCCTGAACCGCCTCATTCCCGCAGGGGCCAAACCCGGGCACTCCTTCAAATTACGAACTTCCGAAGTGGACCTGCACGGCCGCACCATTGCCCGCTACGACCACTACTTCAACGGAATCCGGGTTGAGGCTTCGGAAGCCCTTGGGTGCCTCTCAGCAAGCGGAATCTGTGAGCGCATGGACTATCCCAATGCTCAAGTGATCGAGCCCCCGCCTGAACTCCAGCTTCAGCCTTCCGTCCCCGGGGATAGGGCGATCACCGTGGCGAGCGAGGCACTGAAACTTTCCGTAGGGGAAGCCAGCAAGACCCTCGCCGAATTGGTTCTGGAACCCCTCATCGAAAGGGAGTTCCTCAGTGAATCAACGGGCCGCCCCGTCACATCCGGCGTGCATAGTCCCTTCCCTAGTAGCCGTGTCCTCAAAGGCTGGCGTTTGGTCCAGGTGGTGCAACATTTCTTGCCCAAAAAACAGCAGGCCTTCACTACCCGAGTGAATGCGCTCACCGGGGAGATTCTTTCTTCCGGCCCGAACGCATCACCCGACTCGGTCCAGGGGCAGGCCCAGTTCAATCGCCAGAACGGGAGCGCCACGGTCACCCTTCCGGCGATCCAATCGGGCAGCACCTATTTCCTTCAGCGTGGCGGCA
>JANXXC010000186.1 GCA_025350765.1 Holophagaceae bacterium | reverse complement strand
TCCATCCACACCAGGTCGGGCCGCTGTTGGGACCACACCTCCAGCGCATCCAGGCCGTCCTTCGCCGTATGCACCGCGAATCCCACCGTCTGAAAGAGTTGAGTCAAAAGATCGCGGTTCTCTTCGCGATCATCCACCACCAAGAGCGAGAAGGATTTCTGCCCAGGCTCGAGGCCCAGCACCTCGCCACGGCGCTCCAACTCCAGGATGGCCTCGGTTTCCGGCAGGGATACCTGGAATGAAAAAGTGCTGCCCGCGCCCAAGCTGCTGACGGCGGCGATGTCGCCTCCCATGAGTCTGACGAGGGCTCTTGAGATGTGCAGGCCCAGGCCCGTGCCCTCGGCGGCCCGCTCATTGGTGTCGGCCTGGAAGAACTGTTCAAAGAGCCGGCGCAGGTCGGTTTCGGAAATGCCCGGCCCCGTATCCTGCACCTCGAAACTAGCGAGACCTCCGTGATACCAGGCCCGCAATTTCACGGAGCCTTCGTCCGTGAACTTGATGGCGTTGCCCAGGAGATTCACGATCACTTGTCGCAGCTTGCCCTCGTCGCCTTCCATGAATTCGGGGAATCCTGGTTGCACATGCATCTCGAAGGCGATGCCCTTTCCGGCGGCTCGCAGGTCGAAGAGGGCCCGAATGGCCTGGAAGAATTGGGTGGCGGAGAAGGGCGCCGTCTTCAGCGCGATGCCTCCGGATTCAATCTTGGAGAGGGAAAGCACGTCGTTGATGAGGCTCAACAGGTGTTCCCCAGCGTGCAGGATGTGGCGCAGCTGATCCTGATCCTTGGTGGTGCGTTCGGGATTGCGGTGCATGAGCTGGGCGTAGCCGATGATGGCGTTGAGCGGCGTGCGCAGCTCGTGGCTCATGTTGGAAAGGAAGGCGCTCTTGGCGCGATTGGCGGCCTGCGCCTTGGCCTCGGACACGCGCATGAACTGGGCGTCCTGTTCTAGGGCCACCATGGATTGCCGCAACCGATCAATCATGCGGTTCAACTCCGCACTCATCACCGCCAGTTCATCGTTGCCTTCCACCAGCACCACGTGGTTCAAGTCCCCGTCGGCCGCCGCGCGCATGCCGTCCACCATCCGGCTGGCTTTCCGGCCCAGGTCCTTGGCGATGAATCGCCCCAGCATGATGGCGATCGCAAAGCCACCCAGGATCATGAAAATCGCCAGGCTCTGGGAGCGCTCCACCCGCAGGGAGGATGCTCTCACTTGCTCGCGCCCCGCCAGCTCCTGCAGCGCGGACAACTGGTTCAGCTGATCCACGATGCGGTTCAGCACAGACACCAGGCTCTCATCCATGAATTGGCCCAAGCGATCCATGTCCGCCGAGTAGAAGAGAATTTCCAGGTAGTCCAGCCGGGGTTCCACTTCGGCCATGAGCTTTTCGGCCTCCAGCACCTTGGTTCGATCGGTGTTGTCCTGAAGGGTGGAGCGATAGGCGGCCCAGTCCCGGCGCATGTTGACACGGGCTTGGTGGACCTTTTGAAGGCCCTCCTCGGGCTTGAGGGAGCCCCCCCGGACCATGCGCGCGGTGCCCATGATGTCCAGCACGTAGTCGTCGGACACGGCCTTGAGCTGCCGGATGGGAACCATGCGGTTTTCAAAGAGGCTGATGACGTCGTCCCCGTCCTGACGCAGGGAGTTCACCTGCCAGAGACTCACGCAGGCCAAGAGGGCCGCGACCAAGCCAAAGGCCAGCGATAGCTTGGTGGAGATGCGAAGGCGGCTGAGGAGGAAGCCCATGATGTCCCTAGGGGAGGTAAACCTTTCTAGGCGAGAGATTCCCCGATGGCAAGGAGTTTAGGAGGGGCGTAGGCTTCTCTCCGGCCCCCCATGTCCAGCCAACCCCTTCAAACCGTTCGCGTGCCCGAAGGCATGGTGCCGTTATTCCAGGCGGCGGAAGAAGTTGTGTCCCGCTACTTCGCTCAGCGGGAGGACCGCCCATTTGAGGGCAGCATCGAGATCTACGGCCAGCGCTACGTATTGGTACGGGCGGCCTCCCTGTCAGTGGAGTTCTTCGGGCTGGTGACGGAGCTCTACGGGGAAGGCCGCGAAAGCGAGGCCGAAGAATTCTCGCGCAATATCTTGTTCGACCTGGCTCACGCCATTGGCAAGTCCGATGCCCGCAACTTCCACGCGAAGATGGGCTTGATCGATCCCATGGCGCGGCTCTCGGCGGGGCCCATCCATTTCGCGCATACGGGCTGGGCCTTCGTGGATATTTCCCCGGAATCCAATCCGGTGGCTGACTCGGATTACTACCTGATCTACGACCATCCCTATTCTTTCGAGAGCGAGGCCTGGGTCCAGTCCGGGAAGGCCCGGAATCATCCCTCCTGCATCATGAACGCGGGCTATTCATCAGGCTGGTGCGAGGAAAGTTTCGGCTTGCAGTTGGTGGCCAGCGAAATTCTTTGCCGCGCCAAGGGCGATGATTGCTGCCGTTTCATCATGGCGCCGCCCAGCCGCATCGAGGGCCGCGTTCAGGATTACATGGCCGCCAAGCCCGACCTCGCGGGACGCATGAAGGACCACGCCATCCCAGATTTTTTCTCCCGCAAGCGGCTAGAAGAAGAACTACGAACAAGCCGCGCGGCCCTGGAGCAGCGGGTAGAGGCCCGCACCAGCGAGCTGTTCCAGGCCAATGCGCGGCTTAAAGCGGAGATCGAGGGGCGCGAGGCGGTGGAGGCCCAGCTTCGCCAGACCCAGAAGCTGGAGGCCATCGGGCGTCTCACGGGAGGCATCGCCCACGACTTCAACAACCTCCTCACGGTGATGCAGGGGTACCTGGATCTGGCCCCCAGGGTCCGCGCGCGGCCATCGAGGAAGTGCGCAGAGCCACGGATCGGGCGGCAACCCTGACGCAACAACTCCTGGCCTTCAGCCGCCAGCAGGTGCTGAAGTCCGAGGTTCTGGATCTCAACGCCATCGTCGAGAACCTCGCCCAGCTGCTGCGCCGTATCATCGGCGAAAACATCGAGCTGGTACTGGAGCTGGAGCCCGCCAGCCCGCGCATTCACGCGGATGCCGGGCAGATGGAGCAGGTGCTTATGAACCTCGCGGTGAATGCCAGGGATGCCATGCCCAAGGGCGGGCTTCTGCGCATCGAGACCCGCGGGGATCCCGCCGGATTGAAATTTGTGGAGATCCTCGTGACGGACACGGGCGATGGAATGGATGGCGCGACGCTGGAACATCTCTTCGAGCCCTTTTTCACCACCAAGGAGCGTGGGAAGGGCACCGGCCTGGGCCTCGCGACGGTCTATGGAATCATCAGTCAAAGCCGCGGCGCCATTGAGGTCTCCAGCGGGCCCGGCCAGGGAACCACTTTATCATCAGGCTGCCCTCCACCGAGGAGCCCCTTTCGGGTAACGACAACGCGGATGCGCCCAAGGAAGCCAAGACCAAGGTTCAGACCATTCTGCTGGTAGAAGATGAGGAGGTGGTGCGGAACCTGTTCGGCGAGGTGCTCCTCAAAGAGGGCTACCAAGTCTTGCGTGCACAAGATGCGGAAATGGCCGTGGTTTTGGCGGCGCGGTGCCAAGGGCCCATTGATCTCTTGCTCACTGACGTGGTGATGCCCCGCATGAGCGGCAAACAACTGGCCGAGGAATTGATTCCGTTGCGCCCCAGGATGAAGGTGATCTTTATGTCGGGATACACCGACCACATCCTGGAATCCGAATCTGGCGCCTCGCAGATCTTTTTGCAGAAACCCTGCACCATCACCGCGCTGGTGGAAAAAGTGCGTCAGGTGCTGAAGGGTTGAGGTTTGGGGCGCCAGTTGATTCTGAGAAGCAACAGAATCATGACGGTGGCCGCAAAGGCGGTCGGTCGCCAATCCAACAGAAGGGTCTTGAAGCGCAGTGCGAAATGGATGACACCGAGCATCGCGGCGAGGTAGACCAAGCGATGGACCCGCTTCCAGTTCTTCTTCAATCGCCGCTGCCAGCCGGTGGTGCTGGTGGCCGCGAGCAGCAGCAGGAGAAGCCACGCGGCGAAGCCGAGGGTGATGAAGGGTCTTTTGACCACGTCCTTTAGCATCGCGGCCCACTCCCAGGATTGATCCATCCAGATGTAGGTCAGCAGGTGAAGGCAGGCATAGAAAAAGGCGAAGAGGCCGATGGGCCTTGAGAATCGCTGTACCCAGCCCCACTTGGAAAAGCGCTTCAGTGGCGTGAGTCCAAGTCCAAATGTAAGGAAGAAGAGCGCCCACCACCCCGTTTCGTGGGTGATGGTTTCGATGGGATTCACCCCAAGATCGTGCTTTACGAACCAGGCGAATAAGAGCCAACCCAAAGGCGCGAGACAGACGATCCAAAGGGCGGTCTTGATGGCCGTCCACCGCATTTTGGGACTCATCGCCACCTCAGAAATTCCGCTTTAGATCCAGGCCTGCATAAAGCGCAGCTACCTGATCGCCATAGCCGTTGAACATCTGCGTGGGCCGCTTTTTGAATTCGCCAATGCGGCGCTCCGTGGCCTGGCTCCAGCGGGGATGATCGACGCCAGGATTCACGTTGGAATAGAATCCGTACTCAGACGGATTCGCATCGTTCCAGGCGGTGCGCGGCATGGATTTCACGAGGCGGATGTTCACGATGCTTTTCGCGCCCTTGAAGCCGTATTTCCATGGCACCACCAGGCGCACAGGCGCGCCATTTTGATTGGGCAGGGTCTGTCCGTAGAGACCCAGGCCCAGGATGCAGAGCGGATGGTTGGCTTCGTCCAACCGGAGACCTTCTTTGTAGGGCCAGTTGAGGGCCCGGGAAGCCTGGCCTGGCATCTGCTTGGGGTCCATCAGCGTGCTGAATTCCACGAATGCTGCGGTGGATTTTGGCTGCACCAGGTCCAACAGCGCCTTAAGTGGATAGCCCACCCAGGGAATGACCATGGACCAGCCCTCCACGCAACGCATGCGATAGATGCGCTCTTCGAGAGGGGCCAGTTTCAACAAATCATCAATGCTGAAGGTGCGCGGCTTCAGGCACTCGCCCTCGATTTTCAACGTCCAAGGTCGCGGTCGCAGGGTGTGGGCATTCCGCGCCGGGTCTTCTTTCGAGGTGCCGAACTCATAGAAATTGTTGTAGGTCGAGATCTCCTTGAAGGAGTTCGAGGGCTCGCTGGTGCTGAAGGAACTCTTCTTCAAGGTGCCCAACTTTTCACCAGTTCCGGGCGTTGTCGTTCCACCCAGCAGCTTTGGCAAACCCAGGGCTGCAACAGCGATGAGCCCTGCTCCCGCCACCATGAAAGCCCGGCGATGGCGGTAGGTTTCCTCTGAAGTGATCTCAGAACCGGGGATGTCGCTGGGTTTTCGGATGAGCATTTAAAGCCTCCAGACTTCCCTAGGATGCACCCAGGGATGAAAGTGTGCCTTCGGGCAGATCGGGTGCTTCTGGTGTAATAACCCATGCGCCCGATCCGCGTCCCATCTTCCCCATCCCGCGAGTTGCAGATGCGGGTGTTCTGTGGAGAAGAGATCGCGATGGGACCCGGCAAGGCGGCTCTCCTGGAGGCTATCGCGGAAACGGGTTCCATTTCTGCGGCCAGCCGAGCCATGGGCATGAGCTACCGCCGCGCCTGGCTTTTGGTGGACACCATGAATCGCTGTTTCAAGGAACCCCTCGTGATCACTGAGAAAGGGGGGCCCCACGGCGGTGGCGCGGGTTTGAGCGATTTGGGCGTCACGGCGCTGCGACGATATCGAAACATGGAGCGCAAAGCAGACCGCGCCGCCACAGCGGATCGGGTGGCCCTGGCGTCCCTCCTGGCCAAGATCTCGAAATAGCAGGTCCGCCGCCGCCCAGCGTGCTTGTGACCCGGCTCACCGATATGTTTTGATAAATATATCGGTTCATCTGGAGCAGGAATGCGTTTATGGTCTCCGCAGGTTTTCATGCTCCTGGCGGGAGCTCCGCTCCTGGCGCAGAACCCCATTGAAGAAGCTTTCAGCAGGGACCAGATCACCCTGGATCTGCGCACCCGGTATGAATGGGTGGAAGATTCCACAAATAAGCCCGAGAAGACCGCCAACGCCTTAACGACCCGCACCCTAATTGGATTCAAAACCGGTGAAATCGAGGGCGTCGGTGCCTTCATCCAATTCGCCAACATCAGCGCCCTGGGCGAGGAGCGATACAACAGCACCCTCAACGGTCGGACTTCGTATGCGGTGGTGGCGGATCCAGGTTTCTCGCAAGTGGCCCAGGCCTACGTGGAATGGAAAGGCCTGCGGGTGGGCCGCCAAGTGCTCTCCATCGACAACCAGCGTTTCATTGGGCCTGGAGCCTGGAGTCAGGGCGTCAAGAGCATCACGGGCGCGGTCCTTACCAACCAGACCTGGATTCCACGCACCGAGTTCACCCTGGGCCACATTCTGCGTATGCATACCGCCACGGACCAGAACAAGGAGTTGCGCCTGGAAATCACCCGGGCCAAGGTCAGACTCATGGAAGGAATTCATCTCACGGGTTTCCGCTACGCCACCGAGGATAGGCAGGCCCCGGCCTCTTCCTATGCGCACCAAGGCCTGCGCCTGGATGGCGCGTGGAAGCAATTTCTGTTCGAAGGTTCGGTGGCCCAGCAGCGCGGCTATAAGGATTCGACCCTGACAAAAGATCGCAGCTACCGGCAGTGGCTGGTGGGCTACTGTTTCTCGCCTTCGCTCAGCGCCAAGATCATCCGCGAAACGCTGGAGGGTGGATTTGACACGCCGCTCGCGTCGCTTCACGGGTTCTACGGCTGGTCCGATCGCATCACCAAGACGCCGACGAACGGGCTGATCGACAGCTACCTTCAGGTAGAAGGCAAGGCCTGGGGACTTAGCGGTGAACTGGACTACCATCGCTTCGACGCTGAGGGGCGAAGCCAGCGCTACGGCGTGGAGTTCAACGCGATGCTGAGCCGGCCCTTCGGTAAGCACCTGGTAGGAACCCTCAAGGTCGCGCGCTACTTGGCGAACCCAAGCGCGCCTGCCGAACTCAGCCTCAACAAAGACCTATACAAATTCTGGGTGATGACCCAACTGAAATTTTAAAACCGGCCAGTGCCGCGGAAATCGAAGAGAATCCCATGACCATGCGTTCACTCTTTCAATCATTGGCCATAAAATTTTTCGGCCTGTATTGCTGCTCGGGGATTCAGCTCCAAGCCCAAACCGTCCGCGTTGCGGCGGCCTCGGATCTCCGCTGGGCCTTGGAAGATGTGCGGACGGTGTTTGAGAAGGAACACCCCGGCGCGAAGATCACGGTCACCTATGGCTCTTCGGGGAATTTCCACGCCCAACTCATCAACCAAGCGCCCTTCGATCTCTTTCTTTCCGCCGACGTGGGTTATCCCACAAACCTGGTTGAGCGGGGCCTCGGCGTGAAGGATTCCCTCTTCATTTACGGCATTGGCCGCGTGGTGCTGTGGGTGCCGAAGGCATCGCCCATTGCCGTAGAAAAGCTGGGGCTCGCAGCTTTGAAGCAGCCTTCTGTGAAGAAAATCGCCCTGGCCAACCCCAAGCACGCGCCCTATGGTCGGGCGGCCGAATCGGCGGTGAGGAAAGCGGGTCTGTGGGATGAATTAAAAGATAAATGGGTGCTCGGCGAGAATATTTCTCAAACGGCGCAGTTCACCCAAACCGGTGCCGCGGACATCGGATTTATCGCGCTCTCGCTGGTTACGGCGGGGCCTCTCAAAGATCAGGGCCGCTGGTGGATGGTCCCCCAAGAAGATCACCCGCTCATCGAACAGGGCGGGGTGATCCTGACCTGGGCCCAAGATCCTGTGGCCGCGCGAGCCTTCAGGGATTTCATGATGAGTCTGCGAGGACTTGAAATCATGAAGCGGTACGGTTTCAGTCGGAAGGCCATGTAATGGATTGGCAGGCGCTGGCCCTCAGTCTGAAACTCTCATTTTGTACGATGGTGGTGTTGGTGGTGCTTGGAATGCCGCTGGCCGCGTGGCTGGCCTTTTCCAAGCGGCGTTGGAAACCCATTGTGGAAGCCATCGTCGCGCTGCCCCTCGTGCTACCACCGACGGTGCTGGGCTTCTACGTACTGATGGCCTTGGGGCCATCCAGTCCCTTGGGCGCTTGTTGCGAACGCATCTTTGGCCATCGTCTCCCCTTCACCTTCTCAGGGCTGCTCATTGCCTCGGTACTCTACAGCCTGCCCTTCGCGGTGCAGCCCTTTAGCGCGGCCTTCGCGTCCGTGGATCCGCGCATTCTGGAAGCCTCCGCCTGTTCCGGTGCAGGGCCCTTGAAAACGTTCTTCCGTCTGATCCTGCCCCTTTCTTGGGCCGGTGTCTTGACGGGTCTGGTGCTGAGCTTCGCGCACACCCTGGGAGAATTTGGCGTGGTGCTGATGGTGGGCGGCAACATTCCCGGTGCCACTCGCACGGTCTCCATCGCCATCTACGACCAGGTACAGTCCATGGACTACGGCGCCGCAGCGCGTACGTCGGCGTTGCTGCTGGGGGTCTCTTTCACGGTGCTGGTGCTGACCTACAGCCTGCGGAAGGTGAGGCTTTTCCCATGAGCCGCAGCCTAGACTGCGATTTCGAGTGCCGTTTCAAGCAGGGCCCCGTGATCCGGGCAGCCTTCGCATTGCCGACGGAAGAGGCCAGCGTCACGGTGCTCTTCGGGCCTTCGGGGTGCGGTAAGACCACCGTGTTGCGCTGCCTGGCGGGTCTCGAAAAACCCGACACAGGCTTCATCCGCTTTGGGGAAGAAAGTTGGTGCGAGGCCGCGACCCAGGTTCATCAACCGCCCCAGCGTCGCACCCTGGGATTTGTGTTTCAGGACTATGCGCTGTTTCCCAACTTGAGCGTGGCCGGGAATCTTGCGTATCCCTTGGTGGGCATCTCGAAGGATGAACGACATCGCCGGGTGTCGGCGATGATCGCGTTGCTGAAACTCGAAGGCCTGGAGCATCGCCGCCCGGTGGAGCTTTCCGGGGGCCAGCAACAGCGCGTGGCCCTGGGCCGCGCCCTCATTCATCGGCCGCGCCTGTTGCTGATGGACGAGCCCCTGTCGGCTCTGGATCGGCCCTCGCAGGAATCCTTGCGGCGGGAGTTGCGCGGCATATTGCGGGAGATGGGCATCCCCGCGTTGCTGGTGACTCACGACCGAAACGAAGCGCTGATGTTAGGGGATCGGCTATTGCTGATGCAGGATGGCGGCATCCAACAAGATGGCCTTCCGGCGGAAGTTTTCACGCGCCCCCGCACCCCAGAATTGGCGCAGGCCTTGGGCATCGGCACGGTGGTGCGCGTACGGATTTTGAGTCGTGAAAATGGTCTAGTGCGCGTGGCGGCGGGCAGCGTGGAACTGTTGGCGCCCGATCCCGGCGGCCTTGGGGAATACGCCCATGCCTGCATCCGCGGCGAAGGCGTTGCGGTGGAGCGCGAGGTTCACGGTGACCCCACCACCCGCAATCGCCTTCGCGCCAAGATCGTCGGAATGGAGCCCCAAGGCGCTTTGGTGCGTCTGCATCTGGACTGCGGCTTTTCCCTCGAAGCCCTGGTTACCGCCTGGGCCTGTGAGGATCTAAATCTGCGCGAAGGCGAGACTGTGATGGCAATGGTAAAAGCCACCGCCATTCATCTCATTCCGGTGTGGTGAGGGGTTCTACTGGGCGTAGCGGGGCGCTTCGACCTCGCCCTTTTCCACCATCTGGAGAGTCTTGGCCAGGCGCTGTTTCCGCCGAGCGTCCTTCTCGCTTTCGATGATCTTCTTTAGAGCCGCCACGTGGGCGACCTTGAGGGCTTCGGCGGCGTTGGCCTTGATGTCGGGCACTACGCCCACATGCTCCCAATTTGTTTTGGTGATGGGGTTGATGGCGCGGCCCATGGGAATGAACACCACAAAGCCTTCGCCCACCACCACGGGCCTGCCGGGATTGGCGCCGCCGCCGGTGGTCTCGCCCACCAAGATGCCTCGCTTCTGCGTCTGGAAGTCGTAGGCGCACTCCTCTCCGCCGGAGAAGGTGGTGTGCGAGGTGAGCACATACACGGGCTTGGTGCCGCCGAAGCGCGCGCCGGGGACGGCGGAGGTCCAGTATTGTCGGGTGCTGTCATTGAATCGGTAGTAGAGGTCATTGAGGTGCCGCACATCGCCTTCATCGAAGAAGTAGGAGCACAGGAAGGCGACGCTCTCAGGGTCGCCGCCGCCGTTCTGCCGCAGATCCAGGACCAATGCATTTGTGCCCGAGAGCAGGCCGATGGCATTCGCGAAGGCCGGGCCACAAAATTCCGGCGGGCCGAACCCCCGCAGGTCCAGGAGGCCCACGTTGCCCGGCAGGATTTCCACCTTCTGGATGCCCCAATTCCGATGCGCAGCCTGGGCGCGTGCCGCTTCCCTTTCGACTGGCGTTGGCGCGACATCCTCCTCGGGTTCGGGCTTGAACTCGGGATCAAACTCAGCACGGAAATGCTTGTCGTGGCCGAAGGCTTGGAGGTCGGTGGTGAGGGCTTCGCCGAAGGCTTTGGTGGTGGCGCCACCGTCGTAGCCGCCCTTGGCGAGCTTGTCCTTTAGGGCTGCGGCGGTCTTCGACGCCACGTCGGGGTAGACATAGTTCTTGATGAGTTCGCGGCCCAAACCTTCCACGACGGCCTTACGTTGGGCAGCATCCATGGCTTTGTCCGGGGCTTGAGCCGCCAGGAAAACCGCAGGGAGCAGGAAGGGAAGGACGATGCGCATGGGACCTCCGAAAGGGTTCGTACAGTCTCTAGGATCCGTCAAAGTCCTGCCGGGGCTTAGGCGGCAAAGGGCCGGAATACCGGCATCCTGCCTGCAGATGTCAGAATGACGCCATGCCGAAAGCAACCTTGGACGACCTGGACCGCCGTATCCTCGCCGAGCTGCAGGCGGACGCGCGGCTCTCTCAAGTGACCCTCGCGGCTCGCGTGGGGCTTTCCCGCAGCGCGGTGCAGGAGCGCATGAAACAGTTGGAAAAGTGCGGCGTCATCGCGGGTTACACCCTGCGTTTGGGGGATCCAACGGCGGAACCGAAAACCTGTGCCTACATTTTGCTGAGCGATAGCGGTTCTAATCACGACAAGCTCGCGGCCCATCTATCGGGCATTCCTGAAGTCAAAACCTGTGAATCCCTGAGTGGAGAAATTGATCTCATTTTGCGGGTGGAGACCGAGAGCGTGGCGGACATCAACCGCGTGCGAGATGCCGTGGCCGCCATTCCCGGCATCTCGAAGACGCAGACCCTGATGGTGATGACGCCGAGATTTGATCGACGTTAGGCCTGCCTCCGCGGCTCCGCCGATCCCGCCTGACGCACGCGATGCGTGCTCCTGCTCACCTTTCGGCTCGCAGAGTCGGGAACCCTCCCCCCGATCGCGCCGGGCATCTAGTCCCTTCCTCCCGCACCCACTGCGCCTTCGGCTTGCGAGCGCGGAGGGGGTCCCGTCCACCTCAGCACGGGCTTTCTCGCCGCGGCGGTTT
>JANXXC010000118.1 GCA_025350765.1 Holophagaceae bacterium | reverse complement strand
GTGGACTTCAGCCAGGTCAAGGTGAAGTACCAGCCCCCCACCCTGCAATATCCACCCCTGGCCAAGATGGCCAAGATTCAGGGGACGGTAATCGTGGAGATCACCATCAATACCGATGGCACGCCCACTCAGGCCGTGGCCAAGGAAGGTCCCGTACAGCTCCGCAAGGCCGCCGAGGATTTCGCCATGCAGTGGAAGTTTGAACCCCAGAAGGAAGGCGGCGTCGCGCAGTTCAGTCGCTTCCGTCTGAACGTCGTCTTCCGTCTGCGCTAGTGAAGGTGATGGCATGAAACGCACCTCATCCCAGCGATCCATCGTTCTAGGCGCCGGCCTTGCCACCGCCCTGGTCGTGGCCATCCTGGTGCTCACCGGTGGCCAAAAGCCCGCTCCCGCTCCGTTGCCCGCGCCCGCGGGCGAGGCGCCCCTGCCCATGCTGGACGCTGTCAACAAGGCCAGCCAGGCCACTCCGCCGACCGCTCAGACACCTGACGCTAACGCCGCCAAACCGCTCAAGACCGAAGCAGACAAACCTTCGGAACCCGTCCTCAACCATTAATTCCCTCCACCTTCCAACCCATCTCGAAGGGATGACCATGAACCTCCTCAACAACTTCCTGAATCTCGGCCTCCTCGAAGGCGCCAACGAAGCCGGCTTCGGCCCCGTGCAGATCTTCAAGTCGGCCTCGCTCCCCAACCAGATCATCATCATCATCCTCTTCATCCTGCTCATGCTGCAGATCTACACCGCCATCGAGCGTTTCGTGATGTACAGCCAGAGCAATTCGGCCTCCGAGAAGTTCCTCAAGCTCTTCATGGACACGCTGCGCCGCGGTGATTTCGAAGCCGCCAAGCGCGCCGCCACCACCCACAACAAGAGCCACGTCGCGCTGGTTCTCAAGCACGGCCTGGATATCTTCCAGTACGAGAAGCAGCTCAAGGCCATGAACCCTAACCACGATGTGATCCAGCCCGTGGAACGCGCGATTCAGCGCGGTACCGCAGAAGTCACCGAGCTGCTCAAGAAGGGCATGAACTCTCTGGCCACCATCGGCGCGCTGGCCCCCTTCATCGGCCTGCTGGGCACCGTCATCGGCATCATCAAGGTCTTTAGCGACCTGAAGACCAAGGGCGCCGGCGACATCAATGCTTTGGCCGGCTCCATCGGTGAAGCACTGGCCACCACCGCGCTCGGCCTCATCGTCGCCATCCCCGCGGTGTGGATCTACAACTTGCTCACCAACAAGCAAGACCAGGTGGTCACCAACATCAACAACGCCGCTTCCCAGATGATCGACGAGTTCATCCGCCGTGAGAGCCAGGCCTAATCCATCCTCTCCAACCCCGGGGCACGGGGACTGAACCACTCCGCGCCCCACATCAATAGGAGGTCACCATGGATGCAGGTGGCAAGAAGGGTGGTGTCAAATCCGACATCAACGTCACTCCCCTGGTGGACATCGTGCTGGTGCTTCTGATCATCTTCATCGTGATCACGCCCGCGGTGAACGACAGCGTTAGCCTGCCGCACGCCAAGCACAGTCCCAAGGTGGAAAAGAATCAGGGCGAGAAATATCTGCAGATCACCTTCCAGGCCAAGCCCAACGGGAAGGGCGGATACGAAGCCGGCAACGTCACCACCGACGATGCGAAAGCCAAGGATGCGGTCTATCGCATTTACGACGATGCCTCCAGGCAGAAGTTCATTGATTCCGTCACGGCGAGCACTCAAGCGCTTTCCTACCGCCGGGTCTTCGTGAAGGCGGACCGCAATCTGCCCTACGCCGCGGTGGACAAACTGTTCCAGGCTTGCCGGGAAGGGGGCGCCGACGAGGCGTCCATCGTCACCGCCGAGATTAAAGAGACCACTTCGACGGAAGGGGGCAAATAATGGATGCCGGTGGAGCCAAAGGCAAAGCGAAATCCGATATCAACGTCACGCCCCTCATTGACATCGTCCTGGTGCTGCTCATCGTCTTCATCGTGATGGTGCCCGGCCTTACCAAGGCCCAGAACGTCACGGTGCCGCAGGTCAAGCAGCAGCCGCAGGACACGCCCCCTCCTACCATTCTGCCCCTCGTGATTTCCATTGATAAGGATGGGAATTACATGCTGCAGAGCGACAAGGTGGAGCTCAAGGATCTGGCGGAAAAGATTCAACCGGTGGTGGCCCTTCAAGAACTCAACGGCCGCAAAATTTACCTGAAGGTGGATGAGGAAATGCCCTTCGGCAAAGCCGTGGACGCCATGGACCAAATCCGCCTGGCGGGTGACCGCCTCAAGGTGGAAACCGTGAAGCGGCGAGAAGCTCAAGGCTTGGATGGCGGGGACATCAAGGTGTCCATCTCCATCAAACGCCGTACCTAAGATTTTTCGAGTTATCACAAAAGCCCCGCAGCGATGCGGGGCTTTTCAATGGGCCATGAGCTATCAGCTATGAGCCAAGCCCTTCGTTTAGCTCATAGCTCGTAGCTCGTAGCTCATAGCTCGTAGCTCGTAGCTCATAGCTCGTAGCTCATAGCTCGTAGCTCATAGCTCCTAGCTCGTAGCTACCCATGATTCCACCATGACTTTTGCGCCGCCCATGACCAACAAGTTACGCCTCCGTGATGGCGCGTGACGGAGTTGGAATGCAGCTTGGAGCATCCCATCCAGGAGGCTCAAATGCAGGCTGCCAGCGGTGTCCGGCGCATTAGTGAAATCAATATCACGCCTCTGATCGACATCGTGTTGGTGCTGCTCATCGTGTTCATTGTCCTGGTGCCCATGGCAGCGCGGGCCCATCAGGCGATACTTCCCAGCGCCGGCGTTCCCGCGATCACCGACCTTCCCCCGCCTACCGTGAAGTTGAATGCTGACGGCCAGTGCTCCATGGATGGTCGGGTGGTGACGCGCGATGAACTCATCGCGGCCGTCCGTGAGCGGGTCAAGATCCAACCGGCGGATGTTCGCCGCGTGATCCTGCGGGTGGACGGGGGCCTGCCCATGCAGCGGGTCACTGAGGTGATGGACGACCTCAAGCTGGCCGCCAACCTCGCTGAACAAGAGAACCGTCTCGATCCCACCTTCGCGGGCCTGAAGTTCAAGCCCCTGAAGATCGCCATGGCGAAAAAATATGATGAGCATGACTCTGGGCTCATACCTCACACCTCGTACCTCATAGCTCTCAGGGGTTGTATGCGCCCTGGGGTAGGTTGAGGCCCGTGGCGTGGAAGACTTTTTGCAGATCGCGTCCGCTGAATCCTGCGGCCCTTTCGGCGGCCTCGAGATGGTCCAGCAGTTGCGAAAGATTGGCGCCGCTGGGCACCACGGGTGTCTGCAGGTCCGCCATCAATTCGTCCACGGTCATGTCGTCGAGAAAGGTGCCTTCGGGCCTAGCGATGTTGAGGCCGTGGAGGGTGTACTGATCCGTGGGGCCCGTGTGGGTGCGGATGGCGGAGCTGGGCACCACCACGGCTTCCACCGGGCCTTTTGAGTCACGGTCCGCGTGGGCGGCGTACTTGAGATCCCGCCCCGTGAGCAGGCCGGCGACCGTGACGCTTTGGCCAAAGTCATTGTTCATGACCGCCACGGCGCGCAAGTGACTGCCGACCTCACGATTCAACTGCGCCAGCACGCGATTGAGGATGGGCGCGAAGCTTGAGCCCGTGAGCAGCAGCGCCTTGCGGCCCTTGAAGCGCCGCGCCTTTTCGCTGTGGATGAATCGGCGGCTGTGTTCCAGGAATTTGCGCACCAGGCCGACGCCATTCTCCAACTGGGCCCAGGACTGGGAATAGAAAGCGCGTCCAGGTACCTCCACCTTGCCGCGGGTGAACCATTCGTCCGCCAGCAGAAGCCAGGGCTCGCCCTCGTTGGCCTCGGCGTAGTGGCGGGCCTCGCGGGTCCAGCGCTCAACCCAAGCCTTCGCGTAAGCGTCGCTCACGTCCTGCACGTCGGGCAGGCCCTCACGATGGGCCGTGAGTCCCACGGGCACGCAGGAGAGCGAAAGCACGCCACCCTTGCCTTTCCAGGGGCCATCGCTTTGGTAGGCGCGGCGCTCCCACAGCTCTTGCAGAGTCTTCTCCCACACCCAGCCATCGTTGAGATCCGGCGCGATCACCGCCTGCGTGTGAACGTCGATG
Organism: Holophagaceae bacterium; assembly: GCA_025350765.1. Classification (GTDB taxonomy): domain Bacteria; phylum Acidobacteriota; class Holophagae; order Holophagales; family Holophagaceae; genus JANXPB01. Next base: position 3,556 of record JANXXC010000118.1, on the reverse strand, counting down.
CCGCCCTCCAACAGGCGATCAATTTTCTTCAGGATGTCGCCTTCGCGGGGATTGCCCACGACCTTCACACGCACCTCGGGATCCGTGCAATGGACCGAGACGTGGATGGGCGAGAGCCGCTCGCGCACGATGCGATCCAGCTCCCCGTCGTCGCTGCTGGAGAGGGTGGAGAAATGGCCGTAGAGGAAGGAGAGGCGAATATCCTCGTCCTTCAAATAGAGGCTCTTGCGGTAGCCCTTGGGCATCTGCAACACGAAGCAGAAGACGCAGTTCTGCTTGCAGACCTTCACCTCGTCCTGGGCCAGATCCAGGCCGATGCCATCGCCGCCATTGTTCGCCGACACTTCATAGATGCTCTTGTCCGGCCGCTCCAGCCGCAGGTCCGTCTCGTCCCGCTGGCTCATCAGGAATTGGTAGTTGAGCTGGTCCAACACCTTCTCGCCGTTGATTTCCAGCAGCGTGTCGCCCGCCAGGATGCCCGCGCCTTCGGCCAAGCTCCCCGGCTCCACCGAAATCACCAGCACACCCTTTTGCGCCATCCCCGCTCCGACCTTCCAGTGTGGAAGCGAAAGGCTTAGGGATCAAGGAAGGGTTCTGAAGGGACCCCGCACATGCTAAATTCTCTTTAAACAACCGGGTGCGGTAAGTGGGATTACTTAGCTTTTTCAGTGGCCTATTTAGATCAACTACAGCCTTAGGTCCAATCCCAACAAGTCCCTCACTCAATAATGCCCAACTGCTTCTTCTGAGTAAATTCTTGCACGGAGGGACTAGTTCCTATGTCCCCCCGCACCAGTGGGACAAATCACTGGGTAAGCCAGTAGGCGAGGTCCTCGCCTCACTCCAAAGAAGAGGAGACTTGCTCTCGGCCCCACTCGATATTCGTCTGCAGCATCTTTCAACCAAGGAGTTGAAGGACCTCGCCAAACGCTTCGAGATTAGGACATCTTGAAGGAAAGAGGAACTTGCGACTCGCTTGGCAAATGCCGCCCCCGAGGAAATTGAAAAGGCATTTCCCGCTGGAACAGTTTGGATGTGCTCTGCCGAAATCAGGCCCCAGGTCGAGGCATTCCTTCAACGGGAATTGGAGGCAAAAACAAATGCTGAGACAGCAAGCCTCGCTGCCCTCACCCGTGGGGATCTGTCCTCAGCGATGGAGATTGTGAGGAGCTTCGAGGGTAAGCGAGTGCTCAGCCGGGGGCTCAATGCAGATTGGGGGAAACCAGACCCGGCACAAGTTATCGTTCTAAAGACAATCTTATCGGCGACCCCAGGGATCCTATCGGACGTAGAACGTGAAGCTATGCCTTCCTTGAGAATTGCCGCGGGGATGATGGAGCTTTGGGGCACCAACCAGGCGCGCAACTGGCTCCCCGAAGGCTTTGATTGCGGCTCACACCTAGGCAACGACTCCGCTGCGCGGATGCTGCTTTTCGCGGGTTACCAACAGCGTGATCTAACAGACTGGAGAGAATCAAAGGTTGTGAAATCAGTTGAGGTTCTGGCCTCTCCGGACTCCTGCCCCGCGTGCGCAAAATTTTCAAAGAAGCGTTACTCCTTGAAAAATTGCCCTGAACTTCCTCACCCAGGCTGCACCCACGAGTTCGGGTGCAGGTGCAACCTGAGCCCAGTCCTCTGATTCCAGATTGAGACCCGCAAAGCTTCTCTGGGGACTCTAAACAAGATTGCCAGGTGGTGGAATTTTTTTTGATTAATTTTGATAGGGCCAGTAGCGGAAACGGTATTTGCGGTCGTAACTGAATGGAGATGAGTGGATCAGTTATTCCGTAATGACTCTATTTCAATTCACCTCCAGCACCGCGAGCCTATCCTGCCGCACGCTCTTGCCCCGCACGGGGAGGATGTCGCCGATGCAGAAGGGGCGCTTGCGGCGGGCGAAGACATCGGGGAAGGCCACGGCTTGGCAGAGGGCGGTTTCGTCTTCATCCAAAATCAACAAAGAAAAAACGATTGGCCCCAAAGAACCCTTTTTGTGCTTTGAGTCCTTTGTGGCCAATTTGCTTTTGAGTCCTTGGTGATTCGCGGTGGTTTTATCCCCGTACATCCCCGTTCATCCCCGGCAAACAGTTTTTTCAGCCGGGGATACACGGGGATGAACGGGGATGAAAAACAAATGCGCATCTCCCTTCCAAATGCTTGCGACAGGTGCATTCTTGTGCATTCGCCCCCTCCATTTGTTTTCAAACAGGAACCCTCGGAATGATGGTGAGTGATCCCTATATTCAGCATTATTTTCCTTTGAGCTTCCCCGGGCATCCGGTCTTCAATCCACCTCCAGCACCGCGAGCCCATCCTGCCGCACGCTCTTGCCCCGCACGGGGACGATGTCGCCCACGCGGAAGGGGCGCTTGCGGCGGGCGAAGACATCGGGGAAGGCCACGGCTTCGCAGAGGCTGGTTTCGTCTTCGAAGGTGATGAATTGCATGGTCTCGCCCTTCTCTGTGGAGACGCGTTTTTCCGCCACCACCAGGGCCCAGAAATGCAGGGTTCGGCCCGGCTTCTGAACATCCGCGGCACGATGGGCACCGCCGCCCTTCCGGAGTCTTGCCAGCACCGCCGGATGGATCTCAAGACTGAGACCGAGGATCTCCCACTCCAGTTCCGCGCGTTCGAAGGGATCCGTGGGGCGGGGCCGCAGGCCGGGCGGAATGCCCCCCAGCCGCGCCCAGAGCAGGCGCGTGCGATCACCATCCGGTGCCCAGAGATCGAAGGCGCCGCCGCTGGCCAGGGCCTCCACCGTGGGGATGGAAAGGGGCACGCGCCGCAGCAGATCATCGAGATCCGCGAAGGGGCCGCTGCGTTCGCGCTCGTCGAGCAGGGCTTTGACCTCGGGTTCCAGCGCGCCATGCACCTGCATGAGTCCCACACGCAGGCCCTGCTCCCCCTCGGCGCTGAACTTCCAGAGCGAGGCGTTGGCATCGGGGCCGCGCACCACGAGCCGATGGCGTCGGGCGTCGCCGAGGTAAGCGTAGGCGGGATAGAAGCCGCCTTGGTTGGTGATGACCGACGCGAAGAAGACCGCCGGATGGTGGGCCTTCAGCCAGGCGCTCTCGAAGCTTACTTGGGCATAGCTGGCGCTGTGGGGTTTGCAGAAGGAATAGCCGCGGAAGGTGTTGATCATGTCCCAGGCTTCGTCCACCACCGCTTGTTTCACGCCTCGGACTGCGCAGCCTTCGAAGAAACGCTGCTGAAAGAGCGGGAGCTTGCGGTCGCTGCCGGGTTTGCCCAAAGCCTTCCGCAGTTGGTCCGCTTCGAAGTGGCTCCAGCCCGCCAGCTCCACGCAGACCTTGATGACATCCTCCTGGTAGATGAGCACGCCGAAGCTGTCGGAGAGCAGTTGCTCGAAGACGGGATCTGAAGGCGTGAATGCTTCGTCGCCCCGGGCTCGGCGAACGTAGCGATTCACCCAGCGGTAGGCGGCGGGGCGGATGAGGGAGCTGTGGATGACGAGCGTTTCGAAGTCGCCTTTCTTCACGCGCTGCTGAAGCTGGCGCATGGCGGGGCTCTCCACGTAGAAGACGCCGATGCTGTCGCC
>JANXXC010000106.1 GCA_025350765.1 Holophagaceae bacterium | reverse complement strand
ACAAATTGGGTCCGTTGCTGGCGGACGAGTCTGTTCCCAAAGTGGGCCAGAACCTCAAGTACGACCTGCAGGTGCTGGCCCGGCATGGCTTCGAAGTGCGGGGCGTGGCGGGCGACAGCATGGTGCAGAGCTACCTGCTGGATTCCACGCTGCGCCACAATCTTGATGACCTGAGTTCCCGGTTGCTGGATACCAGACCCATTCCCTTCGAGGCGGTCGTGGGCAAAGGCAAGGCGCAAAAACGCTTTGATGAGGCCGACTTCGATCAAGCCGTCCAGTACGCCGCCGAGGATGCGGACCTTGCACTGCAGCTTGTGAACAAGATGGACGAATCCATGCAGGACCCCCAATTGCGCCGACTGTACGAGGAAGTGGATCTGCCCCTGGTGGAAGTGCTCGCGCTGCTGGAGCGGACTGGGATCCGAGTGGATTTGAACGTGCTTTCAGGCCTGGCCAAGGACATGAACGCTCAGCGAGACGCCGCGGCGGTGCGGGTTACGGAGCTGGCAGGTGAAGCCTTCAACCTCAATAGCCCTTCCCAACTTTCGAAAATTCTTTATGACAAATTGGGCCTGCCAGTTTTGCAGCGTACCGCCAAAACCAAGGCGCCCAGCACCGATGAAGATGTTCTCAATGAGCTGGCCAAGCGCGATGATGGGGAGATCGCGCGGGAGCTGCTCAAGCATCGCCAGATGGTGAAATTGCTGGGCACCTATGTGGAGGCCCTGCCCAACATGGTGAATCCCGTCACGGAACGCGTTCACACGAAACTTCACGCAGCAATTGTGTCCTCGGGTCGTCTGGCTTCCAGCGATCCGAATTTGCAAAACATTCCCATCCGCACGGAAGAAGGCCGTCGCATCCGGGGCGCTTTCGTGCCTGAAAAGGGATGGGTACTGTTGGACGCGGACTACTCGCAGATTGAATTGCGCGTGGTCGCAGCACTGGCCCAGGATCCAGTGCTGCTGGGCGCTTTCGAGGCGGGCGAGGACATTCACCGCCGCACCGCCGCCGAGGTTTACAACCTGCCCATGGACCAGGTGACCTCCGATCAGCGCAGCGCATCCAAAGCCGTGAACTTCGGCCTGCTCTATGGTCAGGGCGCCTTTGCCTTGGCGTCTTCCCTGGGCATCACCACCAAGGAAGCGAAGGTCTTCATCGAACGCTACTTCGAGCGCATGCCCAAGGTCGCCGCCTGGATTGAATCCACCAAAGAGAAGGCGCTGAAAGATATGCAGGTTCGCACCCACTGGGGCCGCATCCGCCGCATCCCGGAACTGGAGAGCAGCAACCCTGGACTCAAGGCTCAGGGCCTTCGAGAAGCCGTGAACACCGTGGTGCAGGGCACCGCCGCGGACCTTATGCGCCGGGCCATGGTGCGCCTGCATAATATGCTTGCCGCCGAAAAGCTTCGCTCCCGACTGCTCCTTCAAGTTCACGACGAGTTGCTGATGGAATCTCCGCCCGAAGAAGTGGATCGGGCTTCAGCCTTGCTCTGCGAGGCCATGGAGGGGGCAGATGATCTCGCCCCCTTAGGCGTCAGACTTGCGGCGGAAGTGCGGACCGGGCGGAACTGGCTGGAGTGTAAGTGAACCCCGCCGGCGTCGGGACAACACTCCGCAGGCTAGTGTACTGACCCAGAAATGCCTGGAACCTGATTTCGCTGTGACCCCCTAGGAGCACTGCCTCCCACAGACGGACGCTCGCGCGTCCTCCCGATCGGTGGGCTCGCGGAGCAGGAGCCTCGCCCCCAGATCACCTCCCAGATGGGGTCATTTTTGAATCAGATGATCCGAGTTTTCGTCGGACACCCCGTTAATCGGTCGTAACAAAACAACCTTTCCCTTCGCTCGCGTTGACCGGCATAAGGGGCCGAAATGGAATGGCCAAGATGGCAATGGATATTCCATAACGTTACCTAAGGCACCGTCAGCACGTCGATGGTGGCTCCCCCGAGGCCCGCCTGAGTGGAGACATCGCCCGGCAGCACCACTCTCACGTCGCCTTTGATGGCCGGGTTCACCAGGAGATCACCGTGTGTGGCATCGCCGATGGCGAACCAGGCGCCCTGCTTCAACGCCAGGGCGGAGGTCGCCATGGTGGGCACGTCGTGCAGGGCCAAGCGTCTCACCAATAGAGTGGCCTCGAAGGATCCGTCCCGAACCACCAGGTCCTTGGGTAGGAGCACCAGCGCCTCAGGCTTGATGAGGGTCAGGAAAGCCGCGGCCTGCCCGATCTGGCTGGGGTTGTGCACGTCTACCACCTGCAGGGTGCCGCCAGCCATGGATCTCGCCAATTCCGCTACCGCTTCTCGACTGTGGCTGTAGTGGCAGACCACCGCGAGGGTTCGGGGGCCGGGGTGGGTGGTGCGGTAGACCGCCATCAGCGGATCAAAGTCTCCGGCCATCAGGGGCAAACCCATCAAGGCTGCGGTTGCGAGGGTCTTGGTGAAGGATGAGAATCGAGCGGGCATAAAGCCTCCTGGGCCGCGGACGCGGTTCAAAGATCTGGGCCCACTCACCCGGAGCCCTTGGGATTCCTTCCAACGAAGGAGTGTGCCAAGGCTACGGTTGGTGGATGAATGGGCAAGGCTCGCGGGGCGGGATGCTCATTTTCGGTGGGAGGCCGCGCTTGGGATGCCGTCAATGAGAGGTGGCTTCGGTGATACTGGAGCCTCGGAGAACTCCCTATGAAGATCCTGCTCGTCGGTTCCGGAGGCCGGGAACACGCCATCGCCCTGAAGCTGAAAGCCGCTCCGACGCCGGTGGAGCTGTTCGCCGCGCCGGGCAGTGACGCCATCGGCGACCTGGGGACCTGCCTACCCTTTCCCGTTGAGGACGTGAAAGGAATTTCCGCCTGGGCCTCCGAACATCGTCCGGATCTGACCCTGATCGGCCCGGAAGGGCCGCTGGTGGCGGGGCTCGCGGATGCCTTGAGAGCCCAGGGCCTGACGGTCTTCGGCCATGACGCTTCAACAGCCCGACTGGAAGGCAGCAAGTCCTTCGCGAAGGATTTCATGAAGCGCCACGGCATCCCTTGTGCCGCCAGCGTCAGCGTGTCGGACTTGCACAACGGCGAAGCCATCATCAGCACTTGGAACCACGGCTATCCCATCGTGCTGAAGGCTGATGGATTGGCGGCGGGAAAAGGCGTGGTGTTGGCAACTACCCAGGACGAAGCGTTGGACACGCTCCGCAGCTTTCTGAACGGCCAATTCGGCGAGGCTTCCAAGACGGTGCTGCTGGAGGCACCGCTTTTCGGAATGGAGTTGAGCCTGCATGTGCTGGTGGACGTGGACGACAATCATGCACGGTTCGTCGTGCTGCCCGCCTGCCAGGATCACAAGCGGATCTTCGATGGCGACAAAGGCCCGAACACCGGCGGCATGGGCGCCTTCGGGCCCATCCCCTTCCTCAAGGCCGAGGACATTTCGCAATTGCGCGACGAGCTGGTGGCGCCCACGGTGCGGGGGCTGAAAAAGGATGGAATGAAGGCGAATGGCGTGCTGTTTCTTGGGGTGATGTGGACCCCGGAAGGTCCCAAGCTGCTGGAGTACAACTGCCGCTTTGGGGATCCCGAAACCCAAGTGATGATGCAGCTCCTGAATGAGGACCTGCCGCAACTGCTGCTGGAGGTGGCCGAGGGGCGTCTCGACCGGGAGCGCGTGAAACTGCATCCTGGCTGCGCCATCACCGTGGTGCTGGCGGCCGAGGGCTACCCCGGGGCTCCGAAGAAAGGCGTGCCCATCGAGGTGGGAACGCCTGCGGTCACGGTCATCCACGCGGGGACCCAGAAAGTGAATGGACAGTGGGTCACCAACGGGGGTCGCGTGATGAATCTCAGCACCCATGCAGGAAGCCTGGCCTCGGCCCGGGAGCGGCTGCTGGAAGGGTTTGAATCCGTCCACTGGCCTGGCATGCAATACCGCACGGACATCGGCCTACGGGCCCTGCACCATGCCCAGGCCGGAAAGACCGTCCGCGATCCGTGGTGATTTCTATCTGATGAACCGCCGCGGCACGCAAGTCCGGAGCCCTCATGCTCGATGTCATTCACGATCTCTACCAACATCAAGAATGGGCGGATGCCCAACATTGGCGAGCTATTCGAGCTTTTCCGCCCGCACTGGTGGACGAGGCGCTTCGGCAGCGGCTCTTCCATATTCATGCGGTGCAGCAGGTCTGGATGGGGCGCTGGCAAGGTTTGGACATGGGATTTCCCAAGGTCGAGGACTATCCGCGAACGGAGGATCTTTTCCATTTCGCCAGGGCTTGTCACGCGGCGTTGAGCGCCTTCCTCTCCTTACGGAGCGAGGGGGACCTTTCCGAGCCCGTGACCTACCGGAACATCCAAGGGGAACCCTTCACGCAACCGCTCGGTGATCTGCTTTTGCACCTCCCCTATCACAGCCAATACCACCGCGGCCAGACCGCCCAAGCCATGGTGGCGCTGGGTTTCCACATGCCCGCCACGGATCTGGTGGTGTGGCAGCGGGCGGGGCGGCCCAAGGCGATTTGGCCGGAATAGCCGCAAAGAAAATCATTCGCAGCGGGACGCAGGAGCCATGGGAATTTCCTCCCACCCCGTGATTTTCTGCGGGTGTCATTTTTTTCAAAAGGAGCCCCGATGCTAGACCATTTACGAGATCTTCTGAATCACATGGCCTGGGCGGATGCGAGGTTCTTCCATGCCTGGTCGAAGGGGGCTCGGCAGGACGCAGAGCTGCGGGAGCGCTGGTCCCACGTTATGGGGACGGCGACCTTTTTCCTCGAAGTGTTGCGGGGCGAACACGATCTTCCCTGGGACAAAATCCTTAGCGGCGAAGTGCGCCCGCCATGGCTGGATCAACCCCTGAAGACATTCGAAGAGCTGAAGGAAAGGACGAATGCGAATCATGAGAAATTCGCGGACCTGGTCGCGGGCCTCGATGAAGCGGCACTGAAAAGTACCGTGCTGATTCCCTGGTTTCCCGCGCCACCCTGCCTGCTCACGGTGACCGAAGCCCTCGCCCAGGTAGTGCTGCATACGC
>JANXXC010000069.1 GCA_025350765.1 Holophagaceae bacterium | reverse complement strand
GACGCCCGCCGCCCCAGCCCAGGGACCCGCCGGACGGGCTTCGTAGAAGCCCGAGCTGGACGGTGCGGCGCACCGTCCAGCAGGTGGGAGGGACGGGGTCAGCATCCATGCCCTGCGGAACGCGGGGCGTCCCGCCCGCCCTTGCGGGCTCTCAGGGCCTGGACATCGCGGCGTCACCGGCCTGGTGCCTATGATCTATAGGCCGCTGCGGCCCCTTCCTTGCGCTGCATCGCGGCTGACCTCCGTCGCGGCCAGTGGGATTTCCCAAACACACTCTCAAGCCTCGGGCTCCACCGGGGCCGTCCAACGGTAGCCCTCGCCTCCGACGGTGGCGATCCAAGGTCGGCCTTCGTCTTCGCCGAGTTTTTTTCGCAAATTCGCGATGTGGACGTCCACGGTGCGCGGCGTAGGCCGGGCGTCTGCCTCCCATGCCAGATTCAATAGCTCTTGGCGGCTGTGGGTGCGCCCCGGGTGGGTGATGAGGATTTCCACCAGGCGGAATTCTCGGGGTGTCAGGACGAGGGTCTTTCCATCTCGCGCCACTTCCAACGCCGGGAGATCAAACCGGTAGGGCCCGCTTTTCAGCACCAGCGGTCGATCCAAGGGCCGAGTGCGACGGAGGATGGCCTTGATCCGGGCGAGGAGTTCCAGCACGGAAAACGGCTTCACCAAGTAATCATCGGCGCCTAGGGAAAGCCCCTGGATGCGATCGACCTCGGCGCCGCGGGCGGTGAGCATCAGCACCGGTACCGAGTCCTGCCGCTCCCGAAGCTGCTGCAGCACCTGATATCCGTCCATGGTGGGCAGCATTAGATCCAGCACGATGAGATCCGCTCGATGCGATTTATGGGCGGAAAGCGCGGCCCCGCCATCATCCACGGCGGTCACGGCGTAGCCCTCAAAAGTCAGGTTGTTGGTGAGCAGTTGGCGGAGGCTGGGCTCATCCTCCACCACGAGGATGTGTGTCATCAGGGGGGCCTGGTCAAGGAACGAGGGGAGGAATCATTCGACGATAGCAGCCTGCTGTCGGGTTGAAACCATTTGTCTGGAGGCATTTACTTAGGTGGCTGGAATTTCCAAAGTGGCGAGGAATCCCTTCCCCGGCGCCGAGGCGAAGCTGAGTCCCCAGCCTTCCTTTTCCGCGACTTGGCAGAGGAGGCTGAGCCCGAGGCCCTGGCCTTCCCGTTGGAACCCTTCTTTGCCCTGCTGGCGAAGACGGAGGAAGGGCTTGCCGATGGCCCGCAGCTGGTGGGGCTCCAGGCCCTCACCTTCGTCCGAGACCCGCAATTGCAAGCGGCCTCCGCGACCGAGACAGCTTTCCATCACCACCTTGCCTCTTCCGTGGAAGAGCGCGTTTTCCAATAGGGTGAACAAGGCCGAACGGAGGGAAGGAAGGGGGGCCTTGCCGCTGTTCTCCACCAGAACAAGCCGCAGCTCCCGATCCTCGGCCTCGAAGGCGGGTTGGAGGTCCTCCGCCACTCCCCTCAGCCAATCCGGATTGACCTCTACAGCGGGGATATGGTCCAGGCTTCCCCGGATCACCCGAAGGCCGTTTTCGATCATCAACGTCAGGTTGTCCACCTCGCTGCCCAGCTTTAGGAGTTCCTCGTCGGCCTGATCCTGGGTGAGACGTCCCAATCGCAGCGTGTCGCAGCGGAACTTCAGGATCGCGAGGGGTGTCTTCAGACTGTGGGTCAGGCTGGCCATGCGATCCGCATCCAACAAGGCCTGGTGCTGGGACCGGTGTCGCAGCCAGAAACCTAGGGCCACGGCAAGGGCCACGATCAACGCCACGGACCAGGCCGTCCACTTGAACCGGGCATACATGGCCTCGTAATGGGCGGATTCCGCGGCGAAAGGGATGCCCACGAGATCCCAGCCCTCGCCTAAGTAATCGCTGTTCGTAGGGACGGAGATGAGGGCCGCGTTGATCCGCGCGGGATCCGCTTGCACATTGGGATCCTTGCCCCAGTCCAGCTTCGAAAGGTTTTTGCGAGTGCCCTCGGCGGTGCGGCGGATGCCCACTCTCAGCGGGGCATCGGCCCCTAAGACCTGGAGCAGCGCGTCGGTCACCCGGGGACTTCCGGGGCGCCAACTTTTGATGACCATGTATTGATCGCCCCTCACCACGCTGCTAGGAATGAGGTTGTGGTCGGGGTCCTGGCTGGCGGAGGGCGTCCACTGGGTGCGGGGATAGGTTTCCGCCTGGGCAATCCAGGCGCGGTACATCTGAGTGGTGCGATTGTCGCTGGCCTTGACCAGGCGATCCCCCTCCCGGACCCACAGGACACGGTTGCCCCAGCGGTCCAGAACCGCCTCCACCAGGGGCTGCTTCCGGAGGTACTCTCTGACGACAGGTTCGTCTCCCCGCTCGAATGCTTGTAGCACCGGGACGTCCATCCAGTGCTGCTCGACTCGCGCCATCTCCGGCATGTGTTGATCCGAGTAAGCGAGGAGGACGCTATTCATCCGGTTGAACGCGAATTGCTTCGGCGCCCAGTAAAGTCCGTACGCCAATGCTCCGCCGGCGAGAAGGAGGAGCGCCACGCCACCCCAGTTGAGCAGCCGATGCCAGAGGTTGGGCCCATGGTCCCGGCCCTTGGAGGGATTGAATCGCGAAATCCTGCGGGTCTGCATGGCGCGCGTCAGCCCAGGGCCAGCATGCGTTCCACGGGCACCAAAGCCCGCCGACGCAGCTCCTCGTCCAGCGTGATTTCAGGCCTCAGATCCCGCAGGGCGAGGTAGAGCTTTTCGATCGTATTGAGTTTCATATAAGGGCACAGGGAACAGTTGCAACCACTGTCCGCGGGGGCTGGGATCAATTCCGCGTCGGGTCGTCGTTGTTTCATCTGATGAAGGATCCCGGCTTCGGTGGCGACGATGAACGCCTTAGCCGGATCCTTGGCCACAAAGTTGAGCAGAGCGGCGGTGCTACCGACGAAATCTGCCATCTGCGAGACGGTGGCCTCGCATTCTGGGTGGGCGATGAGTTTGGCGTCGGGATGTCGGACCTTCATGGCCGCCACCCGCTTGGCGGTGAATTGTTCGTGAACGATGCAGAAGCCCGGCCAAAGCGCCATGTCGCGGCCTGTCTGCTTCATCACCCACCTGCCCAAGTGGCGGTCCGGCGCGAAGACGATCTGCTTATGCGCAGGAATGCTCTCGACCACCCGCACCGCATTGCTGCTCGTGCAAATGATGGTGCTGAGGGCCTTCACGCCCGCGCTGCAATTGATGTAGCTCACCACTTCGTGATCGGGAAACTGTTTCAGCCACTCGCCGAATTGATCCGCAGGGCAGCGATCCGCGAGGCTACATCCTGCGTCCATATCCGGGATGACGACCTTTTTACCAGGGCTCAATATCTTGGCGGTTTCGGCCATGAAATGAACGCCGCAAAACGCAATGACCTCCGCATCTGTTTTCGCGGCTTGTTGGCTCAACTGCAAGCTATCGCCCACGAAATCGGCCAGATCCTGAATCTCCGGTTCCTGGTAGTAGTGGGCCAGGATCAGGGCTTTGCGCACCTTCCTCAGACGATGAATCTCCTCGATCAGATCAAGGCTTGGGTCGATGCTTTCTAGGTCGGGGAGGTAAGGGGCGCTGATTGCCATAGGGGGAGTTTACTTCGCCTTGGATAAGAAGGCCTGAACCCTTCGCAGGGGTTCGGGGTCCAAAAAGGCTTCCGCGAAGGTAGCCCGCTCCCAAGCCAGGGCCGCGCCCTTTGGCACCTTTGCTTGGAAGCAGCGGAGTTCGGCCAGCAGAAGCAATGCTCTGGGATCTCCCATTTCTGTTGGTTCTGTAAGGCTTTCCAGGTTAACCTGTAAGTGATTTTCAGCCGCGCGCGTGGCGTGTTTCACCGGGCTTTTTGGCTTGGCTTGGGGCACGTGTTTTCGGACCTTTTTTCTGGCAAGGGGAATGCTATGGCCAAGGCTCAGGTTAGCAGCGACATCGTACGTCTGGATCAGGTGAAGGTCAGCCAGTACTTCGGCTGCAACACCTTCAACGAACGCACCATGAAGGAGAGGCTGTCCAAAGACACCTACAAAGCCTTCAAGTCAGCCCTGAAAAAGGGCGAACGCCTTCCCGCCGAAGTCGCCCATGCCATTGCCAATTCCATGAAGGATTGGGCCATGGAACATGGCGCCACGCACTTTACCCATTGGTTCCTGCCCATGACCGGCGCCACCGCCGAGAAGCACGATGCCTTCATCAGCTGGGATGAGCCGGGACAGGTGGTGGAGCGTTTCAGCGGTTCCATGCTCATCCAGGGGGAGCCCGATGCCAGCTCTTTCCCCAGCGGCGGTCTGCGCGCCACCTTCGAGGCCCGCGGTTACACCGCCTGGGACCCCACCAGCCCTGCCTTTCTGATGGAAGGTCCGCTGGGAATCACGCTCTGCATTCCTACGGCTTTCATCGGCTACCACGGCGAAGCCCTGGATCAAAAAGTCCCACTCATGCGCTCCATGGACGTGGTGAGCAAGGCCGCCGTCACCGCGCTCGCAATGCTGGGCACCAAGTCCAGTAGCGTTGTGGCCCAGTGCGGTCCCGAGCAAGAGTATTTTCTGGTGGATGCCGATCTCGCCAAGCAGCGCCCCGACTTGCTCTTCGCCAACCGAACGCTGCAAGGCGCGCGGCCGCCCAAGGGTCAGGAACTGGAAGACCACTACTTCGGTTCTATTAAAGCTCGGGTGCTTGGCTTCATGCAGGAGACCGAGCTGGAGTGCTTCAAGCTTGGCATTCCGGCCAAGACCCGGCACAACGAAGTGGCGCCGAACCAATTCGAGATCGCGCCCATTTACGAGGCCGCGAACTTGGCGTCGGACCACAACCAGCTGCTGATGGAGATTCTCAAGACCACCGGCGAGCGTCACAACTTGGCGGTGCTGCTGCATGAAAAGCCCTTCGCGGGGGTGAACGGCAGCGGCAAGCACGTGAATTGGAGCCTGGCCACGGACGAAGGCCACAACCTGCTGGAGCCCGGCCACACGCCGGAAGAGAACCTCCAGTTCCTCTACTTCCTTGCGGCGACGCTCAAAGGCATTCATCGCCACGGTGGCCTCATGCGCGCCACCATCGCCTTCGCGGGCAATGACCATCGCCTGGGTGCCAATGAAGCGCCACCCGCCATCATGTCGGCCTTCTTGGGCCAGCAGCTGAATCGCGTGCTGGATGCCATCGAAGCCGGAGAAGACATCGTGAGCGGCGCGCGCCAGAGTTTGGGCGTCGCGAATTTCATGACCATCGAGAAGGACGCCACCGACCGCAATCGCACCTCGCCCTTCGCTTTCACGGGCAACAAATTTGAATTCCGCGCCGTGGGATCTAGCCAAGCCATTGCCATGCCGCTCACGGTCATCAACGCCGTGGTGGCTGAAGCCTTGAACGAATTGAATGCGCAGATGGAAGTTGAGTTGAAGTCCGGCAAGGATGTAAAAGCCGCGGTGCAGGCAGTGGTGCGGGCAGCGGTGATCGAAACCAAGGCCATTCGCTTTGAAGGCAACGGCTATTCCGAGGAATGGAAGCAGGAGGCGGCGCGCCGCGGCTTGCCCCACGCCAAGGACACCGTGGAAGCGCTAAAAATTTGGGAAGACGAGAAGGTTCAGGCGGTCTTCACGAAGTCAGGCATCTTCACCGCCGAAGAGCTGGAGGCCCGCACCCATATCCGCCACGAGCAGTACCAGAAGGCCTTGAGCATCGAGGCCCAAGTGCTGCGCGAGATGGCCGAGACCCAGCTACTGCCTTCTATCACAGCGGATCTCGGCGCCCGCGCCAGCGCTTTGGTCAAGGTGGCCGCAGCCGGCATCGAAGTTCCGGAATCCCTCAAGTCCGCGCTGCAAGCCCAAGCTCACCTCGCAGGCGTCGCGCAGGAGCGCATTGAAGAGCTGCGCAAACAACTGGCCATCGCGGAATCCGTGGAATCCATCCACGCCCGCACGGTTGCTTTTGGTCATCAAGTCCGACAAGCCCAGGATGATCTTCGGGATGTGCTGGACACCTTAGAGGAGAGTTGCGACGCGGATCTCTGGCCGGTGCCGAAGTACCGCGAGATGCTGGCTCCCCTGTCTTGATGACCGGAATCCGAGCTCCCCGCAAAGAAGGGATGCTTGGTGTTTAGGATCGTTCCGGCGATCCTGGAAGATCGAATTGAACCGGAAGGGTGATCGCGGCATTGGAGGCCGTGGACATCTCACTGATTTGGAGGCATTAGGTATGGCGCGACGGATCACCCTGGGCAAAAGCTTGGCCGCGTCAGCGTGGCTGGGACTCCTCACGCCAGCCCTATCTGCCCAGACCATCTCCGTTTTGGCCTCGGACCCGGTGGGAATTTCCCGCAGTGGCGCTGGCGTTGCCTACGGCAAGAGCCTTGAAGCCGCCGCTCTGAATCCCGCGCTGTTACCCACGCTCGAAGGCCGGTTTCAATTCTACCTAGCGGCGGGGCAAGAGCTGGAGTCCGCCCAGGTTTCCCTGCAAAGCAGCCAGCGCACCGTTTACAGCACCGACCGAAACCGTTTCGTGCCCGCTTTCGGCTTGGCCTGGAAGATGGGAAATTCCATTGGGCTGGGGCTGAAACTGGACACGCCCTTCCTGCGCCATATCCGTCTTAATTCCGAAACGCCGGTTCGATTCCTTGGGGACGAACTGGATCTCAAGGCTCAGCGGATGGAGTTCCAGATCGGCTTTGCGCCACGGAATAACTTCTCCGTTGGATTGGGCGTGGGCTTCGTGAAGATCAATACAGCTTCGGGCGTCTCGCTGCGAGGCCTCATTCCTCAGGATGCCACCCGCGGCGCTTCGTCGACCAATCCGACCGAAGGCGTTTTCGAGCAGCGGGTCAGCCAGAAGGGCAGCGCCACCGCGCCAAC
Source organism: Holophagaceae bacterium (assembly GCA_025350765.1). GTDB lineage: Bacteria > Acidobacteriota > Holophagae > Holophagales > Holophagaceae > JANXPB01. The sequence goes on along the minus strand of JANXXC010000069.1, from coordinate 3,653 downwards.
CTTCTCGACCGGATTCCGCTGGGCCATCGGGCCGCGCTGGACATTGGGCGGCGCTTACCAAAGCACCATCCGCGGCACGGCCACTCAAGAAGCACGCTTCGCCGATGATCCCTATAGTGTTTATCTGAACGATGGGAACTCGTCACCCACGACGGTGCTGGCCGCCAAGGCAGGAACCGTCTTGAGCCTCAGCCGCGCGGTGGCGGGATCGGACAAAGTCGCATTACCCTCCCGTGCTTCAATCGGCCTTCGCCAGCGGGTGAACCAGGTGTTCACCTGGGAGGCGGACCTGCGATACCTGCAAGGCACTCAATTCGAATTTCCATCCCACCCCTCCATGATTACCCCCAGCGGCGCGGTGAGGGTGCCCCGTCCCACAAGCTCCTTCAACAATTCGGTGGGACTGAGCCTCATGGGTGAATTGAAGCTCTCCAAATCCTGGGTGGTGCGCGGGGGCGCTTCCATGGATCAAGGATTGCGAAAAGAGGAGGACGTGGAGCCCCTTTTGGGGGGCCAGCGCAATGCGGGTTTCTCCATTGGATTCGGGTGGCAGGTGGCGGGCGGTGAGCTGAATTTTGGATATCAGTTCCGCCAATCCCAGGATCAGGATCCCGTGAATCTTGTCGGCGACTGGGGCAGCACGGGCTACAGCTCGAGGCCCAACACCACCCGAGTGGAAGGCATGGGCCACGTCTTCGCCATCGGCTTTAAAAAGATCTTCTGATGCGTTTCCTAGGGCCCCATGCCTGCGAAGAAGCCCTGGAGCGCGGTCAACTCCATGTGCTGCGGGTGGCTGCCCCGGTGTGGGGGCGCTACGCGAAGTTACGTGAAGCGGCCCGCGATGCAGGCGTGGTGATCCACCAGGAGCCCATGGATAGCCTTGATCGCCGCGCGGAGGGCGCACGCCACCAAGGGGTCCTGGGCGAAGGCGCGGATCTGCGCCTTCAGGAGATGGATGAGCTGCTTATCCGGGTGCGAGAACGCGGTGATGCAGCCCTGGTGCTCGTTTTAGATGGCATCACCGATCCCCACAACATGGGAGCGATCCTTCGTTCCGCCGCCGCCGCCGCCGTGGATGGCGTGATCTTTCCCGAGCGCCGTTCCGCGCAAGTTAACGACACGGTGATCCGCGCCAGCGCGGGAACCGCGGGGCGGGTGCCGCTCGTGCGCGCCGTCAATCTAGGGCGGGCTCTGGATGAACTGAAGGAAGCCGGTGTCTGGATTTATGGCCTTGCGGCGGGGCCCGCCAGCCACGATTACCGGCGTGAATCCTTCGCGGGGCCCACAGCCCTGGTGCTGGGCTCTGAAGGCGAAGGCCTTCATCAGAAGATCGCCGAGCGCTGCGACCAGCTTTTGGAGATCCCGATGCCCGGCGGCATCGAAAGTCTCAACGTCTCCGCCAGCGCCGCCATCGCCCTCTTCCGGGTTCTGGCGAAGCGAGAGGCCTTCTGACGGGAAGATCTCGCTATCCCCTCTCTGGAATTTTTTGTTGGAGAGGGTTCTTTTCCCGTGATACATTCGGGATTCCCTGTTCAGGAAAGCCCTGCCTTGCAGAGTCCCTTTTCTAGGCTTGAACGGGGTGGCTGGATTCTCCGTCAGGAGATCCGGACGCTGGGTTTGACAACGGAATGCCGAGATGGCCGAGTGGTTAATGGCAGCAGACTGTAAATCTGCCACGCAACGCGTTACGGAGGTTCGAATCCTTCTCTCGGCACCAGCGCCCTAAGTTTTTTAGGATTTTTAGGGTGATGATTCCGTCCAAAACAAAGCGGGAATAGCTCAGTTGGTAGAGCGTCAGCCTTCCAAGCTGAATGTCGCGGGTTCGAGCCCCGTTTCCCGCTCCATCCCTGGCATCACGCTTCAAGGCCCACATAGCTCAGTGGTAGAGCACTTCCTTGGTAAGGAAGAGGTCACCGGTTCAAGCCCGGTTGTGGGCTCCACCTTTTGCAATCCGCTTCTAGCACTTCACTTCAACCCCACTTCAGGAGGCACCCGTGGCCAAAGAGAAATTTGATCGCTCGAAGCCCCACGTCAACATCGGCACCATTGGCCACGTGGATCACGGCAAGACCACTCTCACCGCAGCCATCGCGACCATTCTTTCCAAGAAGGGAGGCGGCACGGCCAAGTCCTACGACCAGATCGACTCGGCGCCTGAGGAAAAGGCCCGCGGGATCACGATTAACACCGCGCACGTCGAGTACTCCACTGAGAAGCGCCACTACGCGCACGTGGATTGCCCCGGCCACGCCGACTACGTGAAGAACATGATCACCGGCGCAGCCCAGATGGATGGCGCGATCCTCGTGGTCGCCGCCACTGACGGCCCCATGCCCCAGACCCGCGAGCACATTCTGCTGGCCCGTCAGGTCGGCGTGCCTTACATCGTGGTGTTCATGAACAAGATCGACATCGCCGACGCTGAACTCGCGGAGCTGGTCGAGATGGAAATCCGTGACCTGCTAACTTCCTATCAGTTCCCCGGCGATGACATCCCCATCATCAAGGGCTCGGCCAAGCTGGCCCTGGATCACGCCGACGATCCCAACCACCCGGATTGCAAGTGCGTGTTGGATCTCATGGACTCCGTGGATTCCTACATCCCGGATCCGATCCGCGCCATTGATAAGCCCTTCATCATGCCCGTGGAAGATGTGTTCACCATCACGGGCCGCGGCACCGTGGTGACCGGCCGCATCGAGCAGGGCATCGTCAACGTTCAGGACGAAATCGAAATCGTTGGCATTCGCGACACCGTGAAGAAGATCGTCACGGGCGTTGAAATGTTCCGCAAATCCTTGGATCGCGGCCAGGCCGGCGATAACGCGGGCATCCTGCTTCGCGGCATTGAGCGCAAGGACGTGGAGCGTGGCCAGGTGCTCTGCAAGCCAGGCAGCATCACGCCTCACACCAAGTTCACCGCTCAGGTCTACGTTCTTTCCAAGGAAGAGGGCGGACGCCACACCCCGTTCTTCAACAAGTACCGCCCCCAGTTCTACTTCCGCACCACGGATGTGACTGGCTCCATCACCCTGGAAGCTGGCCGTGAAATGGTCATGCCGGGCGACAACGTCACCCTGGAAGTCGAATTGATCCAGCCCATCGCCATGGACAAGGGCCTGAAATTCGCCATTCGTGAAGGCGGCCGCACCGTCGGCGCCGGCAACGTGGACACGATCATCGCCTGAGATGGCTCAATCCGCGGGTACTGCCCTTGTGCCCGCGATCTTTTGTTAGGAGGTTAAAATGCGCGAAATCGTTCACCTGCAATGCTCCGAGTGCAAGCGCAAGAACTACAGCACCACCAAGAACAAGCGCACCACTACGGGCAAGCTGGAGTTCCAGAAGTTCTGCCGTTTCGACGGCAAGCGCACCCTCCATCGCGAAGCCAAATAAGCTAAAGTAATACTCCGGGCCGCCGCTCTGTTCTCTTTCGGCGCGCGGCTCGGATCTTCGCTAGGGGAGTAGCTCAGCTGGTAGAGTTGCGGACTCCAAATCCGTCGGTCGCAGGTTCGATCCCTGTCTCCCCTGCCACTCTGGTCTGGCCCCAGCAACTACGCTGGGGCCGCGTTTTTCTCCGAAGGCCCTTCTTCCCATCCCGGAGCCTCCTTTGATCTCGACCCTCAAGACTCAGGCTAAGGACCTCATCGCGG
>JANXXC010000066.1 GCA_025350765.1 Holophagaceae bacterium | reverse complement strand
GGGTCCTTCCAGTTGTCGTCCAGGCGGCCACGGTAGCGCAGCTCCCGCCCATCATCATAAAGGAAGAAGTCCGGCGTGCACACGGCGCCGAACGCTTTGGCAACCGCTTGGCTTTCATCCTGCAGGTAGGGGAAAAGGAATCCTTGTTCTCGGGCACGGGAGCGCATGGCGTCGAAGCTGTCTTCGGGGTAGGCCTCCGCGTCGTTGGGGTTGATGCCCACCACGTCGCAGCGGCCCAGGAAATCCTTTGCCAACTGGTTGATGCGGCCGTCCACCGCCTGCACATAAGGGCAGTGGTTGCACATCACCACCACGAGCAGGGTCGGGGCGTGGAAATCACCCAGGCTCCACGTCCGCCCATCCACACCGGGCAAGGTAAAGTCCGGACAGGGGCTTCTCAGAGGCGTCATGGTGGATTCGAGCAGCGCCATGAAATTCTCCAGAAATCTTCATGCATGCTAACGGGAACCGGCATGTGACGGATTTTTGGCTTTACATCGGAGAGTAGGTCCTTAGGCTCAAGGAAACTCGCCTCCGGATTCATGATGAACGCAAGCCACCGACTCCATTGGTCTACCCTGGGCGAGTCCAGCGGAGGACTGGAACACGCCTGGGCCTCGGCCTGGGAGATCAGCCTGGATCGCGGGGCTTCGCCAGCCCTGCCTCCAAGGGACACGGATCTCTGGGCCATCAACGCCTCAGGGAACGAACCACCGCCTTCCTTGCTGCGTCTTCTGGGGGAGGTCGGCGCGCTGCCCATCCTGTTGCTCCGGGAACCGGGATCCTCCCCGCTCAGTCCCTCGGCTCTGGCGGCCTGGAGCCGCCTCGGCTCCGTGCGATGGGGCCTGATGCAGGATGAGATTCCTCAAGCAGGACTAAGACCCCTCAGCGGACCTTCCGCTCCGTTCACGCCGTCTCAGACCCTGGGCCTCGGGCTGGTGGGCCTTGGACCCGCCATGGCCTCGGTGGTCGCCCGGGCGCGGGCGGCGGCGGCTACCCGGGCTACGGTCATGCTGAGCGGGGAGAGTGGCACCGGCAAGGAAGTCATCGCTCGCGCCATCCATCAGATGAGCGAAGACCGGGACCAGCCCTTTGTGGCGGTGCACTGCGGCGCCATCCCCGAGAACCTCGTGGAATCTGAGCTTTTCGGCTACAACAAAGGCGCCTTCACCGATGCGCGGAAGGACACCCCCGGAAAGTTCCGGGAAGCCCATGGGGGAACCCTCTTCCTGGATGAAGTGGGCACCATGCCCCTGGCGGCCCAGGTCCGGATGTTGCGCGTGCTCCAGGAGCGGGAAGTCCAACCCCTGGGTGGCGGTTCCCCGGTGAAGGTGGATGTGCGCGTGGTGACCGCCACCAATTCCGATCTTTGGAAGAAGGTCCAGGAAGGCAGTTTCAGAGAGGACCTGTTTTACCGCTTGGACGTGGTACCCATTCAGTTGCCTTCCCTGCGGGAACGTCGAGACGAAGTGCCCTTTCTGGCCCAGCATTTCCTGAACCGCAAAGCGCGGGAACACAGCCTCTACCCCAAGGCACTGCACCCTTCCGTGGACCCTTTGCTCATGTCCATGCCCTGGCCCGGAAACGTCCGCCAATTGGAAAACGCTATCGAGCGGGCGGTGGTCCTAGCCGGAGGGCGCCCCGTTCTGACTCGTCAGGATTTCGCCTTCCTGATGGAGCGGATCCCTGAAGGCGAGGTACTGGCGGAGGAGCCCTCTCAATGGACAGCCGCTGGCCAGCAGCAGGAGGAGGTAGCTCCAGCGGGCAGCCCAGGCTATGAGGGCGGTGGTTTTCTCGGCATCCCCCCTGAGGGCCTGGACCTCAACCACGTGGTCTCCGAGGTGGAGCGGAACCTCATGCTCCAAAGCCTCGCCATCACCAGGGGCAACAAAAAAAGAGCCGCGGAACTCCTGGGCCTGAAGCGCACCACATTCCTGGAAAAGATGAAAAGGCTGGAGTTGGAAGACGAGGTTCCCGAGGCGGCCGAGGGGGAAACTGAGGGGTGATGTCATTCAAACTGGCTCTGAAGTGGGTTTCATGTCCTAATATCTGGAAAAGTTTCAAGGGGGAAAAAATAACTTGCCGAGGTGAATTCTTCGTGAAAATATGTCACGAACATTTCTTTCTCTCCTTTTGAAACGAGGCATATCGGATCGATTTGTATAATTGTTAATGCTGTAATTAAAACATTTATGAAACGCTGTTCACGCCTTGCGCACCTTTCTTCCACCCAACCCTTCCTGGAGGCATCAATGCTTAGGAATTCCCTGAATCTTGGTCGAGTAGCCGCGTTGCTGGCACTCAGCGGCTCCATCCTTTTGGCTGACGGGGCCCAGACAGGCACGGTCGCGGGCACCGTCA
>JANXXC010000260.1 GCA_025350765.1 Holophagaceae bacterium | reverse complement strand
AATCCGAAGCCTGTCCATGGTCCCGGCGCCTCTCCGCAGCGCGTGGGCCCGAGCGAGAATTCAGGCAACTTCCTGTCTCAAAGTCGTTGACGCGTTCCGCGGCGTGGGCGATGGAGGCTTCACCGCGCTCACTGAGCCAGGCCACGATGCGCTTGGGATGTTCGGCGGGCCACTGATCGTAATCCGCGTCGTGCAGCAGTCCCGCGATGCCGAAGGCTTCCACATCGGCGCGAAGGTGGGTCCCGAGATCCCGCATCACCAGCTCCACGGCCCGGGCGTGGACACGGAGCTTTTCAGAAGGCGTCCAATCGCATAGTAGCTGCCAGGCCTCGTCGCGGGTGATGGGCATTGGACGCTCCGGGGAAAAGAATGGCCACGGGAAAATGGGAAGAAAGGAAAAGAATTCAGCCACGGATTACACGGATTTACACGGATGAAAAATGGCGACGAGTTGGATGGGGGTTCATCTGCGGAATCTGCGAAATCTACGGCTTCACTTTTTTTTGAAACCATCCCCCGCAATGCCGACCTTTAGACGAATCAAATCCGTGTGAATCCGTGAAATCCGTGGCATTTTTTGTTTTTCATCATTGGCATCCGTGCCTTCAGTAAATGTCCACGAGCGGTTTGAGTATGCCAATCTCCGGATCTCCCGTGTAGCGCACGCGCTCCAGAAACAGTCCCGCGCTGGGCGCGGCGAGTTTGCCCCAGTGGAGATTTGCTTCCTCGCTGGGGGTTTTCAGATCGGCGGCGATGCTCTTAGGATCTTCATCTCCGAGCGCGCATGCCACTGATGCTCCGACCATGCGGCGCACCTGTCGACGGAGAAAATGACTGGCGGTCACCCGTAAAAGAATCAAGGATCCCGACTCCACCATTTCGCACCTTCGGATTTGGCATTGGGGTTTTTCACCCAGTTCTAAATCCGAAAAGGAACTCATGTCCTGATTGCCTTCAAAGGACTTCCAAGCTGCGGTGAGATCGCGCAGATCCAGGGGTCTTTTCACCCACCAGGCATAGGGCTTGGCGAAGGCGCTGCGACGGCGACTGAGTTGATAGAGGTAGCTGCGCTCCATGGCGTCATGGCGGGCGTGGAAGGCGGCTGAACAGGGGCGTACCTCGCGCACCGCGAGATCGTGGGGCAGGGCGTCATTGAAGAGGCGCTGCAGTTCGTCCAATTTGGGCGAACGCTTCGCGGCAAGGTGCAGGTGGGCCACCTGGCCCAGCGCATGAACGCCGGCATCGGTGCGGCCCGAGCCCATGAGCATCAAGGCGTCGCAACCCGCCTCGTGAAGAATCTTTTCGAGGATGCCCGCCACGGTGCGCACCCCGTCGGCGGTCTGCTTGACGCCCTGTTTTTGCCATCCGGCGAAGCGGCTGCCGTCGTACTCGATGAGCAGGCGGAAGGCCGTGACATCGGCCGAAGGCCTGCCCTGATATTTCGGCTTCACGGCTTCTTGACCACGCTCTGCACTTCCCGCAGGAAGGCATCGGGATCGTGGATGGGCTTGCTGAGATAGCCTTCGGCGCCGGTCTCGGCGAGAAACTTTTCCCGGTCGCCGTACATGGCGTGGGCCGTGGCCAGCAGCACGGGGATTTTCTTCGTCTCCGCATCGGCCTTGAGCAGATTCGTGATGAAGATGCCGTCCACCTTCTTTCCCTGATAGCTGCTGCGGGCCAGGCTGATATCCATGATGATGCCCGCCAGGGTGCCGGTTTTGGCGATGGCGAGGATCTCGTCCACATCTTCGCTCACCACCACTTCGTAGCCGCCCATGCGGGTTAGCACCACCTCGATGAACTTGACGTTGATCGGGTCGTCCTCGACCAGCAGAATCTTTTGAGCCATGGGAATCCTCGCTGCGATAGTACCAAGGTTCCAGGGAATGGCATTACAACCCTAAATGCCAATGCCTTGTTGCTTCGCCTTTTCCAGTTCCGCGAGCAGTTCGAAGGGGACTTTGAGGTTGCCGCGCCCCACGCCGAGCCTAAGGCCCGGTTTGTTGGCGCCGTGATAGTCGCTGCCGCCGCTGCGGGCCATACCGAGCCTTGCCGCTAGGCCGTTGAAGTAGGTTTCCTCTGAGGGGCTATAGCCGCCATAGAAGGCCTCAAAACCCGCCATACCGGCCTTTCGCAGCACGGGCATGGCCTCATCCCAGATGAAGCCCCGGCCGAAGCGCCCTGGATGGGCCACCACGGGAATTCCGCCAGCTTCCCAGATCCAACGGGAGGCGACTTCGGGTTCCAGTTCTTCGCGCTCCACATAGCCCGGCGCATGATCCCCCACAAAGCGAAGGAAAGCCTCTTGGCTTGAACTGGCCGCGCCGCAGGCCACCAGTGCCTTGGCGAAGTGGGGTCGGCCCACCAGCGCGGTCTGGGCCTGGGCTTGCACCTGGTCCCAGGTGATGGTGAGGCCCATGGCCTGGAGCTTTTCCACCATGCGGAGGTTACGGTCCTCTCGGCGCTGCCGCAGGCCCTCCAGACGCGCTTGGAAGGCGGTGTCCAGAGGATTCACGAAGAGTCCCAGAACGTGCAGGGAACGGCCCAGGAATCGGCAGCTGAGTTCGAGGCCCGGAACGAGCCGAGTCGTCACCCGCGGCTGCTGTCCGAGGAAACGGGGCAGGCCATCCATCGTGTCGTGGTCGGTGAGCGCTAGGGCGTCAAGGCCCGCTTCATTGGCGAGGTGGGCCAAGTCCTCGGGCGTGTCGGTGCCGTCGGAGAAAAAGGAATGGCAGTGGAAATCAATCAAGGCTGGACTACTGGATGAAGGACGACGCGCTTTCTTCGTCTTCCAATTCTTCCATGGCTAGGCGGCGGAAGAGCTGGACATCCATGAGGGAGAAGACGCTCATGTAGGCGAAGCCGTTGAAGAAGAGCACCAGAAAGGGTACCGAGGCCCATTTGCGGATGTAGATGGAGAACACCACCGCGGCCAGATAATAAACGGCAAAGCCCGCTTCCAGGAAGGTGACCAGGCTCTTGGGCACCTTGTAGGCTCGCTTGCTCCGGGCCTTGCCGAAGGCATCCATGCCGAGTTTCGGAGTGCGTTTGAATTCCTTGTCATCGGTGAAGAAGCCTTCCAGCACGGCCTTGGTCTGGTTCATCGCCAGGCCGATGCCCAGGCTCATGAGGGCCGGGATGTACTTGAGGCGTTTGGTCCAGCCGGTGTTATCCGTAAGCTCTTTTTGCGAGAGGCCGAAGTAGAGGCCCACGCTGACGGCATTCAGCAAGAAGAAGGGACCATCGGTGGCGAGCAGCACGTACCAAGGCGTTCCGGCGCGCAGGACCATGCAGGGCACCATGATGACCGCCAGCACGACCATCAGCAGGTAGTTGCAGTTGGCGGTGAGATGGAACCAGCACTCCAGTTTGGTGTGCAGGCTTTCGTTGCTGGTCCAGATGGTCTTCATGAGCTTGCGGATGACCTGGGCGTTGCCCTTGGCCCAGCGATGCTGCTGGCTCTTGAAGGCGTTGACGTCCACGGGCAATTCCGCAGGCACGACTAGATCCTTCAAGTACACGCCCTTCCAGCCCTTGAGCTGAGCGCGATAGCTGAGGTCGGCGTCTTCGGTGATGGTGTCGTGTTGCCAACCACCCGCGTCCGCAATAGCCGCGACGCGCCACATGCCTGCCGTGCCCGAGAAGTTGAAGAAGGCATTGGAACGATGGCGGGCGGTGTGCTCGAAGATGAAATGGCCGTCCAGCAGAATGCCTTGCACTTGGGTCAGCAGGCTGAAGTCGCGGTTCATGTGGGCCCAGCAACCCTGGACGAAAGCGACCTTGCCATCGGCGAAATGCGGCACGGCTTTGCGGAGAAAATCTTCGGTGGGAAGAAAGTCCGCATCGAACATTGCGACCACTTCGCCTTTGGCGGTTTTCAGGCCGTTGGATAGGGCGCCGGCCTTGAAGCCCGTGCGATCCGTTCGGTGAATGTATTGGATGTCGAAGCCCAGGCGCTGGTATTTCTCACACACGGCGCTGGCGAAACGGACGGTCTCATCCGTGGAGTCGTCGAGCAACTGGATCTCCAGTTTCTCTTTGGGCCAGTCCATGGCGGCCACATAGTCCACCAAGCGTTCCACGACGTTCATCTCGTTGAAGACCGCCAGCTGCACCGTGACCACCGGAAGGTAGTTGGCATCCCCCATGGGCTGGGGCACGTCTTTTTTGTGACGATAGTAGAGCCAGAGCATCCACAGGCGATGGGCGCCGTAGATGCTGAGGATGGTGAGAATGGAAAAGTAGGCGACCAGAACGGTTGTCTTCAGCGCTTCCATGATGGGGTGGACCCTTTCCCTAGTGCAGGTGGAATTGACATACAGGAACGCCTTATTTTGACAGGAATCCTTGGAAATTCAAAAGTTTTTATCGGCTTTATCAAGCCAAGAAGGGCCGATTTCGGTACGATTTTGGAATCCACTTTTCAGGTGACCATGGACGGACCCCAAAACTCTCTGCCCGCGACCATCGGCCGTTACGAGATCAAACGGTTGTTGGGTTCAGGGGCCATGGGGAGCGTTTACCTGGCCGAAGACCCCCGCATCAAGCGCAAGGTGGCGGTCAAGGTCGTGAAGATGGACGCCATGCGCAGTGACGCGGACCGCCAGGAATTCATGCTGCGGTTCCAGCGGGAGGCTGAGATTTCCGGGTTGCTGAACCACCCGGCCATCGTGGCGATCTACGATGTTGGCGAAAGCGATCTTGGTCCCTTCCTGGCCATGGAATACGTGCCGGGCCAGCCCTTGGACGACATCATCAAGTCTGGGAATCCCTTTGCGCTCAAAGACAAGATTCGCATCGCGGCGGGGGTGGCCGAAGCCCTGGACCATGCCCACGCCGCGGGCATCGTCCATCGAGACGTGAAGCCCGGCAACGTGATGATCACTGAGGACGGGCGGCCCAAGCTCATGGACTTCGGCATCGCCAAGCGGGAGGACGCGAATCTCACCCAGACAGGCACATTCTTGGGCACCCCAAGCTACGCCAGTCCTGAGCAAATCCGCGAGGGCACGGTGGATGGCCGTTCGGATCTCTTCAGCTTCGCGGTGCTGGTTTTCGAGATGCTCTCGGGGGTTTCACCCTTCCCCGGCAACTCCATCAACACGATCCTCTACCGCATCGTGAATGAACCCCCTGTCGAAGTGCAGCCGCCGGTGCTGGGCATCCTGCCGGGCGGCTGGCAGCGGATCTTCTTCCGCGCCCTGGCCAAGAAGCCCGCGGACCGCTATCCCACCTGCTCGGTCTTCGTCAAGGACCTGATGGACGCCGCCACGGAAATCGAAAAGACCGAGCGGCGGGAATTGCTTGGCATCATGCACCTGAGTGGCGACGTACCCATGCCGCCCATCGTGTCCCGCGCTCACGACGAGACGATGATGGAGCGCTCACCCGCCCTCATGGTGGCGCAACGCAAGAGTCGGGGCGGCCTTATCGCCGCTTCCATCCTGGGGTTGGGCCTGCTCACCGGCGTTGGGTTGTACGTGATGAAGGGTGGGCAGCGGGTCCTGCTCAAGTCTGAGCCCCCAGGTTCTCAGGTTCAGGTGGATGGCAAGGTGATGGAAAGCATGAATGTTTCGTTGAAGAACGGCCAGAAGGTGCAGATCAACCACAAGGGCTTTGAATCTTTGGAATTCACTTACGATTCCAGCAAGCCATTGCCTGAGCTGAAGCTCAAGCCCATCGAGGGCGAGATCACGCTCACCAGTGAGCCTGCGGGCGCCACCGTGACTTTCGATAGCGACAAAAAAACTGGAGTCACGCCCCTCACTGTGGTGTGGAATCAGGGGCAGAAGCATGACCTCTCCTTGCAAAAGGGCGAACTCCGCTTTGATCGAAATTACCAAATGGGTGAGAAACCCGAAGGCGCCCTGAAGCTCGAAAATCCCGACGACAAATCGCCGCTGGATCCCACGGCGGCCGGCAGTCTGAAGCTCAGCGGCGGATTTCCAGTGCGAGTGCGCATTGATGGAAAGGATGCGGGGGAACTCAGCAACTCGATCAAACTTCCCATTCCCCAAGGCGCGCACAAAGTTGAGCTGAGCAATGCCGCGCTCTACTTCCGCGAAACGCGGATCATGACCGTGAAACCCGGCCAAACCGTTCCCGTGAATGTGCCTGGCACCGCGCACATTACGGTGGAAACCTACCCCGGCTCCGACAAAGTGAGCGTGGATGGCTCGCCCACCGGGGTGGATAGCGACGGCGGTTCCACCATCACCCTCAGCCGGGGGCGGCATGTCCTCACGGTGAAGGGTACCCGTCAGACCGTTGAAATCACTGGCGACCAGAGAGTGCGCTTCAAGATCTGAACCGCGAAAAGACGCGAAAACACCGCAAAAAAAGACAGAGGGAAGCAGAGGAGAAGAGATTGTCTTTCTCCGCTTCCTGCGCGTGGTGTTTATTATCGCCCTACAAATTCGCGATGATCACGTCAGCGAAGCCGCTGCACTTAACCTCTGTGGCGCCTTCCATCTGCCTTGCGAAGTCATACGTTACTTGTTTGGACGCAATGGCTTTGTCCATGGCCTGAATGATGGCATCGGCGGCTTCGGTCCAGCCCATGTAGCGAAGCATCATCTCACCGCTGAGGATCACGGAACCCGGATTCACCTTGTCAAGATTGGCGTACTTGGGGGCGGTGCCGTGGGTGGCTTCGAACACCGCGTGGCCCGTGACGTAGTTGATGTTGCCGCCGGGCGCGATGCCGATGCCGCCCACCTGGGCCGCCAGCGCGTCGCTGAGGTAGTCGCCGTTCAAGTTCAAGGTCGCGATGACATCGAAATCCTCGGGGCGAGTGAGTACCTGCTGCAGCGTGATGTCGGCGATGGCGTCCTTGATGACAATGCCGTTGGGCAATTTGCACCAGGGCCCGCCGTCGATTTCTACGGCGCCGAATTCCTGCTTCGCCAGCTCATAGCCCCAGCGCATGAAGCCACCCTCGGTGAACTTCATGATGTTGCCCTTGTGGACCAGGGTGACGCTCTTCTGATTCGTATCAATGGCGTACTGGATAGCGGCGCGCACCAGCCGCGCGGTGCCTTCTTGCGACACGGCCTTGATGCCGATGCCGCAGCTGTCGGGGAAGCGAATTTTGGCGAATTCCTTGGGAAAGGTCTCCTTGAGAAAGGCCAGGAACTTGGCGTTGGATTCGCTGCCTTGCTCGAATTCGATACCCGCGTAAATGTCTTCGCAATTCTCGCGGAAGATCGTCATGTCCACTTTTTCGGGATGCTTCACGGGGGAAGGCACGCCCTTGAACCAGCGCACGGGGCGCAGGCAGACGTAGAGATCCAGCATCTGCCGGAGCGCGACGTTCAGCGAACGGATGCCGCCGCCGACCGGGGTCGTGAGCGGTCCCTTGATGCCGACCAGGTACCGGTTGAACGCCTCGACCGTTTCGTCAGGCAGCCAGTTGCCGAATTGCGTGAAGCTCTTCTCGCCAGCGAAGACCTCCATCCAGGCGATCTTGCGCGTGCCGCCGTACGCCTTTGCCACGGCGGCATCGAGCACACGCACACTCGAACGCCAGATGTCTGCGCCGGTGCCGTCGCCTTCGATGAACGGAATAATCGGGTTGTCGGGAACGACGAGACGACCATTTTGTCGAGTGATGGCCGCGCCGTCTGCCGGTGGAGTGAGGCTGGGAGTGTTGGACATGTTAGTTGAATGCTGCGTTTAGGTCAG